>NZ_JBASCI010000233.1:0-32456 GCF_049651565.1 Brooklawnia sp.
CCCCCGAACCGGTCGCCGCCCCGGAACCCGCGACCGATGACCACGACGGGCAGGGCGGCACCGACGATGTGGGAGCCCGACTGGCCGCGCTGAGCCAGGACCCGAAGGTGCGCGAGCGGTTGCGTGAGCGTGAGGGTGCCGCGCCCGGGCAGACCTCTGGCAACGGCAACGGCAACGGCAAGCAACCCTCCACCACCCAGACCCAACCCGGCAGCCGCGACGACGACTCCTCCGGCGGCGGCACCTCGCGTCGCTCCCGCAACCGGCGCCAGCGTGACCGCAGCAGCCGCCGCAACCGCCCCAGCAGCGGCTCCGACATCGATCGGGTGGACGACACGGTGCGCGAGGACGACGTCCTCATCGAGGTGAAGGGCATCCTGGACGTCCTGGACAACTACGCCTTCGTCCGCACCTCCGGCTACCTGCCCAGCCCCGACGATGCCTATGTCTCGCTGTCGATGGTGCGCAAGCACGGCCTGCGGAAGGGTGACGTGGTAACCGGCGCGATCCGGCAGCCCCGGGAGGGGGAGCGGCGCGAGAAGTACAACCCGCTCGTCCGGCTCGACACCGTCAACGGCAAGGACCCCGAGGCGATGCGCGGTCGGCCCGACTTCGGCAAGCTGACCCCGCTCTACCCGCAGCAGCGGTTGCGGATGGAGACCACGCCGCAGAACATGTCCGGCCGCATCGTCGACCTGGTCAGCCCGATCGGCAAGGGCCAGCGCGGGCTGATCGTCTCGCCCCCCAAGGCCGGCAAGACGATGATCCTGCAGGCGATCGCGAACGCGATCACCACCAACAACCCCGAAGTCCACCTGATGGTCGTCCTGGTGGACGAGCGTCCCGAGGAGGTCACCGACTTCCAGCGCACCACCACCGGTGAGGTCATCGCGTCCACCTTCGACCGCCCGGCCGAGGACCACACCACGATCGCTGAACTGGCCATCGAACGCGCCAAGCGCCTGGTCGAACTCGGCCGTGACGTGGTGGTGCTGCTCGATGGCATCACCCGGCTCGGCCGTGCCTACAACCTGGCGGCCCCGGCGTCCGGACGCATCCTGTCCGGTGGCGTCGACTCCGCAGCGCTGTACCCGCCGAAGAAGTTCTTCGGTGCCGCCCGCAACATCGAGAACGGTGGCTCGCTGACCATCCTGGCCACCGCGCTGGTGGAGACCGGCTCCAAGATGGATGAGGTCATCTTCGAGGAGTTCAAGGGCACCGGCAACATGGAGCTCAAGCTCAGCCGTCAGCTCGCCGACAAGCGCATCTTCCCGGCGATCGACGTGGACGCTTCAGGCACCCGCCGCGAGGAACTGCTGATGGGACGCGCCGAACTCGACATCATCTGGAAGCTGCGCCGGGTGCTGTCCGGCATGGAGGACCAGGCCGCGCTGGAGATGCTGCTCAGCCGGATGCGCAAGACCCAGAACAACTCGGAGTTCCTGGTGCTGATCAGCCGCACCACCCCGGGCAACGACTGACGACCCGACGGTTTGGGCCAGACCGGACGGCGCGCTAAACTGTCCGGTCGGCGCCGGTTCACGCCATTGGCGACCCGGCACACGATTACGAGGAGACAACCATGAAGCAGGCCACCCACCCGGAATACCACGAGGTGAAGGTCGTGTGCACCTGCGGGAACCAGTTCACCACCCGCAGCACCATCAAGGGCGACGTCATGAGTGCCGACGTCTGCTCTGAGTGCCACCCCTTCTACACCGGCAAGCAGAAGATCCTCGACACCGGTGGTCGAGTTGCACGCTTCCAGCGCCGCTACGGCAACAGCAAGGGCGACCAGAACAAGTAGTGCGAACCCACAGGCGCTGGTAGCGGTGATCCGCGACCAGCGCCTGTTCTCGTTGGCAACGATCCAGCAGACGCAGGAGCACCCATGTTCGAGGCCGCCTCAGGAATGCGAGCCGAGTACGCCGAACTCGCCACCCAGATGGCCGATCCGGCGGTGCTGGCGGACGCGTCGCGTTCCCGGGCGGTCGGGCGGCGCTACGCCGAACTTGGCCAGATCGTCAAGGCACTCGATGAATTCGACCAGTTGACCGGCGACGCCCAGGCAGCCACCGATCTGGCCGCTGAGGACCCCGCATTCGCCGACGAACTCGCCGAGATCGGCGACCGGCTGGCGGTCGTCCGCGACAAGCTGACCACACTGCTGGCGCCCCGCGACCCCAACGACGACCGGGACGCCCTGATCGAGATCAAGTCGGGGGAGGGCGGCGAGGAGTCGGCGCTGTTCGCCGGCGACCTGCTCGCCATGTACCTGCGCTACTGCGAGCAGCGCGGCTGGAAGACCCAACTCCTCGACAGCGAGACCACCGACCTGGGCGGTTACAAGTCCGCAACCGTGGCCGTCCGCGCGCCGGGCACCCCCGAACCCGGCCAGGCGCCCTACGGGGTGCTGAAGTCCGAAGGCGGGGTGCACCGCGTGCAACGGGTGCCGGTCACCGAATCGCAGGGCCGCATCCACACCTCGGCAGCCGGGGTGCTGGTGATGCCCGATGTCGAAGCCGACGAGGTGCAGATCAGCGACGACGACCTGCGCATCGACGTCTACCGGTCCAGCGGCAAGGGCGGTCAGGGCGTAAACACCACCGACTCCGCGGTGCGGATCACCCACCTGCCCAGCGGCATCGTCGTGACCTGCCAGGACGAGCGCAGCCAACTCCAGAACAAGGAGCAAGCCATGCGCATCCTGCGGGCCCGGCTGGTGGCGCAGGCCGAGGAGGAGTCTGCGCAGGCCGCCGCTGCAGCCCGCAAGTCCCAGGTGCGCACCGTCGACCGCTCCGAGCGCATCCGCACCTACAACTTCCCCGAGAACCGGATCACCGACCACCGCATCGGGTTCAAGGCCCACAACCTCGACCAGGTCCTCAACGGCGAGCTTGGGCCGGTCATCGAGGCGCTGCAGGCCGCCGACCTGGCCGAGCGGCTCTCCCAGCTCGGCCAGCAGGATGACCGGTGAATCCCGGCCCGACGGTCGTGCTCGCCCGGGCCACCGCCCGGCTGCGCGAAGCCGGAGTCGGCTCCCCACAGGCCGAGGCCCGCACCCTGCTGCTGCACGCCAGCGCTTTGAGCGCCACCGGTCTGCTGGTGGCCCGTGAACTCCCGGCGGACGTGGTCGCCCGCTACGAGCAGCTGATCGACGCCAGGTGCGCCGGCACACCGGTGCAGCACCTGACTGGCCTGGTGGGCTTCCGCGCGGTGGTGGTCGCGGTGGGCCCCGGTGTCTTCGTCCCCCGGCCGGAAACAGAACTGGTCGCCGGGGCCGCCATCGAGGCCGCCCGCGCCATCGAGCGCCCACTGGTGGTGGAACTCTGCGCCGGATCGGGGGCGATCAGCGCCGCGATGATCGACGAGGTACCCGGCGTCCGGCTGTTCGCCGTCGAATCGGACGAAGGGGCGCTGCGGTGGCTACGACGCAACCTCGCCGGCACCGGCGCCAGTGTCGTGCACGCCGACATGGCGGACGCACTGGCCGAACTGGACGGTCAGGTAGACGTGGTGGTGGCGAACCCGCCCTACATCAGTTGGGCCGAGCGCGATCTGCTGCCCGCCGATGTTCGCGACCACGACCCGCCGAACGCGTTGTTCGCCGACGAGGACGGCCTGGCCGCCATCCGGGTGGTCATCGGGGTGGCCCGGCGGCTGCTGCGTCCCGGAGGCCAGTTGGTGGTGGAGCACGGTGACCAACAGTCGCCGCAGGTGGTCGAAGCGGCCAGCGCGGCCGGTTTCGGGATGGCCGCCAGCCACCGCGACCTGACCGGCCGGGCCCGCTATGTCACTGCGCTGGCTCCCGGGTCGCCCATGCAACGATTGGGGGGTGACCGAGATGTTGAACCCGGCCGGGCAGCCAACCCCTGATCCGGCGCAGCCGGCGGGTTGGCGCAGGTTCGACCTGGCGACCCAGGCCGACGAAGCCCTGACCGCGGCCGCGGCGGCGCTGGCAGCCGGCGGGCTGGTCGTCCTGCCCACCGACACCGTCTACGGGATCGCCGCCGACGCCCTGCAACCGGCTGCGGTACAGGCACTGCTGGACGCCAAGGGGCGCGGCCGTGACATGCCGCCGCCGGTGCTCATCTCGGAACCCGCGATGCTGCGCGCCCTGGTGGCCGATGTGCCGGTGGAGGTCGAGTCGCTGATCAACCGGTTCTGGCCGGGAGCCCTGACCCTCATCATGAGGGCGCAGAGCTCGCTGCCGATGGACCTGGGCAGGACCGAGGGCACGATCGCAGTCCGGGTGCCCGACCACGATGGCGCCCGCGAGGTGCTGCGCCACGTCGGCCCGCTGGCGGTCAGCAGCGCCAACATCTCCGGTGAGCCGCCGGCCACCAGCGTCGACGAGGCGATCGCACAACTTGGTGACTCGGTCGCGGTCTACCTCGATGCCGGAGCCACGCCCGGGCCGGTGGCCTCCACCATCGTCGACCTGGCCAGCACGCCGACCGGACGGATCCTTCGGGCCGGGGTGATCGGTCACTCCGAGTTGGCCGTGCTGCTGCCCAGTCTCGCCGACGTGCCGCCGAGCGATGCGTGAGTACCTGCTGGTGATGCTGGTGGCCACGGCGGCCACCTACGCGCTGACCGGTGTGGTCCGGCTGACGGCCATCAGGTTCGGAATCCAGGCGCAGATCCGCGAACGCGACGTGCACTCCCGCCCCACTCCCTACCTGGGTGGATTGGCCATGCTGGCCGGGGTGGCGCTGGCCTTCCTGCTGGCCTCGATGATGCCGTTCCTGGGCCGGCACGAGGTTGTCCGGCGCGACTCGCTGGGAATTCTTGGAGCCGCTGTGGTGATCTGCATCGTCGGCATGATCGACGACGTGATCGACCTGCCGGCGATCCCGAAGGTCGCCGGTCAGGCCCTGGCCGCCGGGGTGGCCGCGCTGAACGGTGTCCGGTTGTACTGGATCTCGCTGCCCAATCAGATCATCGCGCTCGACCAGTGGACCTCGATGCTGATCACGGTCCTGTTCATCTTCGTCTGCGTCAATGCGATCAACCTCGTCGATGGCCTGGATGGGCTGGCGGCGGGGGTGGTGGCGATCGGCGCGTCGGCGATGTTCATCTACACCTACGTGCTGGCCCGCGAACAGAACCTCGTGGTTGCGACCACCGCCAGCCTGGTCAGTGTCGCGATCACCGGGGTCTGCCTGGGCTTCCTGCCGCACAACTTCTACCGCGCCCGGATCTTCATGGGCGACGGCGGCTCGATGCTGCTCGGGCTGCTGCTGGCCTGCTCGTCATTGTCGTTCACCGGCCAGATCGATTCCGGTTCCCTGGATCCCGCCAGCGGCGGCCTGCTGACCAGTTGGCTGCCGTTGATCCTGCCGTTCGCCATCATGGCCTTGCCGCTGCTCGACCTCGTCGCCTCTTACATCCGGCGTACCCGACAGGGCAGGTGGTGGTTCGTGGCCGACAAACAGCACCTGCACCACCGGCTGCTAGGCCGTGGCCATTCGATGGTGGGCGCCGTCCTGGTGATGTACCTGTGGACGGCCGTGATCGCGTACGGCGTGATCGTGCTCGGCCTGGTGCGCACCCCACTGGCAGCGGTGGGCCTGGTGGGCGGACTGGTCGTTGCGGTACTGGCCACCTTCCGGCCCACCGGCCGACGGACCGACGCCGCACCGCAAGACCCCTGATCGGTGTAGTGACGGCGGGCTCCGAAGAAACCCAGCCCATGCCCTAGACTCGAACGCGACGCACGCCAGCGTCCCCCGTGGATCATCGCTGGCGAACACCATCGAGGAGGAGGTGCGCCGTGGCGCCCCGAGGCAAGGTCACCGCAGGGCCGATGAGCCTCGCCCGCGGTGGTCTGCTGGTCGGTGCCGGGGCGTCCGCCCTGTGTGCTGCGATCGGATTGATCTTCGGCGGCGTGTCCGGTTCGGTGAGTGCGCTCGCTGCGGCCATGCTGGTCCTCGTGTTCTTCCTCACCGGTCAGATCGTGGAGGGGCTTACCCTGCGGATGGCTGACTGGAACGGGTTGACGATCACCGTGGCATGCTTCGTGCTGCGGGTCGGGTTGTTTGGCGCCGCCCTGTGGGCTGCCGCCTCGACACCGGCCATCACGCAGGCCTGGTCGAACGTGTGGTTCGCGGCGGGCGCGCTGGCGTGCCTGATCGGCTGGCAGGCCGGGCTGGTGATGGCGCACGCCCGGGTCCGCGTCCCGGTCTATGACCGTGGCTATCAGGCGCCTGCGGGGTGGGACCAGTGACGACGCGCGACAGGAGGGTTGAGCCGCCCGGCGACGCCGGACGCGACCAGGGGATGGCCATCCTCAGCTACCTCATTGCAGGTATCTGCCTGTACGGCGGGTTGGGCTGGCTGGCCGACCACCTGCTGCACACGGCTTTCCTGCTGCCGGTCGGCATGCTCGCCGGGCTGGCCGTCAGCATCTACCTCATTATCAAGCGGTACGGGAGCGTCCCATGATCCCAATGCAGGAAGGCGGCTACACGGCACCGGGGGTCGAGGACTTCCAGTTCCCGGGACTGTTCGGCACCGACTGGATCACCAAGCCGATGATTCAGGCGGTGATCGCCGCCGTGATCGTGATCGTGATGTGGGTGGTGGCGTCCCGGCGGCTGAAGACGGTGCCCAGCAAGGGGCAGTACCTCATGGAACTCATCTACGAGTTCATCCGCAACAGCGTCGGCCGGGACATCCTCGGCCCCGGCTTCCGGCCCTACCTCGGGCTGCTGGTCGGGCTGTTCACCTACATCCTGCTCAACAACTGGTTCGGTGAACTGTTCCTGTTCATGTTCCCCACCATGTCGAACATCGGCTACGCGTGGGGCGCGGTGGTGCTGGTGCTGTTCATCTACGTCAGCGCCGGCTTCCGCAGGCACGGCATCGGCTACCTTCGCAAAGCCCTGATCCCCGAAGGCGTGCCGTGGTACCTGTACCCGATCATCATCCCGGTGGAGTTCCTGTCGAACTTCGTCACCCGGCCGTTGACGCTCGGTGTGCGTCTGTTCGCCAACATGTTCGCCGGCCACCTGACGATCATCGTCTTCGTGGTGGGGGGCACCTACCTGCTGACCCAGGCAGACGGCCTGGTGCTCAACGCGGGGGGCGTCATCTCGTTGCTGTTCAGCCTGGTGATGATGCTGTTCGAACTGTTCATCGGCGCCCTGCAGGCCTACATCTTCACCATCCTGACTGCCCAATACATCTCGTCGTCGATCAGCGAGAGTCACTGATCACCACACCGGATGAACCAAACCGAAAGGAACCGAGTATGACCCCCATGGAACTGAGCGGCTCGATCAACGTCCTCGGGTACGCGCTGGCGACCCTGGGCCCGGCGATCGGCGTGGCGTGGATCTTCGCCTCGGTCATCAACGGCACCGCCCGCCAGCCTGAGGCCCGCGGCGCCATGATGGGCACCGCGTACATCGGCTTCGCCGTGGTCGAGGCTCTCGCGATCCTGGGCTTCGTGCTGGCGTTCGTCATCCAGTGATTGGCCCCACCATGCACGGTGCTGGACTGATTCCCATGGAGAGCCCGCTGGGGCCGCTGGCCCCGGCGCACCTGTCAGAGTTCGTCGTCGGCCTGGTGCTGGCGATCCTGGTGGCTGTGGTGGTGCAGATGTTCGTGGTCCCGAGGTTCGAGGCGATGTACGGTGATCGGGCCGCCGAGATCGAGGGCGGTATCAACCGGGCGCAGGTGATCAGGGCCGAGGCAGAGAAGACCAAGCGGCAGTACCAGGAGCAACTGGCCCGATCCCGTGAGGAGTCCGCCCGACTTCGCGAGGAGGCGCGCGCACAGGGCGCGGTGATCGTTGAGGAGGCCCGGCTACAGGCACAGCAGGAGGCCGCCCGGATCATCGAGGCCGGGCGCCAGCAACTGGACGTCGAGTACGGACAGGCCCACCAGGAGTTGCGCCGTGAGGTCGGCGCGCTGGCCGCCCAGTTGGCCGAGCGCATCATCGGCGAGTCGCTCACCGACTCGGCGCTGACCCAGCGCACCGTCGACCGGTTCCTGGCCGAACTCGCCCAGCAGCCGTCCCGCCAGCTGCCTGACTACGTGCCCGACGACCTGGCCAGTCGGGAGCAGTGATGGACCTGACCGCCGGCAACCGTGAACTGGACGCCGAGGCCGACGCGCTGGCACTCGACCCCGCGGCCGTCGATGGCATCTTCGCCGCCTCCGACGCGCTGGGCCAGCAGTACCGGCTGCGGTCCACGTTGAGCGATCCGGCCGTCCCCGGGCAGGTGCGCAGCGAAGTCGCCCGGCGGTTGTTCGAGGGACGGATCCCGGCAGCTGCGGTCGAGTTGGTCGCCCGGGCATCCGCACTCGCCCCCGATACGACCAGCCTGGAGGCGGCCGTCGAACGGCAGGGTGTGCGGGGAGTCTTCGTGGTCTCGGGAGCGGTCGACGAGGTGCAGGACGAGGTCTTCCGCATCGCTCGTGCCGTCGAGGCAGACTCCGCGCTGCAGTCGACCCTCACCGACCCGCTGATCGAGGTGGCCGCCCGCCAGCGGCTGGTGGCCGACGTCTTCGGCGCCCGGGCGCTGCCCGCCACGGTGCGGCTCGTCCAGCGAGCGGTGCAGCGGCGCAGCCGCACCCTGGTCAGGACCCTGGACGGCTACGTCGAGGTGGCAGCCCAGATCGGCCGGCACACCGTGGCCCGGGTCACCGTTGCCCAGCCGCTGACCGCCGAGCAGCGGGCGGTGCTGCGGGCGCAGTTGACCCGGATCTACGGAGCCGGTATCGACATCCAGTTGGACATCGATCCCGAGGTACTGGGAGGTGCCCGGATCGAGATCGGCGACGACCTGATCGACGGCACCGTCCGAAGCAGAATGAACCAAGCACGTCGCCTGATCGGCTGACGGCAAGCAGAAGTGGAGAGCAGGCAGATGGCGGAATTGACGATTCGCCCCGACGAGATCCGCGAGGCGCTGACCTCATTCGTGCGGAGCTACCAACCGACGCGGACCGCGCGGGAGGAGATCGGCTCGGTCATCAGCTCGGGTGATGGCATCGCGCGGGTGGAAGGACTTCCATCGGCGATGGCGAACGAACTGCTGCTCTTCGCCGACGGGACGCTGGGTATCGCGCTGAACCTCGACGCCCGGGAGATCGGCGTGGTGGTGCTGGGCGACTCCGCGGGCATCGTGGAGGGTTCGACGGTCAAGGGCACCGGGGACATCCTGTCGGTGGCGGTCGGCGACGGCTACCTGGGTCGGGTGGTGGACGCCATGGGCAACCCGATCGATGGCAAGGGCCCGATCACCCCGCTGGAGGGTCGTCGTGCCCTCGAGTTGCAGGCCGCCGGCGTGATGGACCGACAAGAGGTCAATGAGCCGCTGATGACCGGCCTGAAGGCGATCGACGCCATGACCCCGATCGGCCGCGGCCAGCGGGAGCTGATCATCGGCGACCGCAAGACCGGCAAGACCGCGATCGCGGTCGACACCATCCTCAACCAGAAGGCGAACTGGGAGTCCGGCGACCCGAGCAAGCAGGTGGTGTGCATCTACGTGGCAGTTGGCCAGAAGAACTCCACGGTCGCCGAGGTTCACGACATCCTCAGCCGGCGTGGAGCGATGGACTACACCGTGATCGTGAACTCGCCGGCATCCGACCCGGCGGGCTTCAAGTACATCGCGCCGTACTCCGGGTCGGCGATCGGGCAGCACTGGATGTACCAGGGCAGGCACGTCCTGATCGTCTTCGACGACCTGACCAAGCAGGCCGAGGCCTACCGGGCGATGTCGCTGCTGCTGCGCCGCCCGCCGGGCCGCGAGGCGTACCCCGGTGACGTCTTCTACTTGCACTCCCGCCTGCTCGAACGCTGCGCGAAGCTGTCCGACGCCGTCGGCGGCGGTTCGATGACCGGGCTGCCGATCGTCGAGACCAAGGCGAACGACGTGTCGGCCTACATCCCGACCAACGTGATCTCGATCACCGACGGCCAGATCTTCCTGCAGTCCGACCTGTTCAACGCCAACCAGCGTCCGGCTGTGGACGTCGGCATCTCGGTGTCCCGGGTCGGTGGCGCCGCCCAGACCAAGGCCATGAGGAAGGTGGCGGGCACCCTGAAGATCTCCCTGGCGCAGTACCGCGACATGCAGGCGTTCGCGATGTTCGCCTCCGACCTCGACGAGACGTCCAAGCGGCAGTTGGAGCGTGGCTCCCGGTTGATGGAACTGCTGCGCCAGTCGCAGTATGCACCGATGCCGATGGCCGAGCAGGTGGCGGTCATCTGGGCGGGCACCACTGGACAGCTGGACGAGGTGCCGGTCGAGGACGTGCAGCGGTTCGAGGCCGAGTTCCTGGACCACCTGCGTCACCAGTCGTCGCTGCTGGACCAGGTGGAGACCAGCGGCAGGCTCGAGGACGCGACGGTGGAACAACTGACCGCGCTGATGGCGCAGTTCAAGCGCACCTTCCGCACCTCCGCCGGTGAGCTGCTGGGTGAGGTGGAGGCCGAACCCGTCGACGGCAACGACATCCACCAGCAGCAGATCGTCAAGCAGAAGCGGGGCTGACAGTGGCGGCGACCCTTCGCGAACTGAGGCAGCGCCGCAACTCGGTGGCAGCGACGATGAAGATCACCAAGGCCATGGAGCTGATCGCGGCCTCCCGGGTGAACCGGGCACAGGTCAAGGCCCAGGCGGCGCAGGAGTACACCATGGAGTTGCGCCGCGCGGTGAACGCCGTCGCCACCTTCGCCAAGGTGGATCATCCGCTGACCGCCGAGCACCACGACCGGCAGCGCTCGGCGGTGCTGGTGATCGGCAGCGACCGTGGCCTGGCAGGCGGCTACCCCGGCAACCTCGCCAGAACCGCGGAGGGCCTGATCGAGCACCTCAACTCCGAAGGGGTCGAGGTGGAGCTGTACACCAGCGGACGCAAGCCGAAGGAGTACTTCGAGTTCCGGGGGATCGACGTCAGGCACTCGTGGCTGGGTTTCAGCGAGGCGCCGCACTACGAGCATGCAAACGAGATCGGTACCCTGCTGATGGATCGGTACCTGCGCCGGCAGGCCCAGGGCGGGGTGTCGGAGCTGCACGTGGTCTACACCCGGTTCCGGACGCTGGTCTCCCAGCAGGTGCGGATCGTCCGGCTGTTGCCGCTGCAGGTCGTCGATGGCACCGCCAGCAACACCGAGGCGTACTCCGGTGACATCGTCCCGGAGTACTCCTTCGAACCCGATCCCGAGACGGTGCTGGACGCGCTGCTGCCGATGTACATAATCGACTCCATCAAGTTCATGCTGCGTCAGGCGGCCGCCTCGGAGCTGGCCGCCCGCCAGCAGGCCATGCACTCGGCAACAGACAACGCCAACGACCTGATCCGTGAACTGACCCGGCAGGCGAACCAGGCACGGCAGGCAGAGATCACCCAGGAAATCAACGAAATCGTCGGCGGCGCGGGCGCGCTGTCGGCGTCCGGACAGGAGCTTTGAACCAATGACTGTCACCGACACCCAACCCACCGCGGATGCCCCCACCACTGGTGCCGGACGCGTCATCCGGGTCATCGGCTCGGTCATCGACGTCGAGTTCCCCTCCGACAAGCTACCCGACATCCACAACGCCCTGAAGGTCGACGCCGGCGTCGGTGAGAGCAAGCGCCCGATCACCCTCGAGGTTCAGCTGCAGATCGGCAACAATGAGGTCCGCTGCATCGCGTTCAAGCCGACCGACGGCGTGCGCCGCGGTGCCCCGGTGCTCGACACCGGCGGGCCGATCACGGTCCCGGTCGGGCAGGTCACCAAGGGCCACGTCTGGAACGCGATCGGTGAGGTGCTGAACGTCGACGCGGCGACGGTCGAGGTCACCGAGCGCTGGCCGATCCACCGCGATCCGCCGCCGTTCGATGCCCTGCAGCCCGAGACCCAGATGCTGGAGACCGGTATCAAGGTCATCGACCTGCTCACCCCGTACGTCCAGGGGGGCAAGATCGGCCTGTTCGGCGGCGCGGGCGTCGGCAAGACCGTGCTGATCCAGGAGATGATCTTCCGAATCGCGCACAACTTCGGCGGCACCTCGGTCTTCGCCGGGGTGGGGGAGCGCACCCGTGAGGGCAATGACCTGATCAACGAGATGGCTGGCGCCGACGTCCTGAAGGACACCGCGCTGGTCTTCGGCCAGATGGACGAGCCGCCGGGTACCCGGCTGCGGGTCGCGTTGTCGGCGCTGACCATGGCGGAGTACTTCCGCGATGTCGAGAACCAGGACGTGCTGCTGTTCATCGACAACATCTTCCGGTTCACCCAGGCCGGTTCCGAGGTCTCGACCCTGCTGGGGCGGATGCCATCTGCGGTGGGTTACCAGCCGAACCTGGCCGACGAGATGGGCCAGCTGCAGGAGCGCATCACCTCGACCCGCGGCCACTCCATCACCTCGATGCAGGCCATCTACGTCCCCGCCGACGACTACACCGACCCGGCCCCGGCAACCACGTTCGCCCACCTGGACGCGACCACCGAGCTGTCCCGGGCGATCGCGTCCCGCGGCATCTACCCGGCCGTCGATCCGCTGTCGTCGACCAGCCGCATCCTGGACGCCCAGTACATCGGTCAGGAGCACTACCAGACCGCGACCCGGGTCAAGCAGATCTTGCAGCGCAACAAGGAACTGCAGGACATCATCGCGATCCTCGGCATCGACGAGCTGAGCGAGGACGACAAGATCCTGGTCAACCGGGCCCGCCGGATCCAGCAGTTCCTCAGCCAGAACTTCTACGTCGCCGAGAAGTTCACCGGTGTGGTCGGTTCCACCGTGCCGGTCGCCGAGACGGTCTCCAGCTTCAAGATGATCTGCGACGGCGAGTGCGACGAGATCCCCGAGCAGGCGTTCTTCAATGTCGGTGGCATGGAGGACGTGATGAAGCAGTGGGACCGCATCAAGAAGGGCGGCTGAGGTGGCCCTCAGGGACAAGCCACTGACGGTGAAGTTCGTGGCCACCGATGGCCTGGTGTGGCAGGGCGAGGTGGTGAGCGTGCTGGTGCGCACCACCGAGGGTGACATCGGCATCTGGTCGGGTCATGAGCCGTTGATGGCAGCGCTGGTGCCGCACGGCGCCGAAGTCGTCACCCCGGACGGCGTCCGGCGCATCATCGCCATCGACTCCGGGTTCATCTCGGTCTTCGACAACCATGTCTCGGTGCTGTCGGCCTTCGGTGAACTGGCCGAGGAGATCTCGCTGGACGAGGCCCGCGTCCAGTTGGCGGCGATGCACGACAAGGTGCAACTGGCCCAGGCCGCCGAAAGCGAGGTGCGCACCTACCGCCGGTTGCTCGCCCAGGTACGGGCCGGCGAGAAGCAGACCGAGTTGACCCGGCGGATGCCGGGGAATCCGCCCCTGCGCTAACCTGCCACTCATGAGTCTGCCGCTCTGGCTCGACGAGCTGATCACGATCGTGCTGGTCGTCGGACTCATCTACATGGTGACGCTGCTGGTCAGGCGCGCCTGGCTGAGCGTGCTGGGGGGGCTGTTCGACTGTGCGCTGCGCGCTGACGGTGCCACGAAGTGGCGCCCCGGCCTGGCCCGTTACTCCGGTCAGTACCTCGAGTGGTACCTGGTCTGGCATCCCTGGCCCCGCCCGACCCGACTGTTCGTCCGGGATCGCTGCGAACTGGTGGGATTCCGGGACTCCGACGTCAGCGAATCGAAACTCGGCTACGCATTCGCCCGGGTGGTGACCCTGCGCGCCCGCGGCCAGAATCCGGAGCGCTGGGAGTTGGCGGTCAACGAGGGATCGGCGACCGGCCTGGTGAGCTGGCTGGAGTCGGCACCTCCTGGCCGCATCGGGTACCGTCGAGGGCTGGACAGCTGAAAGGAGCCGCGGTGCGGGGCGAGTACAAGGTGCGGGGGGGCAAACTGGTCGCGGTGGATGTCGAGGTCGTCGACGGCAGACTGGCCCGGGCGCATGTGTCGGGCGACTTCTTCCTGGAGCCTGACTCCGCCCTGGAGGACATCGACGCGGCCCTCAACGGCATGCCAGCCGACTCTAGCGTGAAGGAATTGGCGGCCGCCATCGAGAACGCCCTGGACGACGACGTCGCCATGATCGGGTTCAACCCCGAGTCGGTTGGCATCGCGGTCCGTCGTGCGCTTGGTCATGCGCTGCGCTGGGAGGACCTGACCTTCGACGTCATTCCGGCCCGGGTGCTCGACCCGGCGATGCACGTGGCGCTTGACCAGGTGATCAGCGAGGACGTCGGAGCCGGCAGCCGCAACCCCACCTTCCGGTTCTGGGACTGGGATGCCCCGCTGGTGGTTATCGGGTCGTTCCAGTCCTACCGCAACGAGATCGACCAGGAGGGTGCCGACAAGTACGGCATCCAGGTGGTCCGCCGGATCTCCGGTGGCGGTGCGATGTTCATGGAGCCGGGCAACTGCATCACCTACTCCCTCGTCACCCCCGGCGCACTGGTCGAGGGCTTGAGCTTCGAACAGTCCTACGCCTTCCTGGACGACTGGGTGCTCGGCGCGCTGGCCGAGGTCGGCGTAAACGCCCGCTACGTGCCGCTCAACGACATCGCCTCAGACAAGGGCAAGATCGGCGGTGCCGCGCAGCGTCGGTTCACCGACGGGACGGTGCTGCACCACGTCACCAGCGCCTACGACATCGACGCCAACAAGATGCTGGAAGTGCTGCGGATCGGCCGCGAGAAGCTGTCGGACAAGGGCACCAAGAGCGCCAACAAGCGGGTCGACCCGATGCGGTCGCAGACCGGCATGTCGCGCGAGGCGATCATGTCGAGCTTCCTCGACTACTTCAAGAACCGCTACGACACCGTCGACGCCGACTACACCGCCGAAGATCTGGCCAGGGCCGAAGAACTGGTGGCCACCAAGTTCTCGACCCCGGAGTGGACCTTCCGCGTCCCTTGACCATCAGCCCTTGTTGAGGCCCGGGTTTCGCTCGCCACCCGGAACCCACAGCACCTCGGCCGCGCCGGCCTGCGCGTTGGCGTGCCGGGCGAGGATGAACAGCAGGTCGCTCAGCCGGTTCAGGTAGCGCATGGCGACGGGGTTGAGCCCGCCACCGGCGCCCGCCACGTCGTCCTCGACGCCGTAGATCTCGGCAGCCGCCCAGGCGGTACGTTCGGCGCGCCTGGCCATCGTGCGCAGCACGTGCAGGTAGGCCGAGGTCGGGGTGCCCCCGGGCAGGATGAACGAGTTGAGCGCGGGCAGGCCCTCACCGAAGTGGTCGCACCACTGTTCCAGGCGCTCGACGCTGGACGGGATAATCCGCAGCGGTTCGTACCTGGGGTTGGGCACCACCGGGTTGGAGAGGTCGGCGCCCACGTCGAACAACTCGTTCTGCACCAGTTCCAGGGCGGCCCGCACCTCGTCGTCCACCGGGTACTGGGACAGCAGCAGGCCGATGGCAGAGTTCAACTCGTCGACGTGACCGTAGGCGGCGACCCTGGGGTCGGTCTTCGAAGTCACGGAGTTGTCGGTGAGCCGGGTCTGTCCTGCGTCGCCGGTGCGTGTATAGATACGGGTGAGGTGGACCATACCGGAAGCCTACCGGCCATCCAGACGGAGGGACCTGATGAAGAAGTTGGGCACGAGCGCGGGCATGGCCGTGGTGGCGGCCGGCCTGCTGACGATAACGGCCTGCGCCAGCCAGCCAACTGGCGGCGAGCCGGCCAGTTCGCCAGCCACCGGGCAGGACTCCGCCAGCGCAGCAGCCAGCGAACCGGCCACCAGCGCACCCGCCCCGGCGGCCGAGGGAATGGTGAACTGCCAGTACACCGCGTCCGGCCAGTCCGCCCGGGCGGCCGACCCGCCCCCGATGACCGACGTGCCGGCCACCGGCACCTCGGTCGTCACCTTGAACATGACCGAGGGCCCGGTGACGATCACCCTCGACCGGGCGAACGCGCCGTGCACCGTCAACTCGTTCCAGTCGCTGGCCAAGCAGGGGTTCTACGACGACACCGCCTGTCACCGGCTGGTCGATCAGGGCATGTACATCCTGCAGTGCGGTGATCCAACCGGCACCGGACGCGGCGGTCCGGGCTACCGGTTCGCCGACGAGCTGACCGGGTCTGAGCAGTACACCAAGGGCGTGGTCGCAATGGCCAACGCAGGCCCGGACACCAACGGTTCACAGTTCTTCTTCGTCTGGGCCGACACCCAACTGGCACCCCAGTACACGATCTTCGGCACCATCGACGAGGCGTCCATGGAGGTGGTCACCAGCATCGCCGCCAAGGGCGTGTCCGGGGAGAACTCGCCGGCCCCGATCAGCCCGGCACAGATCGAGACCGTCAGCCTCGGCTGAGGAAGCGTGCGATGGCGTCCGCCACCGCCTGCGGCTGCTCGGCGTGCACCCAGTGCCCGGCGTCCGGTACCACCTCGAGCCGGACATTGGGGAACAGCGCCGTCATGGCGGGGAGGTGCTCGTCCCCGATGAACCGGGAGCGACCACCGGCCAGCCACAGCACCGGCCCGTCCCATTGCCGGCCCTGCTGGTCGGGCCAACCGGACATCTGCTCCATCGAATTGGCCAGCAGCTTCAGGTTCGGCAGCCAGCGCCAGCCTTCGGGGCCCTTGCCGCGGTGCAGGTTCTGCAGCAGGAACGACCGGGTGACCGTGTTCGGCACCGGTTCGCGCAGGGCGGCGTCGGCGTCGGAACGGGACCTGATGGTCGACAGGTCGAGGGCCAGCATGGCGTCGGCGTAGTGCTGGAACTCCGATGGGTCGCCGCGGTCGACCGGTGACATGTCGATGACCACCAAGCCCTTGATCAACTGCGGGTGGCTCAACGCCAGTTGCATGGCGACCTTGCCGCCCATCGAGTGCCCGGCCAGCGTGACCGGCTCGGAGCTCGACCACGTCGTTGGCGACCAGGTCGGCGAACAGGTGGTAGTCGAAGTACTCGGTCCACGGCGAGCGGCCGTGGTTCGGCAGGTCGAGCAGCGTGCTGGTGGCCTGGTCGGCCAGCAGCTTGGCCACGGTGCCGAAGTTCTTGCCCTGCCCGAACAGCCCGTGCAGGAAGACCACGCGTTGCGGCCCGTGGCCGATCTCGATGGCATGCAGGTCGGTCATCTCATCTCCTTCGTTGCCAGCAGGCATCGTGGAAGTGCCGCCGGTGCTCGAGCGCCGAGGTCGAGCCCAGCGGGGGAGTGTGCGGCCAGGCGACGACGTGCGCCTGGCCGGGCGGAATCGTCCGGTGGCACTCCGGGCAGGTATACGGCTTGGTTGCGTTCTCCGGCCGCACGTTGCGCACCACCCACAGGCCGTCGCCCTTCTCGACCGACCCGGACTGCTGTACCACGCGCAGCGGCCGGGGCGGACGAGTGTGCTTGCTGGGTCGACGGGCCATCCCCCAACCTTAGCGAGGCAATCGTGTAGCTTGGACGCCGTGCGTGTGGTGATCGCGGAGTGTCAGGTCGACTATGGGGGCAGGTTGACGGCGCACCTGCCGATGGCCCGCCGGCTCATCCTGGTCAAGGCGGACGGTTCGGTGTCGGTGCATGCCGACGACCGGGCCTACAAGCCGCTCAACTGGATGAGTCCACCATGCACGATGACGGTGCTGGACGCCGACGAGGCGGCACTGGAGGCCACCACGGCCGACGTTGACCCCCGGATCACCCAGGTCTGGGTGGTCCGTGCACACAGCGGCGACACGCTGCAGATCAGCATCGGCGAGATCGAACTGGACTACACCGCCGAGCTCGGCGTCGACCCGGGGCTGCAGAAGGACGGTGTGGAGGCGCACCTGCAGCAACTGCTGGCCGAGAACCCGAGCGCATTCGGGGAGGGCTGGAGCGTCGTCCAGCGCGAGTTCATGACGGCGATCGGGCCGGTCGACCTGCTGTGCCGTGACCCGGCCGGCAGCTATGTGGCGGTCGAGGTCAAGCGGCGCGGCGAGATCGACGGTGTCGAGCAGCTGACCCGCTACCTCGACCTGATGAATCGTGACCCGCTGATGGGCGAGGTGCGGGGCATCTTCGCCGCCCAGCAGATCAAGCCGCAGGCCCGCACCCTGGCGACTGACCGCGGTATCAGTTGCCTGGTGGTCGACTACGACGCCCTGCGGGGGTTGGACAACGCCGAGGACAGATTGTTCTGACTCCGGCCGGTGACGTCGAGGGTGGCGCGGCAACTGTACGGCGCCTTGGCGCAGGTTCAGGCGCCCTCGACGCGTCCGATTATCTTGGTCGGTTCGTCGACGTTGATGACCGTGGTCGGCTCGGCGTCGGCCGGTTCGGACGCCTTGCCAACCTGCTCAGGCGCAGCTGGATTCGGCTCGGCTGCCTCGGGCTGCTGCTCGGCAGCGGGATGGACAATCGTCGACCCCTGGGCTTCCCGGGCTTGCTGGCGGGCTCCGGCAGCGGGTGCCGACCGCAGGTCGGCCAGCACGGTGGTGGGCTCGTTGCGCCCCTCGGCCGGCGCTGGACGCTGTGAGGATGCCAGCCAGTGCTCGTCGGTCCGGTCGGGCAGGTCGGTATCGCCGACGGCGGCATCGAAGCCGGTGACCGCTTCGGCGGCCAGTTGCTGCAGGCTGCCCATCTGGGCGATGATCGCCGACTTGCGCTGCATCAGCGCCGCGATCTCGCGTTCGAGTTGTTCCTTGCGCCAGGCGAACTGCTCCTCCAGCCGGTCCTTCATCATCGCGGCCTGCCGGTGGGACGCCGCCACCTGGGCCTCGGCCTCCAGGGCAGCCTGCGAACGCAACTGCTCGGCCGCCTCGAGGGCTTCGGAGCGGATCCGGCCGGCCTGTTCGCCGGCCTCGGTGACCTCGGCAACCGACTGGTCGTGACGCGATGTCGCATCGGCCAGCAGCTCGGCGATCTTGTCGGCCATCGCGGCGGCCTCGGTGTTGGCCGATTCCAGCATCTGTTGTGCCTCTGCATGGGCCTGGGCCAGCAGACGCTCCGACTCGACCCTGGTGGTGTTGCGGAGTTGTTCCGACTCGGTTCGGGCGTCCGCCAGCAGTTGCTGGGCCTGCGCCCTGGCGCTCTCGCGCAGCTCGCCGGACTCGGTACGGGCGTCGGACAGCAACTGGTCGGCTTCCGCCTTCGAGGTTCGGCGTAGCTGGTCGGCCTGTGCTCGGACGTCAGCCAGCAACTGGTCGGCCTCAGCGCGGGACGTGGCGCGCAGGTTCTCGGCGTCCCGGGCGGCCTCCTCGGCGAGCTGCCGGTGCCTCATGGCCTGCTGTTCGTCGGCCACCACGGCGTTGTGCCGGGCCTGCTCGGCGATGGCCAGCGCCTGGGTGCGGGCGGCGTCCAGGGTGGCGCGGGCATCGTTCTGGGTGGCCTCGCGGACGCGTGAGATCTCCTCGTCCAGCTTCTCGCGCATCGTTCGCAGGTTGGCCAGCGTCTCGACGCGGATGTCGTCGGCCTCGGTCTGCGCGCTGGCCCGCAGGTCGGCTGCGACCCGGCGGCCCTCCTCCTTGATGCGTTCGGCCTCGGCGGCAGCCCTGGCGATCAGGTCGCTGGCCTGGGCCTCAGCGGCGCGCAGCATCGAGGTGGCGTGCGCTCCCAGCCTGGTGAAGTCGGTGTCGCCGTGCTGGGCCTGGGCGCTGGCCAGCTCGGTGCGCAGGTGCCGGGTCAGCTGCTTCAGCGTGGCCACCTGCTGCTCGATGTCGCGGACGTAGTTGTCGACCGTGGGACGGTCGTAGCCGAGCATGGCGTGCGGGAAGCTGCCGGCCGCGCTGGCGCGCTCATCGAAGAGGTTGAGACCGGTTTCCTCGGTGTATTCCTCGTCGGGGGTACCGCTGGTCATTGGCGACTCCTTAACGTCCACCATCGAGGCTAGCAACAACCGGGTCAGCGAACGACGGGGCGCCCCGCGGACACCCCGTCGTTTTCAGCCCGGTTCTCGCCCCACCGGTCGGGTGGTCAGTGACCGGTTCCGGGCTGGACGACCTCAATCAGCACACCCTTGCCCGACTTCGGGTGGATGAAGTTGATCTTCGAGCCGCCGGTGCCGAGCCGAGGCTGCTCGTACAGCAGGGTCAGGCCGCGCTCGCGCAGCATGGCGGACACCGAGTCGATGTCGGCCACCCGCCATGCGATGTGGTGCAGGCCCGGCCGGTTCTTCTCCAGCCACTTGGCGGTGGTGGCGTCCTCACGGGTCGGCGAGATCAACTGCATCTGGGTCATGTGCTCAGTCAGCTCGGCGGCTGGGGCCACCATGATCTCGAAGACGCCCTGCTCGTCGTTGACCTCGCGGTGGAGTTCGTGCCAGCCGAGAACCTCGGTCCAGTACTTGGCAGCCTCCTCGGCGTCCGGGCAGACGTAGGCGACGTGGTCAATGCAGATGAAAAGGTCAGAATTGTCCATGTATCGATCCTGCCATGGGAGTCCTTCTGGTGCGCAGCGGGCTGACATTCGGCTCGCTCCGCCGAATCGCCAGAACAACGGAACGGCGCGGGCTACGGGTCCGCGGAATCCGCGGTATGGAGCCTGGTCGTCAGCCAGCCAGGGCCTCGGCGACGACCTGTCTGGCGGAGTTCTGGATCTCGGCGAGGTGCTCGGCGCTGCGGAAGCTCTCTGCGTAGATCTTGTACTTGTCCTCGGTGCCCGAAGGCCGGGCCGCGAACCAACCCGCATCGGTGGTCACCTTGATGCCGCCGATCGCCTCGTTGTTGCCCGGTGCATGCGAGTACACGTGGGTGATCGGGTCGCCGGCCAACTCCTTGGCGGTCACGTCCTCGGGTGTGAGGGCCTTGAGCCGCGCCTTCTGCTCACGGTTGGCGTCGGAGTCGATCCGGGCGTAGTGGTAGGTGCCGAACTGGTCGACCAGCTTCTGGTAGTGCTGGCTGGGCGTCAGCTGCGTGGCGGCGGTGATCTCGCTGGCCAGCAGGTCGAGGATGATGCCGTCCTTGTCGGTGCTCCACGTGTTGCCGTTGCGCTCGAGGAACGACGCACCTGCGGACTCCTCGCCACCGAAGCCCATCTCACCCGAGATCAGGCCGGGGACGAACCACTTGAAGCCCACCGGCACCTCGACCAGCCTGCGTCCCAGCAGTTGCGCGACGTTGTCGATCATCGAGCTGGAGACCAGGGTCTTGCCGATCGCGGCGGTCGCCGGCCAGCCGGAACGGTTGCCGAACAGGTACTGGATGGCGACTGACAGGTAGTGGTTCGGGTTCATCAGCCCCGCGTCCGGGGTCACGATGCCGTGCCGATCGGAGTCCGCGTCGTTGCCGGTGGAGATGTCGAAGGCGGTCCGGTTCGCCACCAGGGACGCCATCGCGTCCGGCGAGGAGCAGTCCATCCGGATCTTGCCGTCGGTGTCAAGGGTCATGAAGTACCAGGTGGGGTCGACCACCGGGTTGACCACGGTCAGGTTCGGCAGCAGGTTCTCGGCGATGTACTGCCAGTACTGCACCGAGGCACCACCCATCGGGTCGGCGCCGATGCGCAGCCCGGAGTTGGCGATCAGGTCCATGTCGATCACCAGGGACAGCTCGCGGCAGTACGGGGTGCGGTAGTCGAAGCGGGTCACCTGGTCGGCGATCTGCTCGTAGGGAGTGCGGCGGATCGACTTGTAGTCGGCCATCAACTCGTTGGCACGGTCGGCGATCCAACTGGTGGCGTCGGTGTCGGCCGGTCCACCGTTGGGCGGGTTGTACTTGAAGCCGCCATCGCGCGGCGGGTTGTGCGACGGGGTGACCACGATGCCGTCGGCCTGCGGGCCACCCGCGTGCTCGCGGTTGTACCGGATGATCGCCCGGGACAACGCCGGGGTCGGGGTGTACTCGTCCTCGCGTTCGGCGAGCACTTCGACGCCGGCGGAGTGGAGCACCTCGATGGCGGTCTTCCACGCCGGCAGGGACAGGCCGTGGGTGTCCTTGGCTATGAACAGCGGGCCCGCGGTGCCCTGCTGGGCCCGGTACTCGATGATCGCCTGGGTTATCGAGGCGATGTGAGCTTCGTTGAAGGCGGTGTCCAGACTGGAGCCGCGGTGCCCGGAGGTTCCGAAGGAGACCATCTGATCGGGGTCGGTGGGGTCGGGTACCAGGTCATAGTAGGCACCTAGCACTTCATCGACATTGATCAAGTCTGAGGGGTCGGCCACTTGGCCTGCGCGTGGATGAGCCATGTGCCCTATCCTGCCCCGTCACGTGGCGTTGCGCGGGCTGTCCGTGACAGATTCGACCGTGGTGAAACAATGGTCGCCATGACCTCTGATCAGAACTTTTCGCGTCCCGGGGCCGTCGACCTGTCCGGACTGGCCGCCCAACGATCCGAGGGCACCGCTGCCGGCGGGGCCAGCTACGTGGTCGAGGTGGACGAGGGCAACTTCGAGGCCACCGCGCAACAGTCGATGCGCTACCCCGTGGTGCTGTTGCTGACCTCTGCCCGCGACAGCGGTTCGGCCGGGGTGCGCCGCGACCTGACTGAGGTCGTCAACGCCCAACAGGGACGCCTGCTGCTCGGCGTCGTGGACGTCGACACCCAGCCCAGGATCGCCCAGGCGTTGGGCGTGGCTGCCGTCCCCACCGTGCTGGCCCTGCTGGGCGGCCAGGTGGCGCCGCTGTTCCAGGGCACCAGGGAACGCGCGGACATCCAGTCCCTGGTCGACCAGATCATCCAGGTGGCGGTCGCGAATGGCCTGAACGGACGCGCCGCCCCCCAGCAGAGCGCCCCAGCCGCCGGCGGGAACGGCACCGAGCCGGCGCTGGATCCCCTATTCGCCGCCGCCGACGAAGCGTTGCAGGCTGGCGACTTCGAGCGTGCGGTCGCCGAGTTCGACAAGCTGCTCAAGGCCAACCCGCGCGACAGCGAGGCCCAGGCCGGCCGCGCGCAGGCGTCCCTGCTGCTGCGCACCGCCAGGATCGACGACCGGGTCGTCGCGAAGGCGGACAGCGCACCGGACGACACAGAGGCCCAGTTCGCCGCCGCAGACTGGGAGTACATAACCGGCAACCCCGAGGCCGCGTTCGACCGGCTGATCGACCTGGTGCGCCGCACCGCCGGTCCGGACCGCGACCGCGTCCGGGTGCGCCTGCTGGAACTCTTCGACACGATGGACCCAGCAGATCCGGTGCTCAAGAAGGCCCGCCGGGCGCTCTCCATGGCCCTGTTCTAGTCCTGCAGGTTGGCCGGCCCCACGGTCCGTCGCCCTTACCGGGCATTATCGGTCCGGGGGACGCATAACTGCCCGGCGCGCAGGCCAAATGCGTACATTGCCGGTCGTGTCGGCTGGTGTGCACGCGAGGGTCCTGGCGGTGCCACTGTTGAGCGGCCGCGCCCGGGTGCTGCCGTCGATCGACAGGCCAGTGGCTTCACCCAGTACCGGTCGAGGTCAGTGAAGCCGGCCCCCTTTCCGGGAGCCGGCTCCGTTAGGTACCTGCGACCCGGACCGGCCGGAGGCAGCTGGTGTCAGCCCTCGTAACGCAGCCAGACCGCGGCCATCGGCGGGACGGCCACCGTCGCCCAGGCCCAGGAGTCCTCGGCCGCCGAGAATGCGGTGGCGGTGATCGGTTCGGGATTGTCGAACCCGCCGGCCCCGTCGAACTCCGGCGCGTCGGTGTTGAGGATCTGCTGCCACGGGCCGGCCTTCGGCACGCTGATCGGGTAGCTGGGGTAGGGCTCGGGTGAGAAGTTGGTGATGCAGGCCACGAGCTGACCGTTCCGGTCGGCCCGCACGAAGCTGTACGTGTTGTGGCCCGCGTCGTCAGCGTTCATCCAGCTGAAGCCTGCCGGGTCACTGTCCAGTTCGTACAGGGCCGGGTGCTCGGCCTGCAGCTCGTTCATCCGCTTGATCAGCTGGCGGACGCCGTTGTGGCCCCACAGCGAGTCGACCCACCACTCCAGGCCGGCCTCCTCGTTCCACTCCGGCCGCTGGGCGAACTCCTGACCCATGAACAGCAGCTGCTTGCCCGGGAAGCTCCACATGAAGGCGTAGAACGCCCGCAGCGTGGAGAACTTCCGGTAGTCGTCCTGCGGGATCTTGTTCAGCATCGACCCCTTGCCGTGCACGACCTCGTCATGGCTGATCGGCAGGATGAAGTTCTCGGAGTACGCGTACACCATCGCGAACGTCATGTCGTTGTGGTGGTACTGCCGGTAGACCGGATCGAGGCCCAGGTAGCGCAGGGAGTCGTTCATCCAGCCCATGTTCCACTTGAACCCGAAGCCCAGGCCGCCGTGGTGCACCGGCTTGGTGACCCCACCGAAGCTGGTGGACTCCTCGGCGATCATGGTCACCCCGGGCACCCGCTCGTACAGGTGCTTGTTGACGTAGCGCAGCAGGTCGATGGCCTCGAGGTTCTCCCGGCCGCCGTACTGGTTGGGCACCCACTGGCCCTCTTCGCGGGAGTAGTCGAGGTACAGCATGGACGCCACGGCGTCCACCCGCAGCGCGTCGACGTGGAACTGGTGCACCCAGTACAGCGCATTCGAGACCAGGAAGCACTTGACCTCGTTGCGGCCGAAGTTGAACACATAGGTGCCCCAGTCCTGCTGCTCGCCCTGCCGGGGGTCGGCGTGCTCGTACAGCGCGGTGCCGTCGAACCGCCCGAGCGCCCAGTCGTCCTTCGGGAAGTGTCCCGGGACCCAGTCAAGGATGACGCCGATGCCCTCGGCGTGCAGTGCCTCGACCAGGTGGCGGAAGTCGTCCGGGGTGCCGAACCGGGCGTCCGGGGCGAAGTAGCCGGTGACCTGGTAGCCCCAGCTGCCCTCGAACGGGTGCGACATGACCGGCATAAGCTCGACGTGGGTGTAGCCCTGCCACTTCAGGTACGGCGGAAGTTGTTCGGCGAGCTCGAGGTAGCTCAGCCCCTTGCGCCAGCTGCCAAGGTGCATCTCGTAGATGCTCATCTGCGATTCGTAAACGTTGGTTTGCGCGCGCCGTTCGAGCCACTCGTCCTCGTTGGTGTCCCATACGTAGTTTGACTCCCAGACGATGGACGCGTTGCCGGGCGGAGTATCGGCGAACCGGGCGTACGGGTCGACCTTCTCCTGCCAGGTGCCGTCCTGGTGCTGGATCTTGTACTTGTAGTGGGTGCCCTCGCCGACGTCCTCCTTCCACACACTCCACACCCCCGAACCGGGGATGAGCTCCATGTCGTCGCCCTGCCACCAGTTGAAGTCGCCGATCACCTGGACGCGCCGGGCGTTGGGAGCCCAAACCGCGAACCGCGTCCCGCGCAGTTCACCGCGTTCGGAATCGTGGACCGTCACCACGTGACTGCCGAGCCGCCGCCAGGCCTCGGTGTCGCCACCGCTGTGGAAGCCCTCCAGGTCCCAGCCGGTGAGGTTGCCAAACTTGTCGAACATGCTTTCCTCGATTCCTACTGACGCGCGTGGACGGTGAAGATGTGAGCCGGGTTGCCCGGTGTGAGCCCAACGAAGTTGCGCGGACCCCAGACGTAGGTGCCCCCAGTCAACTCGTCATGCACGCCGTACATGTCGACCGGCAGCCCCAGCTGCGCCAGGTCAACGATGACTTCTCCAGACACTGAATGGTGCGGGTTCAGGCTGCACACAACGATGACGGTGTCCTCACCGTTGTTCTTGGCGAAGGCGAAGATCTCGTCGTGGGTGGTTTCGAGGACCACGGTGCGTCGCAACTGCTGCAGTGCCGGATGCTTCCGCCGGATCTGGTTGACCCGGGCCAGCAGGACGTTGAGGTTCGGTTCGGCGTTGAAATTGCGCGGCCGGTACTCGTACTTCTCGGAGTTGAGGTACTCCTCACCGCCCGGCTTCAGCGGCTCGAACTCGAACTGCTCGAAGCCCTGGTAGATGCCCCAGTTGGGGGACATCGTGGCAGCCAGAATGATCCGGATCGCGAACGCCGCCGGGGCCCCGGACCGCACCGACATCGGGTTGATGTCGGGGGTGTTGACGAAGAAGTTGGGACGCAGGTAGTCGGCGGTCTCCTGGGACAGTTCAGTGAGGTATTCGCCCAGCTCCTTCTTGGTGTTGCGCCAGGTGTAGTAGGTGTAGCTCATGTGGAAGCCGACCTTGCCCAGGTTGTGCATGACCTCGGGCCGGCTGAATGCCTCGGAGAACAGCAGCACCTCGGGGTGGTCCTGGCGCAGCCGGTCGGTCAGCCAGTCCCAGAAGTTGAGCGGCTTGGTGTGCGGATTGTCGACCCGGAAGATCTTCACCCCGTGCGAGATCCAGAACTCGAGCAGCCGCAGCACCTCCTGGTAGATGCCCTCGCGGTCGTTGTCGAAGTTGATCGGGTAGATGTCCTGGTACTTCTTGGGCGGGTTCTCGGCGTAGGCGATGGTGCCGTCCAGCCGGGTGGTGAACCACTCGGGGTGCTCGGTGACCCACGGGTGGTCGGGCGCGGCCTGCAGCGCGAAGTCGAGGGCCACCTCCAGCCCCAGCGAGTTCGCCTTGGCGACGAAGGCGTCGAACTCCTCGATGGTGCCCAGCTTCGGGTGCACCGCGTCGTGGCCGCCCTCGTGGCTGCCGATCGCCCAGGGCGAGCCGGGGTCGTCCGGGCCCGCCTCCAGGGTGTTGTTCGGCCCCTTGCGGAACTGGTAGCCGATCGGGTGGATCGGGGGCACGTAGGCCACGTCGAAACCGAGTTCGGCGATGTGCTCCAGCATGGCGTGGCTGCTGTTCAGGGTGCCCGAGACCCACTTGCCGGTCTCGGCGTCCTTGTAGGCGCCCTGCGAGCGGGGGAAGAACTCGTACCAGCTTCCGTACAGGGCACGCTTGCGGTCGACCTGGATGGGGTAGTCGACGCCGGCGGTGACCAGCGAGCGGTGGGCGTACCTCACCATCGCGGCGTCCAGCGCCGGGTCAAGCGCCCGCCGGTGCAGCTCCGAAGCTTCGACCGAGGGGTCGAGGTCCTGATGGGCCTGCCTGATCAGATCGGCGGCGTCGTTGTCGCCGGCCTCCTGGGCGGCCCGGACGGCGTAGTCGAACAGCGCCCGGCCCTCCATGCAGATCAGTTCGACGTCCATCCGGGCGCTCAGCTTGACGTCGGCGTTGTGCCGCCAGGTGTGCCAGTCGTCGCCCCAGGCCTCGATGTGGAACTGCCAGTCGCCGACCCTGTCGGGCCGCACCCATGCCTGCCAGATGTCCAGGCCCTGCGGCCAGATCTGCTTCATGTCGACCCGGGTCTGCTCGCCGGACGGGTTGGTGAGTACCACCGTGGCTCCCACCGCGTCGTGTCCTTCACGCACCACACGGGCGGTGATGGGTAACGCCTCACCCTCGACTGCCTTGGCCGGGTAGGCGCCGTGCTCGATTACCGGGGAAACCTTGCCGATCGGAATACGTCCGAACCTGAACTGGGCGAATCGATCTGCAGCGGGGGCTGCGGGGTTGGGTCCGTGGTCGTTCACGCTCCAACCGTAGCCAGATTGGGCCACGATGTAGGTCGGATAAGCGGAATCCCCGTCCGGTGCGGTTCCGGGACGGCTGCGGCGCGGCCGGGCACGGATTGCACCAGCCTTGGCCGAGACATCGCCTAACGTGTACCGCGTGCGCGCGATCAGACGTTTCATAGTCCAGCCGGTGCTGCCGGAGCCACTTCGCCCGTTGGCGGAGTTGGCCCGCAACCTGCGGTGGAGTTGGCACGAGGAGACCAAGGAGGTCTTCCGGGCCATCGACCCCGACCTGTGGGAGTCCACCGGCGCCGACCCGGTGCAACTGCTCTCCCAGGTCAGCGGCCACCGGCTCGACGCGCTGGCCGGTGACCGGCGTTTCGTGCGCAACCTGGAGCGGGTGCACGCCGATCTGCAGGACTACCTCATCGGCGACCGGTGGTACCAGCGCTTCGCCGCCGAACACCCTGAGGCTCCGGCCGCCATCGGCTACTTCTCGGCAGAGTTCGGCATCTCGGAAGTCCTGCCGCAGTACTCCGGCGGCCTGGGCATCCTGGCCGGTGACCACCTGAAGGCGGCCTCCGACATCGGCGCCCCACTGATCGGCGTGGGTCTGCTGTACCACCACGGCTACTTCATCCAGTCGCTGAACCCGCAGGGCTGGCAGCAGGAGCGGTACCCGTTGCTCGACCCCAACGAGCTGCCGATCTCGACGCTGGTCGATGACGACGGCAAGCCGGTGATGATCGAGGCCGACATCCGCGGGGTGCCGGTGAAGGCGCAGCTGTGGGTGTGCCGGGTCGGGCGCGTGCCGCTGGTGCTGATGGACACCAACCTCGAGGTCAACCCGGAAAGTGAGCGGCTGATCACCGACAAGCTGTACGGCGGCGGCTCCGACCACCGGCTGGCCCAGGAGGTGCTGCTGGGCATCGGCGGCATGCGGGCCCTGCGCGAGTTCTGCCGGGTCACCGGCCACCCGACCCCGGAGGTGTACCACGCCAACGAGGGCCACGCGGTGCTGCTCGGACTGGAGCGGATCCGCGAGTTCATGACGGCCGGCGACGACTTCGACACCGCGCTGGAACGCGGTCGGGCCGGCATGGTCTTCACCACCCACACCCCAGTTCCGGCGGGCATCGACCGGTTCGGCATGGACGCTGTGCGCCATCAGTTCACCGGTTTCGACCCGGTGCCGATGGACCGGATCCTGCCGCTCGGCGCGGAGGACTTCGCCGGCGGCGACCCAAACGTGTTCAACATGGCGGTCCTCGGGCTGCGGTTGGCGCAGCGCGCCAACGGCGTGTCGAAGCTGCACGGCGAGGTGAGCCGGCAGATGTTCCAGCCGCTCTGGCCGGGCTTCGACGTCAGCGAGGTCCCGATCGGCTCGGTGACCAACGGGGTGCACGCCCGCACCTGGCTGCACCCGGAGTGGAAGGAGATCCTCGACTCGCCGACCGACGCGGTCGACGGCAACGAGGACGGCTGGGACTTCCGCGCACTGGCCCGCATCGACGACTCGTCGATCTGGACAAGAAAGCGGCAGATGCGCGGCCAGATGATCGCCATGGCCCGCGAGCGGCTGGGCCGCAGCGCCGCTGCCCGCGGTCACTCCGCGGACTGGGCGGCTACCGCGCTGAACCCGCACACCCTGACCATCGGCTTCGCCCGGCGGGGCGCCTCGTACAAACGGCTCACCCTGATGCTGAACCAGCCCGAGCGGTTGAAGGCGCTGCTGAACCACCCGTCCACACCGATCCAGATCGTGATCGCCGGGAAGGCCCATCCGGCCGACGACATCGGCAAGAGCCTGATCCAGCAGATGGTGCAGTTCGCCGATCAGGACGAGGTCCGCGGCAAGGTCGTCTTCCTGCCCGACTACGACATCTCGCTGGCCAGGCCGCTGTACCCCGGCTGCGACGTCTGGCTGAACAACCCGCTGCGCCCGCTGGAGGCCTGCGGCACCTCCGGCATGAAGGCCGCGCTGAACGCTGCGTTCAACCTGTCGGTGCAGGACGGCTGGTGGGACGAGTGGTACGACCCTGCCTACGGCTGGGCGATCCCCTCGGCCGAGACCATCGGCAGCCGCGAGGAGCGGGACGCGGCGGAGGCCGAGGCCCTCTACGAGATCATCGAGCGCGAGATCATCCCGAAGTTCTACACCCGCGACGCCAACGGCATCCCGGTTGACTGGGTCCGCATGATGCGCTCCACCATCTCCGGGCTCGGGCCGAAGGTGATCGCCACCCGGATGGTGCGCGATTACGTCACCGAGCTGTACGCGCCCGCTGCGGCATCGGCGGCGCAGGTGTCCATGGACGGTATGGCCGAGCAACTGGCGCGCTGGAAGCAGAAGGTTCGGCAGGCCTGGCCGGGAGTCGCGGTCACCGGGATCGAAACCCACCTGCCCGAGACCGTCGAGGTTGGTCAGACCCACCTGTTCGACGCCACGGTGCGGCTGAACGGTCTGGAGCCCGACGACGTCGCAGTCGAACTGGTGGCCGGTGAGGTCGGCGCGGACGATGAACTGCGCAACGTGCAGATCAGCCGGTTCGCCAGGTGTCCGGACTGCCCGGCGGATGGCACCGGCGCGGTGCCGTTCCGTCTGCAGGTGTCCAGTTCGACTCCCGGACGGGTCGGCTTCACCGTGCGCGTGGTGCCCGACCACCCGCTGTTGGCCAGCCGCTCCGAGATGGGGTTGTCGGCGGTCGCCACCCAGTAGCCCGGGGTTCCGGGTGGATGCCCGGGGCCGGGTCGGCGCGGAGCAGACCGCTCAGACCTGCGGCGGGCGGTCGCGCTTGGGCTGGACCCGGCCGTGCGGGTGCGGCACCGGCAGCCGCAGGCCGGCGGCGTCGGAGGGCACCTCCACCCCGAAGACGGCGACGGTGCGCCCGGGCAGCACGATCGTGGCGCCGGGCAGCAGGCTGGACACCACCAGTTCGTCCGGGTCTGCGGTGGTTGCCAGCATCTGGTAGCGCCAACCCCACGGCGGGTTCGGCATCGTCACCGGGATCGACTCGGTGCCGGCGTGGAACCAGGCCAGCAGCGCTTCCTCCCGGCTGGACAGGTACATGCCTAGCAGCCGGCGGCCGCCGTGCAGCCAGTCGTGGTTGTTCATCTCGCCGGAGTAGCCGTTCATCCAGGCCAGGTTGTAGCGCTGCAGCGACGCGCCCTGGGCGTCCAGCACCTCGACGTGGTACAGGTAGTCGTCGTAGTGCAGCAGCCGGGATTCCTGCCGCAGCCGGACCAGCTTGCGGGTGAGCTCGGTCAGGTCGGCCCATTGCGGGGCCATCAGCCAGTCCACCCAGCTGATCGGGTTGTCCTGGCAGTAGGCGTTGTTGTTGCCGCGCTGGGTGCGTCCCATCTCGTCGCCGGCGGTGATCATCGGGACGCCACGAGACAGCAGCAGCGAGGCCATCAGGTTGCGGGCCTGGCGGTGCCGCAGCCGGTTGATCTGCTCGTCGTCGGTCTCGCCCTCTACCCCGCAGTTCCACGACCGGTTGTCATCTGAGCCGTCGCGGTTGTTCTCGCCGTTGGCCTCGTTGTGCTTGTGGTTGTAGCTGACCAGGTCGCGCAGGGTGAATCCGTCGTGCGCGGTGATGAAGTTGATGGACGACGACGGGGGCCGGTCGTCGTGGCCGAACAGGTCGGCCGAACCGGACAGCCTGGTGGCTAGTTCCTGGACGCCGCCCGAGCCCCGCCAGTAGTCCCGCATGAAGCCGCGGAAGCGGTCGTTCCACTCGCTCCAGCCGCGGCCGAACCGTCCGACCTGGTAGCCGAACGGGCCCATGTCCCACGGTTCGGCGATCATCTTGATGTCGGCGAAGGCGGGGTCTTCGGCGATGGCCTGCTTGAATGCGTGTTCCTGGTCGACGTGGTGGTGGGCGTCACGAACCAGCGTGGTGGCCAGGTCGAATCGGAAGCCGTCCACCCCCATCTCGGTCACCCAGTAGCGCATCGAGTCCAGCACCAGCATCAACACGTCCGGGTTGGAGGTGTCGACCGAGTTGCCGCAGCCGGTCACGTCGTAGTCGGTGCGGTGGTCGGGGGTGAGCCGGTAGTAGCCGCGGTGGTCGATACCGCGGAAGCTGAGTGTCGGGCCCTGGTGCGAGCCCTCGCAGGTGTGGTTGTAGACCACGTCGAGGATGACCTCGATGCCCGCGTCGTGCAACGCGGAGACCATCTGCTTGAACTCCTCGACCTGGTGGCCGAGCGTGCCGACCGAGCAGTACCCGGCGTGCGGGGCGAAGAAGCCGAGGGTGTTGTAGCCCCAGTAGTTCGTCCGCCCCTTGGTGGTGACGAACGACTCCGAGGCGAAGTGGTGCACCGGCAGCAGCTCGACCGCGGTCACTCCCATCGACTGCAGGTGTTCGATCACCGCGGGCGAGGACAGGCCGGCGTAGGTGCCGCGCTGGTGCTCGGGCACCAGCGGATGCAGCTGGGTGTACCCCTTGACGTGCAACTCGTAGATGAGCGATTCGCTGAGGGGGCGGCGCCTGGCGATGGGGCGCGGGGGCGGGGTGTCGGCCACCACCACTGACAACGGCACCGAGCCTAACGAGTCACGATCGTCCAGCTGGTTCTCCGACCACTCGGTGTGGTCCAGCACCGGCCCGGTGAAGTCCACCCCGCCGGTGATCGCCCGGGCGTAGGGATCCACCAGCAGCTTCGCGGGGTTGGCCCGCAGCCCCTGCTCGGGCGCCCATTCCCCATGGACTCGGTAGCCATAGCGTTGTTGCGCCTGGACGCCGGGGACGAAGATGCCCCACAGCCCGTCGGCGGACTGCATCTCGAACTCGCGATGGCTGAGGTCAGCGTCCACCAGGACCAACTGCACCCGCCTGGCGTTCGGCGCCCACAGCCGGAAGAAGCAACCGTCGTCGGTGAGCCGGGGGCTGGGCATCTGCCGGACCGGCCGACCTGCGACCTTGTAGAGCAACGGGCCTCCCAACAGCTAGGGCGCACAAACTAGCCTGTGATGCATGTCGCGCGATCGTCAGACGACGCACACCCGAGATCACCATGATCAGGTCCGGCCAGTTTACGCAGATCATGCCGCGAGCTCACCCCTGCGTCCAGCAGCCCGCGCCGCTTGGAGCGAACTTGCCGGCCTGGTCGGCAATCCGGCTGCGCTGCACGGCGCAGGCCGCCGGGTCCGGGCGGCGCTGGAGGACGCCCGCGAGGAGTTGGCCGCACTGCTCGGCGCGCACCCCGACGA
>NZ_JBASCI010000234.1:0-1919 GCF_049651565.1 Brooklawnia sp.
GCGTAGTCGTCGCGGTCGGGGTCGAGCAGGTCGAGCGCCGACATCGCGAACGCGCTGAGCGGCTGGTTCAGCGCGAAGTCGTCCTGCAACCCGGGCGCCAGGTCGTAGCGGCGCCCGCCCGCGGTCGGGGTGGTCCGGCGAACCACCACCCCGGCCTCCAGCAGCGACCGGCCCAGCGCCACCGCCCGCCGCAACTGCTTGCGCTGCTGGCCCGGGTCGGCGATGGCGGCCCGGACGATACGGGCCAGCGCAGCCCCGGTCTCCTCGTCGCGCTGCAGCAGGTTGAGCAGCATCGAGTGGCTGACCTCGAGGCGGGCGTGCAGGGTCTCCGGCTGCGCGGCGATCAGTTTGTCGAAGGTGGCCTCGGTGTAGTTGACGAAGCCCTCCGGCGGCTTCTTGCGCCGGACGCTCTTCAACTTCTTCTCGTCGCCGGCGAACTTGGCCACGATCCGGGCGTTCTCGATCTGGTACTCCGGCGCCTGCACCACCACGTTGCCCACCGGGTCATAGCCGGGCCGCCCCGCCCGGCCCGCGATCTGGTGGAACTCGCGGGCCCGCAACAGCCGCTGCCGGCGGCCGTCGAACTTGCTCAGCGTGGTGAACACCACGGTGCGGATCGGCACGTTGATGCCCACGCCGAGAGTGTCGGTGCCGCAGATCACCCGCAGCAGCCCCTGCTGGGTGAGCGTTTCGACCAGTCGCCGGTACTTGGGCAGCAGCCCTGCGTGGTGGACGCCGATGCCGGCCCGCAACATCTTCGACAGTGTGGCGCCGAACCCCCGGGAGAACCGGAAGTTACCAATCGCCGCGACGATGCGGTGCCTGGCCTCGGTGTCGACCAGCTTCATGCTCATCAACCCCTGGGCCTGCTCGGTCGCCGCCGCCTGGCTGGGGTGCACCAGGTAGATGGGTGCGGCTCCGGTGTGCACCAGCTCGGTCAGGGTCTCGGGCAGCGGCGTCAGTGACCACTTGAAGACCAGCGGCACCGGACGCGTCACCCCGGCCAACACCTCGGTCGGGCGTCCGGTGCGCTCGGTGAGCAGGTCGGCCAGCCCCGACACGTCGCCCAGGGTGGCGCTCATGATCATGAACTGGGCCTGCGGCAGTTCGCTGGTCGCCACCTGCCAGGCCCAGCCACGGTCGGGGTCGGCGATGAAGTGGTACTCGTCGGCGACCACCATCTGGACATCCGCGCTGGCACCCTCCCGCAGGGCGATGTTGGCCAGGATCTCGGCGGTGCAGCAGATGATCGGTGCGTCCGGGTTGACCGAGGCGTCCCCGGTGACCATGCCGACCAGGTCGGCGCCGAAGTCGTCCACCCAGGCGAAGAACTTCTCACTGACCAGGGCCTTGATCGGAGCGGTGTAGTAGACCCGGCCGCGGGCAGCCAGCGTGGCCACGTGCGCGGCGGTGGCGATCAGCGACTTGCCCGACCCGGTGGGGGTGGTGATGATCGTGTTCGCACCCGCCAGCGTGGCGAACAGTGCGTCCGCCTGGTGTGGGTACAGCGGCATGCCGCGTCCGGCAGCCCAGGCCTCGAAGCGGGCGTAGAGGTCGTCCGGCTCCGGATTCGGGCCCAGCTCGTCCAGCAGGCGGGCGAGGCTGGCGGTCTGTGGCACGCCGCCGATTCTGTCACGTCGCCGCCGCGCCCGGCCGGTTCAGTGCTCGTGCTGTGCCCAGAAGACGGCCAACTCGGCGTCCAGCTGCTCGGCGACCTGCATCGGCAGTGAGTGGGTGGTGCCCGGCCACACCTTCACGGTGGCGTTCGGCAGCGTCCGGGCGACCGCCTCGCCCCTGCCGGCGGGGGCGACCGCCGAGCCGGTCTCGGCCAACGCCACGTAGACCGGCATGGTGAGGCGGGTCCGCTGCGCCTCGTCCAGCGGGGCGGGGGTGGGCAGGGCCGCCCGGTAGTGCTGTGT
>NZ_JBASCI010000235.1:0-5679 GCF_049651565.1 Brooklawnia sp.
TCGGACACGTCGAGGCCTTCCGGTCAGGTTGAACAGACGCTTCCGATCCTGAAGGCCTCGACCCCCAACCACCCTCACCCCGCGCTCTGGCGTGTCGCGCTCACCCCCACCTCAAGGTTGAAGAGCCTTGATAGTGGGTCGGCGAAGCAGGACGCTATGGGCCCCGGGAAGCGCTGACTATTGCTAAATGAAGATCGCCATGGGGAGAACCTGAACAGTAGGCCCCTCAACAATTGGATCAGCGACATCAAAGCCAGGAAGTCCACCACCGCGGAAGCTGTCGACTGTAGACTTCGCGAGATCGGGGCCCGCAGCACCCATCACAGTCCGTCTGGTGAGGTTGATTGAGTTGCCAGAAACAAGTACCTTGGTCACTTTGCCGACAACTGTGAAGGTGCCCTCCCGGAGGTGTTCGGCGGAAGCAGCTGAGTAGAAATCTGAGGCTGCAGTAACAACCACTTGGAGACCGCCATCTGTACGAAAGAGGATGTCGTGTATCGGCGCCGCCCTGAGGTCGTTCACCATAGTCTGCATGATCCGTAAAGCGTTCTCCTCGCGAGCGGTGCCGGCGGGCGGAGAAGAATCAGCGCCGGCTCTCTTTGCAGGATTTCCCGACCTGCGATTGGCGCTTTGCTTCTCCCCGGAGCTGTCGCCCACGTAGGGCAAGAGCGCGGAAGCCAAGGCTAGGATGTCTTCCAACGGGTTGCCCCGGAAGTCCCCCGTGAATTGCACGATTGCGCCTGGCCGCAAATCGTCCAGATCCTGTACTCCGTCCAAGGAGACAACTTGATTATCCTCAAGCAGGTACCCAAGGAGGACATTGAACAGGCTCGCCGCGGTATGGTGCCGCTCGGTCTGCGAGACGAGAGTCTCCTCCTCCCGCTTCACGCTCCCTGCATCTCCGGAGAGTTCGGCGTTCCACAGCGTCCCCAGCTTCGCGCGCAGGCCCGCTCGGGCGGCAAGTGTCCTCTCACGTAAGCCTGATTCAGTGCCTGTCTCACTCGCAGAAAAGGCGACGCCTCCTTCGATAGCGGCAAGGAAGCTGATCATCATCGGAACATCAAGATAGATGGGGTGCGCCAGAGCGTAGGCGGGTGGGTCGTCCATGGCGCGGATCATAGGCGGTTGATCCGGCCTTCGGCTCCTCAGATCGCTCGGCTCCACCTCGGGTCCGGACTCAAGGGCTCACCAAGACAGGATCTTCGAAAGACGGAGTTGATCCGACGCTCACCCGCCGGAGCCGTCGCTCGGACGGTCGCCTCCGACCCAGGCTGCGCAACACGAAGGAGCAGACCGTACTGGAGAAGCTCAGCGCAGTCGCCGCCTCTGCGAACGTCGCCTGCAAACTTTCGGGCTACCTCACCTTCGACGCCGCCGAGATGACCGCAGAACGGTTGCGGCCCTACTTCGATGTGCTCATCGGGACCTTCGGGCCCTCACGGATGCTATTCGGCAGCGACTGGCCCGTCGACGTGCTCGGCGGGGGCTACGCCAAGGCGGTGGCGGTGGCCGATGGCCTACTGGCTGGCGTGGGCGAGGAGGAGCGTGCGCGGGTGTGGTCGGGAACCGCCCTGGAGCGGTACCCCGCCGCCGCCGCGCGCCTTGAGACGAGCGAAACCGACCGGAGCAATTCAACGAAGAATTGAGGAGCATCACATCATGGAGACACGTACCCTGCGGACCGGCCTGGCCCTGACCGTGCTCGGGCTCGGCGGCGCCCAATTCGGAAACCTGTACCGGGAGATGCCCGAGGACGAGGTGAAACGAACCGTCGAGGTCGCCTGGGAGTCGGGCATCCGGTACTTCGACACCGCGCCGCACTACGGGATGGGCTTGTCAGAGCGTCGGCTGGGCAAGTTCCTGGCCCAGTACCCGCGAGACGAATTCGTACTGTCCACCAAGGTGGGACGACTGATCAGGGACAACCCGGGCGGGACGGGCACCGGTGACGAAGCCTACTTCGTCCCGAACACCACCAAGCGCGTGCGTGACTACTCCGGTGACGGCGTGCGGAAGTCGATCGAGGAGAGCCTGGACCGGCTCGGCCTGGACCGGATCGATATCGCGTTCCTGCACGACCCGGACGAGTACTGGGAGCCCGCGTCCCAGGAAGGTGCCCCTGCGCTCGCTGAGCTCCGTGATTCAGGCGTCATCAACGCGTTCGGCGCCGGCATGAACCAGAGTGAGATGATCGCCCGGTTCATCCGCGAGTGCGACGCCGACGTCTGCATGCTGGCGGGACGCTACACGCTGCTGGAGCAGGGCGCGAACGCCGAGGTGTTCCCCGCCTGCGAGGAGACCGGAGCCAAGATCGTTGTGGCCGGCGTCCACAATTCTGGGCTGCTCGGCAAGCCGCGCCCCGAAGCTGGCGCCAACTACAACTACGAGACTGCACCCACAGAACTGATCGAGCGAGCCAACCGCTTGGCCGACATCTGTGAGAAGCACGGCGTCACGTTGCCGCAGGCGGCTGTCAACTTCCCCCTGCACCACCCGCACGTGGTGTCGGTCTCGGTTGGTGCTTCAAAAGCGTTCCAGCTGCAGCAGAGCCTGGAGCGGATCCGGGCCGGCGTCCCCGCGGCCCTGTGGCAGGAACTGGCGGACAGCGGCCTGGTCGACTTCACCGGCAGTCCGCACCTGGCGTCCCGGTGACCCCTTGACCATGGACACAACGACGATCACCGCTGTGCGGGTGGCCGACCGCAGGTTCGACCTCGAGGGCGGAGCCGGCACCGACTCCGTCCACACCAATCCCCAGTACGCCTACGCGGTCTGCCAGCTGGAGTCAGACTCCGGCATCACCGGCGTCGGATTCGTCCTGACCCTGGGACCGGGCAATGAGCTGGTCTGCCAGGCGATCCAGGCCCTGGCGCAATCCCTCGTCGGCCGCGACCTCGAAGAGCTCATGTCCAGCTACGGCGAGACCTTCTCGAAGCTGACGGACTCCCCGTCGTACCGCTGGCTGGGCCCCCACAAGGGGGTCGTCCACCTCGCGCTGGCCAGCGTCACCAACGCCTGCTTCGACCTGTGGGCGAAGTCCAAGGACGTGCCGCTCTGGCGGCTGCTGATCGACCTGGAACCCGAGCAGGTGATCAGTCTGCTGGACTTCCGGTACGTGACCGACGTCATGTCGACCGACGACGCGCTGAAGATCCTCCACCAGGCCCGGCAGTCCCGGGACGAACGGCTGGGCATCATCGACGCGGGCTTCCCGGCATACGACACGTCCGTGGGCTGGTTCAGCTACCCGGACGAGCAGGTGGTAGAGAATGCCAGGCGGGCAGTGGACAGCGGGTTTACCGCCATGAAGCTGAAGGTCGGCTCCCCCGAACACGAGCGCGACATCCGGCGAGTCAACCTGGTCCGCGACGCGGTCGGCCCGGACGCGACGCTGATGATCGACGTCAACCAGCAGTGGGAACTTCGTGAGGCCATCACCGTCGTCCACCAGCTGCAGGACGCGAATCTCTACTGGGTCGAGGAACCGACGGACCCCGACGACGTGCTGGCTCACCAGACACTCGCGCGAGCCGTCTATCCGACACGCATCGCGCTGGGCGAACACGTCCCAAACAAGGTGATGTTCAAGAATTTCCTCCAGGTCGGCGCCATGAGCTTCAACCAGGTGGACGCGCTACGGGTGGGCGGTGTCTCGGAGTTCATCCTGGTGTCGCTCATGTCGCGGCGCTTCGGGGTGCCGGTCATCCCGCACGTCGGGGACATGGGGCAGCTGCACCAGCACCTCGTCCCGTTCAACCACATCAGCCTCGGGCATCCGGCGCTGTTCCTGGAGCACATCCCGCACCTGCGGAAGTACTTCCGGACTCCGGCACGGATCGAGGGTGGACGCTACCTGCTGCCGCAGGAGCCGGGCAGCTCGTGCGACTTCGTGCAGTGACTGGTTGATGTACCTCGAGATCGAACGGCTGGTGCTTCGACAGTTCACCCCTGACGACGTGGCCGCACTGGTGGCTCTGGATGCGGACCCGGCGGTGATGCGGTTCATCACCAACGGCGTCCCCACCCCGCCGGACGAGATCGCCGACGAGCACGTCGCGCCGGGTGATGGAGAGGGCGGGCCTGCGATTCGTCCGGTCGTTCCACGCTGAGCCGGATAGCGCTGGCCAGGGTCCATCGCGGGTGCGCCACGCAGATGCCAAGGCCGCTTCTGGTCCTTGGCGTCCGGGTGCGGTCAATCAGCGGTGCGCGGTTTCTTCGCTGGCTTGCTGCGTGCCGCCAAGGCCGCGTCCACACCAACCTGCCACCACCGGCGAAGGTCCGGCTCATCGAGCCATTCAGGGGAGACAGTGACCCAGCCAAGCATCTGGCGGTCGCCCATGACCGCCGTCTCGACACCGGGGTGGCGCAGCGCTTCGTCGACACCGTCCTTGCCGACGCGGACAAGCAGTCCGTCACCTCTGACACAGACGGCGATCTGGTCGCCGACACAGAACGCGACCGACCCGAACATGCGCTTCTCCGGCGCACCGTCTGTCACTTCGCGGAGTCGTTCGGCGAGGCTCTCGTCATAGGCCACGGGGCGATCCTACTGATGGGGCAGCCTTGGGGGGCGGGCCTGCGCGTGACCTGCGCCCTCACCGGCCAGAATTTTGGGGCACAGCCGGGGATGCAGTACAGTTGGCAACTGCCCAAGCGGCATCTGCACTCGTAGCTTAATGGATAGAGCATCTGACTACGGATCAGAAGGTTGGGGGTTCGAGTCCCTCCGAGTGCGCCAAACCAGTCGACCAGCTCACCTCCTCACCTGCGGGGTGGGCAGCAGGTCAGGACGCTCACTGGCCAGCCGCCGCGTCGTCCACACACCCGGCACCACTTCGATCGGCACGTCCAGCCACTCCACCATCCGGGTGAACGACCTGCTGGTCAGGAACAGACCCATCACCTCTTCGACTCGGCCCGGGAACTTCAACGACGCCACCCCGTACCGCAACCCCCACTGGGTGCGCTCATAGACCGCCACCTTCGACAGGTCGGTCAGGTCGATCTTCCGCAGCGCTATCCGTAGTTGCTGGTCACGCCCGCGGACGATGCCTCGCAGCGGCTGCAGCAGCACGTACACCCCGGGGATCGCCCACACCAGGCCGACCGGGCCGTCCTGCCGGATGGCGATCACCGCCAGCGACAGCAGGATCGCCGCGACCACCAAAGCAACGATCGTGGCGAGGATGGCCGGGTTCAACGACAGCGCCGGCCGGGGCACCTGCCTGCGACGCTGTTCCTTCTTCCTGCGTGCCATCCTCAAGACTCCCTTCCGGTCTTTCTCCGCATCACCTCGGCCCGGCAGGCCGCCAGCAGTGGTGCCGGGTCGGCGTCGCGTCCGGTCATCAGCCGGATCTGGTCGATGGCCTGCCCGACCAGCATGTCCAGGCCATCCAGCGAGCGCACCCCGGCGGCGCGGGCCGCCCGGTCGAGCCGGGACGGGTAGTTGTTGTAGACCACCTCGAAGACGGTCGCCGCCTGCCGGACAAGGGCGGCCGCCAGGTAGGGCGGCAGGTCGACCGGCACCGTGGAGATCAGCAGGTCCGCCCGGCCGGCCCAGGCGTCGGGCAAGTCGGGGGGACGCCCGAACGGCTGCACCAGCAGCTCGATGCCGGCCCGCCCGGCGATGTCGGCCAGGCTGTCCCGGGCCCGGCCGGCGTCCCGGGCGCAGATCACCAC
>NZ_JBASCI010000236.1:0-13652 GCF_049651565.1 Brooklawnia sp.
CGACTCCTCCGCCAGTGCGGCAAGTTCGTCCACGCCCAGCGATCGGGGGATCTCCGGCATCGAGGTCACCACGATGGTGTCCAGTTCCTCGGCCAGCAGGTCGAGCACCTCGCCGACTGCCTTGTCGCGCATCATCGCCACCACCCCGATCAGCGGCTGGGCGACATAGGCCTCCCGCAACCCGGCCAGGGTTGCCCGCACACCGGCCGGGTTGTGGGCGGTGTCCAGCACCACCACCGGGTCGTCGGCCACCATCTCCAGCCGTGCCGGTGCCACCACGTCACCCAGGCCGTCGCTGAGCACCTCAGCACTCAGCGGCGCGCCGCGGAACGCCTCCACCGCCGCCACCGCCAGCGCGGCGTTGTGGGCCATGTGCGCGCCGTGCAGCGGCAGGAAGAGGTCACCCACCGGGCCGTCCATCGCGTCCACCCGCAGCAGCTGCCCGCCGACCGCCCGCTGGCGTTCGACCAGCGCGAACTCCACGCCCTCGCGCCGCATCGGCGCGCCCACCTCGGCGCAGCGGGCCATCAGCACCGTGGCGGCTTCCGGCGGCTGGCCGGCCAGCACCGCCACCGAGCCCGGCTTGATGATGCCGGCCTTCTCGGCCGCAATCTGGCCGATCGTGTCGCCGAGCAGGTGGGTGTGGTCAAGCGAGATCGGCGTCACCACCGCGACCTGGGCGTCGGCGACGCTGGTGGCGTCCCAGACCCCGCCCATGCCGACCTCGACGATCGCCACGTCAACCGGGGCGTCGGCGAAGGTGGCGTACGCCATCGCGGTGATCACCTCGAAGAACGTCATCGGCACCCCACCACCGAGCAGCCGGGCGTCCACCATCTGGACCATCGGGGCGATCTGCCACCAGATCTCGTCGAAGGTCTCGGCGCTGATCGGCCGGCCGTCCACGCAGATCCGTTCGGTCGCATCAACCAGGTGGGGGCTGGAGAACCGGCCGGTGCGCAACCCCATCGCCCGCAGCAGGGCGTCGATCATGATCGCCGTGCTGCCCTTGCCGTTGGTGCCGGTGACCTGGATGACCGGGCAGGCGTCCTGCGGGTCGCCGAGCAGCTCGCACAGCGCGGCGATCCGCTCCAGCGACGGCTGCGGATGGCTCTCCGGCCAGCGCGCGGTCAGGTACGCCACCAGTTCGGCATGGCCGATGCTGCGCGACGGCAGGGCAGGAACTGTCATAGCGCTGCAGCCTACTGCGCACTTCGGGGCTACCGGGGGGCGCGATCGGCTCGGTTATCATGGGCGCCGTGACTTCATGGACCGGCCAGGTCGCCCCATCCCAGGTGACCCGTGACTGGCGGGACTGGGTGGGTTTGGCAGCCCGGTTGGCCCTCGGCTTCGCGCTCGCCTACGCCGGCCTGCTGAAGGTTGGCCGCCTGGAGGCCAACGTCGCCCAGGTCGAACTGTTCCAGTTGCCACTGCCGCAGTGGGCGCTGACCGCCATCGGCTACGCCCAGCCGTTCATCGAGATCGCGCTCGGGGTGATGTTGCTGATCGGGCTGTTCACCCGGGTCAGCGCCGCCCTGGGCGCGATCGCGATGGCGATCTTCATCGCCGGCATCATCTGGGCCTGGTCGAACGGGCTACGGATCGACTGCGGCTGCTTCACCCCCGGCGGCGAGCTGCCCCCCGGCGAGCAGACCCGCTACGTCCAGGACATCGCCCGCGACCTGGCCTGGCTGGCCTGCGGCGTCTGGCTGTGGGTGCGGCCCCGCTCGGTACTGGCCCTGGACAACTGGCTGCTGGCACCCGCTGGCGTCCCCGCCGGCCCCGACGACGGTCTGGACGACTCGGCCGAGGCGCCGGCCAACCCCGACTCCATAACCACCAACTGACCCGAAGGCCGAGATGAGCAAGAACAAGCAGAACCAGCCGCGTCCCACCTCGCCTGCCTCCAGCAGCCCGTCGACCCGCGCCGAGACCACCTCGCGGCGCGAGCAGCTGCGGGTGCAGCAGGCGGCCGAGGCGCAGCGCGCCCGGAACCGCCGGATCATCACCGCGGTCGCGGTGGTGCTGGCGGTGGTCATCGTGGCGGTCGTGGTGGTGGTGCTGGTGCAGAACCAGGCCCGGCAGCGCGAGGAGCAGGGTCTGCGGGCCGAGCAGGGCCAGATCACCCCGCCGTCGGCCAACGAGGCCGGTAACGGGTTGGTGTACAACAACTCGACGCAGAACACCGGGACGCCGCTGGTCGAGGTCTACCTCGACTACCAGTGCCCGGGCTGCGCGTCGGCGTCCGCGCTGATCGACCCCAAGCTGGAGGAACTCGCCGACGCCGGTGAGATCCAGCTGAGCTACCACATGCTCTACGGGCTCGACCGCGGCGGGGCGGGCAACCACTCCTACCGGTCGAACCTGGCCGCCACCTGCGCTGACGTGCAGGGCGCCTTCCCCGAGTACGGCCAGCAGGTCTTCGCCACCCAGGGCGCCGGCTGGACCGACCAGCAGCTGCGCGACCAGTTCCCGCAGGCGGTCGGCCTGAGCGGTGAGGCCCTGACCGCGTTCCAGGCCTGCTACGACAACCGCTCCACCAGCGACTTCGTCGACGCGATGCAGGAGCTGAAGCCCAGCTACGTCACCTACACCCCGTACTTCGCGGTCAACGGTAACCAGTGGCAGCCCGAGAACCCGGAGATCGAGACCACCCAGACCGTCCTCGACGCCATCAACCGCGTGGCGTGAGCCCCTCAGCACTAACTAGGATGCCGGCCATGACTTCTGCACCTGACCCGACCCTGCCCGCCACCAACACCACCGGATGGCAGGTACCGGGCTCACCGGTGCTCGAGGGCCTCGAGGCGAAGTGGTCCCGGCTGTGGCAGCAGCAGGGCACTTACGCGTTCACCCGTCCGCAGGCACGGGAGCAGGTCTTCTCGATCGACACTCCCCCGCCAACGGTGTCCGGTTCGCTGCACGTCGGGCACGTGTTCAGCTACACCCACACCGACCTGGTGGCCCGCTACCAGCGGATGCGCGGCAAGCACGTCTTCTACCCGCTGGGTTGGGACGACAACGGCCTGCCCACCGAACGGCGCGTCCAGAACCACTACGGGGTTCGCTGCGAACCGTCGCTGCCCTACGACCCCGACTTCACCCCGCCGGCCAAACCCGACCCAAAGCGGCAGCAGCCGATCAGCCGACGCAACTTCGTCGAGCTGTGCCACGAACTGACCGGCGTCGACGAGCAGGTCTTCGAAGACCTGTGGCGCCAGGTCGGGTTGTCGGTCGACTGGGACCTGCTGTACACCACGATCTCGCCGGAGGCCCAGTCGGTGGCCCAGCGGGCCTTCCTGCGGAACTTCGCCCGACGCGAGGCCTACCTCGCCCAGGCCCCCACGATGTGGGATGTCACCTACCAGACCGCGGTGGCGCAGGCCGAGCTGGAGGCCCGCGAGTACCCGGGCTTCTACCACGCGATCAACTTCCACCGCCCGGGCGGCGAGGACGTGCTGATCGAGACCACCCGTCCCGAACTGCTGGCGGCCTGCTGCGCGCTGGTGGCCCACCCGGACGACGAGCGCTACCAGCCGTTGTTCGGCAGCACCGTCACCACCCCGGTCTTCGAGGTCGAGATCCCGGTGTTGGCCCACCCGGACGCCGAACCCGACAAGGGGTCGGGCATCGCGATGTGCTGCACCTTCGGCGACCTCACCGACGTCACCTGGTGGCGCGAGCTGAACCTGCCGACCCGCACCATCATCGGACGCGACGGCCGGGTGCTGCGCGAGGTGCCGGACTGGATCGTCAACACCGAGGCGTTCGACCGGATCGCCGGCAAAACCACCTTCTCGGCCCGCGAGGGCACCGTCGAGATGCTTCGCGAGCGCGGCGAGCTGGTCGGCGAACCGAAGCCGACCACCCGGATGACCAACTTCTACGAGCGTGGCGACAAGCCGCTCGAGATCGTCTCCACCCGCCAGTGGTACATCACCAACGGCGGCCGCGACCCCGAACTGCGGGCCGCACTGCTGGCCCGCGGCGAAGAACTGCGGTGGACCCCCGAGCACATGCGGCACCGCTACGCCAACTGGGTCAGCGGGCTGAACGGCGACTGGCTGATCAGCCGGCAGCGGTTCTTCGGGGTGCCGTTCCCGGTCTGGTACCGGCTGGACGCCGACGGCGAACCCGACTACGACCACCCGATCACCGCCGACGAGGCGTCCCTGCCGGTCGACCCGGCCTCGCAGCCGGCCCCCGGCTTCGACGAGTCGCAGCGCGGCGTGCCGGGCGGGTTCATCGGCGACCCGGACGTGATGGACACCTGGGCCACCAGCTCACTCACCCCGCAGATCGTCTGCGGCTGGCAGCGGGACGACCAGCTGTGGAACCTGACCTTCCCGATGGACCTGGCCCCGCAGGCACACGACATCATCCGCACCTGGTTGTTCAGCCGGGTGGTGCGCAGCCACCTGGAGGAGGGCAGGCTCCCGTGGCGGCGGGCCGCGATCTCCGGGTTCGTGGTCGACCCCGACCGCAAGAAGATGAGCAAGTCGAAGGGCAACGTCGTGGTGCCCACCGAGATCCTCGACCGGTTCGGCGCTGACGCGGTGCGTTGGCGCGCCGCGATGGCCCGGCCAGGCACCGATTCGCCGTTCGACGAGTCGCAGATGAAGGTCGGCCGCAGACTGGCGATGAAGATCCTGAACGCGTCCAAGTTCGTCCTCGACAAGCACGCACCGGCCCGGCCCGAGGCGATCAGCGAACCGGACGACCTGGCGATGCTGGCCGCGCTGCGCGCCGTGGTCGCCCGGGCGACCAGCGCATTCGACGAGTTCCAGTACACCGACGCGCTGGAGGCGGCCGAGAAGTTCTTCTGGACCTTCTGCGACGACTACCTCGAACTGGTCAAGGAACGCTCCTACGGCCCCGACGACGACCGCGGGGCAGCCTCGGCGAAGGCTGCGCTGCAGCTCGCGCTCGGCGTCCAGTTGCGGCTGTTCGCACCGTTCATGCCGTTCGTCACCGAGGAGGTGTGGAGCTGGTGGCAGCCCGGCTCGGTGCACCGGACCGCCTGGCCCACCGTGGACGAACTGCCGACCGGCGGGGACGCCGCCCTGCTGGACGACATCGCCGCGGTGCTGATGGCGATCCGCGGGGCCAAGTCGCGGGCGCAGGTGAAGATGCGTTCGGAGGTCGACCGGGCGGTCGTGATGGGGCCGCAGGAATCGCTCGACCGGCTGCAGGCGATCAGCACCGACCTGCGGGCGGTTGGCCGGATCACCGGTGAGCTGGAGTTCGTGCCGAACAGCGAGCAGATCTCCGTCGACGTGACGCTGGCGGCCAGCGGGTCGTGACCATGGCCTCGGCCGGCGGGCTCAGCCGGCGGGCTCGTGCTCGGCGATGTAGCGCTTGATCGCCTCGGGGTCGTTGGGCAGCTCGACCACCCGTCGGGGCGCGTCCAGGATGCCGGCGAACCGGGCCGGTACCTCGGGCACGACGCCGACCGCCTCGTGGATGGTCTCGGCGAACTTGACCGGCAGCGCGGTCTCCAGCACCACGATCGGCGAGTTCACCCGCCTCAGCCACTGGTGGGCGACGTGCACGCCGTCGGCGGTGTGCGGGTCGATCAGCACGCCGTTGTTCTCCCACAGCCCGCGGATCGTCTCCAGCCGGTCGGCGTGGGTCGAGGAGCCGCTGATGAAGCCGTAGCGGTCGGCGAGCTGGGCGAACTCGGGAGTCTGCGAGAGGTCGAACCGGCCGTCCCGGGCCAGCCGCTCGCCGAACAGCTCGGCGACCCGGGCGCCGTCCCGGCCCAGCAGGTCGAAGACGAACCGCTCGAAGTTGGACGCCTTGCTGATGTCCATCGACGGGCTACTGGTGGCGGCCACCTCGCTGCCCTGCCGCACCCGGTAGACCCCGGTCTGGAAGAACTCGTGCAGCACGTCGTTCTCGTTGGTGGCCAGGATCAGTGCGTCGATCGGCAGGCCCATCTGCCGGGCCACGTGCCCGGCACAGATGTTGCCGAAGTTGCCGGACGGCACCGCGAAGCTGATCCGCTGGTCGTTGCGGGTGGTGACCCGCAGCCACAGGGCGACGTAGTAGACGACCTGGGCGACCAGGCGAGCCCAGTTGATCGAGTTGACCGCACCGATCCGGTAGGCGGCCTTGAATCCGGCGTCCGCGTTGACCGCCTTGACGATGTCCTGGCAATCGTCGAAGACCCCGTCGACGGCAATGTTGTGGATGTTGGGGTCGGACAGGCTGAACATCTGGGCCTGCTGGAACGGTGTCATCCGCCCGGCCGGGGTGAGCATGTAGACGCTGATCCGGTCGCGTCCACGCATCGCGTACTCGGCGGACGAACCGGTGTCGCCGCTGGTGGCGCCGAGGATGGTCAGTCGACCGTCACGGCGGGCGAGCTCATACTCGAAGAACTCGCCGAGCAACTGCATCGCCATGTCCTTGAACGCCGCGGTGGGCCCGTTGGACAGATGGCCGATCCACAGCGGTCCGTCGCCGATCCGGTCGACCGGCACGATGCTGGGCCGGCCGAACTTCTCGGTGGTGTACGCGCGCCGGCAGATGCCCAGCAGGTCGTCGGCCGGGATGTCATCGATGAACAGTTGCAGGACGCGCTGGGCCAGCGTCGAATAGCCCGCGGTGGCGAGCACGGCCCGCCAGTCCTCGAGGATCTGTTCGTCGAGTTGGGGGTAGCGGGCAGGGACGTACAGGCCCCCGTCGGCAGCCAACCCCTCCAGCAGGATGTGACTGAAGCTGGCGGTCGGCGCCCCGGGTAACCCGCGCGTCGAGATGTATTCCACCGGGCAAGCCTAGCCAGTTCTCAAATGACGAACTCACCAGCTCATCTGCGTGTCGGACGAAAGTCCGCCGCCCCGTCCCCGGACGATGCCGCTGGGGCGAGGGCTACGCGGACAGCTCGGTACGCTGGGACATCCGCTTGCGGGTGACCAGCTCTGGCCGGGCCTCACCCCGGACCGCCTGTTCGGTGACCACCACCCGGCCGACGTCGGGCAGCCCCGGCACCTCGTACATCACGTCGAGCAGCAGCTCTTCGAGGATGGCCCGCAGCCCCCGGGCACCGATACCGCGCTCCAGCGCCTTCTCGGCGACCGCCCGGATCGCGCCGTCGGTGAACTCCAGCTGCACCGAGTCGAGATCGAACAGCTTGCGGAACTGCTTTACCAGGGCGTTGCGCGGCTCGACCAGGATCCGTTCCAAGGCGTGCTCGTCGAGCTTCGGCACGGTGGCGATCATCGGCAACCGGCCGATGAACTCAGGGATCAGGCCGTACTTCTGCAGGTCTTCGGGACGAACCCCGGCGAACGGGTCGTTGCCGCGCGGAACGCGCTGGTCGAGGCTGGCGGTGAAGCCGAGCGGACGCTGCCCGATGCGGGCGTCGATGATGTGCTCCAGCCCGGCGAACGCCCCACCCACGATGAACAGGATGTTGGTGGTGTCGATCTGGATGAACTCCTGGTGCGGGTGCTTGCGTCCCCCTTGCGGCGGGACCGACGCCACCGTCCCCTCCAGCATCTTCAGCAACGCCTGCTGGACGCCCTCACCGGACACGTCGCGGGTGATCGACGGGTTCTCGGACTTGCGGGCCACCTTGTCGATCTCGTCGATGTAGATGATGCCGGTCTCGGCCTTCTTCACGTCGAAGTCGGCCGACTGGATTAGCTTGAGCAGGATGTTCTCGACGTCCTCACCCACGTAGCCGGCCTCGGTGAGCGCGGTCGCGTCCGCCATCGCGAACGGCACGTTCAGCATCCGGGCCAGGGTCTGCGCCAGGTAGGTCTTGCCGCAGCCGGTCGGGCCGATCAGCAGGATGTTCGACTTGGCCAGCTCGACGTCGTCGTCGTGGTGACGGCCGCCGGCGCGCTGCGACTGGATCCGCTTGTAGTGGTTGTACACCGCGACCGACAGCGTCTTCTTGGCCGAGTCCTGGCCGATGATGTAGTCGTCGAGGAAGGCCCGGATCTCGGCCGGCCGCGGCAGGTCAGCGCTGCTCTGGGCTGGCGTCTCGTCGCTGAACTCCTCCTCGATGATCTCGTTGCATAGATCTATGCACTCATCGCAGATGTACACCCCTGGTCCTGCGATGAGCTTCTTGACCTGCTTCTGGCTCTTGCCGCAGAAGGAGCACTTGAAAAGGTCTCCGCTCTCACCGATGCGAGCCATGGCTCCCTCCTTGTTGAGGTTCATCTGTCCCGGGTCCCCCACCCTAGCGCCCCTTCAAGGGCGCAAGCTGAGGGCTACCCGAGATCGTGGATAACTAGCGAGTGTCCGACAGCGAGGTCAGGATGTCGTCGATGATGCCGTACTCGACGGCCTCGTCAGCGGTCAGGAACTTGTCGCGCTCGACGTCCCGGCTGATCTTCTCGATCGGCTGTCCGGTGTTCTCGGCCAGCATCTGCTCCATCAGGCCGCGGATCCGCATGATCTCCTTGGCCTGGATCTCCAGGTCGGACGACTGGCCGTAGGAACCCTCACCGGCGATCGCCGGCTGGTGGATCAGGATCCGCGAGTTCGGCAGCGCCAGCCGCTTGCCCTTGGCGCCGGCAGCCAGGATCACAGCGGCCGCGCTGGCGGCCTGGCCCAGGCAGATGGTCTGGACGTCCGGCTTGATGTAGCGCATGGTGTCGTAGATCGCGGTCAGCGCGGTGAACGAACCGCCGGGCGAGTTCAGGTAGATCGAGACCGGGCGTTCGGTGTCCATCGACTGCAGCACCAGCAACTGCGACATCACCGCGTTGGCGATCTCGTCGCTGATCGGGGTGCCGAGGAAGATGATGCGTTCCTCGAACAGCTTGGTGTACGGGTCAACCCGGCGCACACCGTAGCTGGTGCGCTCTTCCCACTGCGGGATGATGTAGTCCATCCGCGGTTCGAGACCGCTGCTGCCGTACGGCAGTTGCGGCAGGTTGGTGCCGGGGATCGGGTTCGGGGTCATGCTTGGCGTCCTCACTGGTTCGGTGCGTCGGGAGTCTTGATCTGGGAGGCGCGCTCGAAGACATGGTCGATGAAGCCGTAGGTCAGTGCCTCCTGCGCGGTGAACCAACGGTCACGGTCTGAGTCGCGTTCGATCTGCTCGATCGACTGCCCGGTGTGCTGGGCGATCAGCCCGGCCATCTGCCGCTTCAGGTGCAGCGACTGCTCGGCCTGGATCTTGATGTCGGACGCGGTACCGCCCAAGCCACCGGAGGGCTGGTGCATCAGGATGCGGGCGTGCGGCAGGGCGTAGCGCTTGCCGGGCGCGCCGGCGCACAGCAGGAACTGTCCCATCGACGCGGCCAGGCCCATCGCCACGGTTGCGACGTCGTTGCTGATCCACTGCATGGTGTCGTAGATGGCCATCCCGGCATCAACCGAGCCACCAGGGGAGTTGATGTAGAGGTAGATGTCCTTCGCCGGGTCTTCGGCATTCAGCAGCAACATCTGAGCACAGATCGCATTGGCGTTCTCGTCTCGCACCTCTGAGCCGAGGAAAACGATTCGGTTGGCCAACAGCGACTGGTACACATTGTCGGTCATGCTGCCGGACGATCCCGCCGCTGCGGCGCGCAAGGTTGTCATGTCGTGAATCACACAATGAACCTACCGCCCCCTACCGACAAAACCGAGCGCTTCCCACAGGTGTTCGCTGGCGGCGTGCCATGCTCAGAACTGTGCCATGTCGTCGTCGGAATCGGCGTCCTCGGCCGAGACGGGGTCGCTGGCGATCAGGGCGTTGGCCCAGCGGGCGCGCGGGTCGGCGTCGATCAGCAATGACTTGACCAGCAGGGTGAGCGGCAACGCCAGCAGGGTACCCATGCCGCCCAGCACGGCGGTCCACAGCAGCAGCGAGACGAACGACGTGGTGGGGGTGACGCCCACCGACTCGCCGGTGAAGCGCGGCTGGATGATCGACTGGACGACGAAGTTCAACACCGAGTAGATGATGATCACCGCAAGCGCGGTCTGCCAGCCGTTGGCGAACAGCGCCACCAGGGCGGGCGGGATCAGGCCGATCACGAAGCCGATGTTTGGGATGTAGTTGGTCAGGAAGCTGAACAGCGCCCAGACCAGTGCCAGCGGGACACCCATCAGGGCCAGCGCGATGCCGTCCAGCACCGCCACGATCAGGCCGAAGATGGTGGTGACCAGCCAGTACCGGCGAACCCCGCGGGCGAAGCTGCCCATCGCGACGCCGATCTTCGACCGGCTGGTGGCGATCATCCGGATCCGCCGCTCCATGCCGGGGGTGTCCATCGCCAGGAAGACAATGGCCGCCACCACGATGCCGATCAGCCCGACCGCCCCGGACGCCCCGGACACCACCGAGGTGGCAGCGCCCAGCAGCCGGGTGGGGTCGAGCGAGCTCATCAGGTTCTCCAGCGCGTTAGCGTCGAAGCCCCACCGGATGAACTGGTCGACCACTTGGTCGTAGAGCTGGATGAACTCCCGCGAGTACTGCGGCATCAGGCTGATCATCTCGGTGACCGACCAGATCAACCCGACCACGATCGCCAGCAGCACCGCGAAGACCGTCAGCGACACGACCACCGCGCTCAGCCACGACGGGGTGCCCTTGCGCACCAGCCACGTGTGCACCGGGTAGGCGGTGATCATCAGGTTCAGCGCCAGGAACAGCGGGCCGATGATGCCTGCGAACTCACGCAGCACCAGCAGGCAGACCAGGGACGCCGCCAGCCCGATCACCACGATGTTGAACCGTGGCTGGGCGGCGGTGCCCTCCGGCCCGGGTGCCATGGCTACCCCTCTTATTCGCTGGTTGGTCTGGCTTGATCGAGAACGGTGGCCCCCTTCGGCTGCATCAAGAGGGCCACCGCGCTGCGGGTCAGTCCTGCGACCTGGTCTTCCGCCTGGTGGCCGGCTTCTCGTCGGCATCCTCGGCCGGCTCGTCGGCGTCCTCCGCCAGCTCGTCGGCGTCCTCCGCCAGCTCGTCGGCGTCCGGCTCCTCGTCGACCACCGGCTCTCCGGGCACCTCACCGGCCGGCCGGTCCTCGTCCACCGACTCGTCGTCCAGCGATGCCGCATCAAGGTCGAGTTCGTCGTCCTCGGCCAGCGTGCCGTCGGACTGCAGCCGGCTCAGGTCGACCGGCTCACCCTCGGTGTCGGTCACCTGGGCGGCCGCGACCAGTTCGCCCAGCGCCTTGCCCCGCCGGACCTCGCCCATCCACTCGGCGGCGTGGTCGTGCTCCATCATGTGCTGCAGTTCCTGCTCGGGGGAGGTGCCGCTCTGCTGGGCCTTGGCGAAGATCAGCTCGGTCAGCTCGGACTGGCTGACCTCCAGGTTCGCGTCCTCGGCGTACTTGTCGAGGATGATCTGCGAGCGCAGCCCCTCGACCACGCGCTGGTCGATGGTCTGCCAGAACTCCTCGGGGGTGTCCGCCTCTTCCTCGTCGGTCTCGTCCAGGTACTGGTCGACGGTCAGGCCGGCGCGGGTCAGCTGCTGCTCGATGGACTCGCGGCGGGCCTGCTGCTCGGCAGCCACCAGGGCCTCGGGCAGTTCGAACTCGGTGGCCTCGACCACGGCCTGCAGCACCTGCTCGCGGGCCTTGTTGGCCTGGTCGATGCGGCTCATCCGGACCAGGTTGTCGCGCAGGTCGGCCAGCATCTCCTCCGCAGTGTCGAACTCGCTGACCATCTGGGCGAACTCGTCGTTCACCTCGGGCAGCTCCTGCTCCTGCACCTTGACCACCTCGACCTCGACCTCGGCGTCCTCACCACGGTTCGGGCCGCCCACCAGGGTGGAGGTGAACTTCTTCGACTCGCCGGCGCTCATCCCGACCAGGGCCTCGTCCAGGCCGTCCAGCATGCCGCCGGAGCCGATCTTGTACGGCACGTCGGACGCCTCAGCGTCCTCCAGCACGGTGTCGTCCTGACGGGCGGTCAGGTTGATCGTCACCACGTCACCCTCGGCGGCGGGACGATCGGCGTCGTTCAGGCTGCCGAACCGGTCACGCAACAATTCGACGCGCTCGTTGACCTCTTCGTCGGTGACCTGCACCACGGGCACCTCGACCTTGACCCCGGCCATGTCCGGCAGGTCGAAGTCGGGCCGGACGTCCACCTCGGCGGTGAAGATGACGTTCTTGCCGTCGTTGAGTTCGCTGATGTCGATGTCGGGCTGGCCCAGGGGACGCAGGTCATGCTCCCGCACCGCCTCGGCGTAGACCTGCGGCAGCACCGAGTTGATGGCCTCCTGCAGCACCACGCCGCGACCGAAGCGCTGGTCGATCAAGCGGGCCGGCACCTTGCCCTTGCGGAAACCGGGAATGTTCACCTGGTTGGCGATTTCCTTGTAGGACGCGTCGATGGCCGGTGCGAGATCGGCGAAGGGCATGTCGATGGTGAGCTTCACCCTGGTCGGGCTCAGCTGTTCGAGAGTGCTGGGCACGTGTTCTCCTGGCTGATTGCGGAACAGGACGCGGCCGCCCTGCGCTAACCGTTTGATAATAGCCAGCGCGACTGCGACCAACGCAATCCGCCCGATTGGGCAGGCAGCCCGGGCCGGGAGGGAGCGGACGACGGGAATCGAACCCGCGTAGCCAGTTTGGAAGACTGGGGCTCTACCATTGAGCTACGTCCGCGCGCACCGCGGTTGCGGCGCGCCACAACTGTACCGGATCGCCGTGCCGGCCTCACAACCAGTTGCCGCCACGTACTGCCCAGCCAGCCCCGCGTCGGCCGGGCGGCGGCAGCCGAAACGACCCGCCGATGTGCTCGGGCAAGGGCTGATCGATATAGACTCGCACCGCTTCCGTGGTCGATTCGCGGCAGCAGTGAGGACGCAGATGAGTACGACCCCGCAACAGTCACTTGCCCCGGTGATCGCGGCGCTCCTGGCCAAGGGTGTCCGCCTCCCGAACCCTGCCAGCCTCGAGATCGCCGACGACGTCGATCCCGACCGGATCTCGGGCGACGGCGTCACCATCCACGCCGGTTGCCGCATCCGCGGCGCGCGGACGGTGATCGGGGCCGGCAGCACCCTGGGCGCCGAAGGACCGGTCACCATCGAGGACTGCCAGCTCGGCCGTGGCGTCGAGTTGAAGGGCGGCTACTTCGCCAAGGCGGTCTTCCTCGACCGGTCCAACCTTGGGCTGGGCGCCCACGTCCGCGAGGGCAGCCTGCTGGAGGAGGAGTCCGGCGGTGCGCACTGCGTCGGACTCAAGCAGACCATCCTGTTCCCGTTCGTCACCCTGGGCAGCCTGATCAACTTCTGCGACTGCCTGATGTCGGGCGGCACCAGCCGCACCGACCACAGCGAGGTCGGGTCGTCCTACATCCACTTCAACTTCACCCCCGACGGCAACAAGACCACCGCGTCGCTGTTCGGCGACGTCCCCCGCGGCGTCATGCTCGACCAGCCGGCGATCTTCCTCGGCGGCCAGGGCGGCGCCGTCGGACCGATCCAGACCGGCTACGGCACGGTGGTGGCCGCCGGTTCGGTGCTGCGCAGCGACGTGCCGGACGACGGCATGCTGGTCATCCCCGAGCGGGCCACCCCGCACACCCGGCCGGTGTCCAGGCACTCCTACCGCCAGCTGACCAGGATCCTGGAACGCAACCTCACCTACCTCGCCAGCCTGGACGCCCTGGAGGCCTGGTACCGCGGCGTCCGGCGCGACTTCTTCGCCACCTGGGAACTGGGTGAGCTGGTCTACCAGGGTGCGCTG
>NZ_JBASCI010000237.1:0-5357 GCF_049651565.1 Brooklawnia sp.
TGTCGGGACAGGTCGCGTCCCCGATAGGTCAGCGGGGCCTCGGGGGTCAGGGCGGCCTGCAGCCGCACCCAGCGGGCGCCGACGCTGTCCTCCAGTTGCATGGCCGCCAGCGCCTGCATCCCCTCGGGGAAGCCGCGCAGCCACGACACCAGGTGGGGGTGGAGGTCGCCGGACAGCTGCCGGACGACCTCATCCCAGTCGTCGCGCAGCGCCGCGACCAGGTCACGTCCGGTGCGCACCCGCTGTCCGTTGACGACCAGGTTGACCGGGCGCGGGCTGGCTGCAACAGGTGGTCGCAGCGAGGCGAGCGGCACGGTGCGCACGACCGGCGGGTTACCCCCGGCCAGCCAGTCCCGAGCCTGTCGTTCGGTCCAGCGGTCGGCGGGCTGGTAGGCGAGCAGGCCGTCCACCAGGTTGCGCCAGCGGGGGTCGCCGATGGCGTCGGTGGTGTACCGGCCGTCCACGATGATGGCGCGTTGCACCTTGTCAGATGGCATGGCACCGTCGGGTGCAGCCAGCAGGTGGCGGCCGGTGAGGAGTTGGTGCATGATCGCGCCCAGCGCCCACCAGTCGATGGACCTGGCCACCTGGCCCTTGGTGTGTACCTCGGGGGCGGCCCACGGCCAGGACGCTGCCACCGTCTGCATCAGCACGGTCGCCACCTGGTCGGCGGCCACCCCGAAATCGGTCAGCACCAGGTCGAGCTGCGGGTGCACCGCCCGCACCAGGACGTTGGCCGGTTTGAGGTCGCGGTGGGTGATGCCCAGCCCGTGCACGTGCGCGATTGCGTCGGTGAGCTGCTGCAACACCGCCCGGCAGAGTGCCGGGTCGAGCCGGCCACCCATCTGCACCCGGTACTCGGCGAGGTTGCCGAGCGGGCAGAACTCCTGCACCTCCCACGGCTCGCCGTCGGTCTCGCCGTGCTCCAGCAGCCGGACGACGTGCCGGTGGTCGGCCCGGTAGAGCCTGCCCAGCACCTCCCGGTCGAGCTGGGCCGCCGACTTGTAGAGCTTCACCACCACGTCGGCGCCGTCGGAGCGCCTGGTGCACCGGACCAGGTCGGCCTGGCCGCCGAACACCTTGAGGTCGTACAGCGGCTGGTAGCGGCCGAGCAGGTCGTCCGGCAGGTTGGTCCGCAGCCGGCCCGGAACCGCACCAGCGCCGGTGGGGGTCGGCGCTTCGTTCCGGGTGGGGGCGAGCCGGGTGGGCGGGATGACGGGCTGGGCGTCCACCGGGTGCACCTGGCCGAGCACTGCGGTGGGCCGGCGGTCGGCGGTCTGCGACCTGCTGCCGGTGGGCAGCACATCGGTCGGTTGCCGGTCGGCGGCTTCGTTGAGGCCACCGGGCACCACCACGGTGGCGGACGCGTCCGACGAGTCGTCGACCCGGGTCAACCCATCGCGGCCGTACCTCACGCTGCTCACCTCCAGGACGTCCAGCCTAATCGGGGTCGCCACTGCTGCCTGTCGGGGTTGTCTCCCGTCGTCCCCTGAACCAACCCGGAGTACGCCGAACGCTGCCCAGTGGTTGCTCGGCCGCGCAGTGGTCGGACTTGGGCGATAGTCTGTTGTGCGATTACACGTCAGAGCAAAGGGGCCAGCACCATGTCGAAGCCGATCCTCGTCCTCAACTGTGGATCCAGCTCCATCAAGTACCAAATGATCGACGCGGAGAGCGAGGAACTGCTGGCCAAGGGCCTGGTGCAGCGCATCGCCACCGGCACCACGGGCACCATCGACCACGAGGTGCTCAGCAACAACCAGGGCGAGTACCACGTCGACCAGGAGCTGCCCGACCACGAGACCGCACTGGCCAAGGTCTTCGACCTGTTCCGCGAACACGGCCCCAACCTCGACGAGACCGTGGCGGTGGCGCACCGCACCGTCCACGGCGGCGACAAGTTCGCCGCCCCCACGTTGATCGACAACGAGGTCGTCAAGACCCTGCGCGAGTTGTCGCCGCTCGCCCCGCTGCACAACCCGCCGGGCATCGCCGGCATCCAGGCGGCCCGCAAACTGCTGCCCAACATTCCACACGTCGGCATCTTCGACACCGCGTTCTTCGTGAACCTGCCCGCCGAGGCCTACACCTACGCGATGGACGTCGGCACCGCCTCGCAGACCAAGATCCGCAAGTACGGCTTCCACGGCACCTCGCACCAGTACGTCAGCCAGCAGGCGGCCAAGCTGCTCGGCCGCGACGACCTCAAGCAGATCGTCTGCCACCTCGGCAACGGCGCCTCGATGTCGGCGGTTGACTCCGGCCACCCGATCGAGACCTCGATGGGCCTGACCCCGCTGCCGGGTCTGGTGATGGGCACCCGCACCGGCGACATCGACCCCGGCATCATCGGCTACCTGCACCGCGAGCTGGGCTGGACCGCCGCCGAGATCGACACCGAACTCAACAAGCGTTCCGGCATGCTCGGGCTGACCGGGCACACCGACATGCGCGACGTGCAGTCCGCGATCGACGCCGGCGACAAGCGCGCCCGGCTCGGCATGGACGTCTACGTGCACCGGCTGGTCTTCTACATCGGCGGCTACGCGGCGCTGCTGGGCGGGCTGGACGCGATCACCTTCACCGCCGGGGTCGGCGAGAACTCATCGGAGGTGCGCGCCGAGGTGTGCGAACGGCTCGGCGTCTTCGGCGTCCAGCTGGACGAGCAGGCCAACAGCATCCGCAGCAAGGAGCCCCGCGTCATCTCCACCCCGGAGTCGAAGGTGAAGGTGCTGGTCATCCCGACCAACGAGGAGCTGGCGATGGCCCGCCAGTCGGTTGAGTTGCTGGCCAGTTCCTGACCAGCCGCGGTCATCACGTCGAGGCTCTGCGCCGGCCCAGGCATGGTGCAGGCCAGTAAGTTGGTCCACATGGCGACTGCACTGGTCACGGGAGGCACGTCGGGCATCGGCCTGGCCTTCGCCGGCGAACTGGCCGAACGGGGCTACGACCTCGTCCTTGCCGCCCGGGACGCCGATCGGCTGGCCGAGACCGCGGCCGACCTGACCGACCGGTTCGGCCGTCAGGTGGAGACGTTCCCGGTCGACCTGGCGGTGCGCAGCGACGTCGACCGCCTGGTCGAGCGGTTGACCGACCAGCAGCGTCCGATCGAGGTGCTGGTCAACAACGCCGGGTTCGGGTTGAACACCCCCCTGGTGGGGACCGACGTCGAGTTACAGGATCGCGCGATCGAGGTCATGTGCCGCGCGGTGCTGGTCTGCTCCGGCGCCGCGGCCGAGGCCATGAGGAGCCGCGGACGAGGCATGATCATCAACGTCTCCTCGCTTTCAGCCTGGATCTACAAGGGCAATTACTCGGCGCTCAAGCGCTGGGTGCTCAGCTACACCCAGGCCCTCGCCCTGGAGCTCGCCCGCACCGGGGTGCAGGCCACCGTGGTCTGTCCCAGCTGGGTCAAGACCGAACTGCACGAACGGGCCGGCGTCAAGCGCCCCCGGCTACCCGGCTGGGCCTGGGTCGAGGCGACCGAGGTTGCTCGCGTTGCGCTGGACACCGCATCCCGCGGTAAGGTCGTCGCGATTCCGGGACGCGGATGGCGGGTCGCGGTGTGGGTGCTCAGACATGCGCCGGACGCGCTGCCCCGCTTCTTCTCCCGAAGGATCAGCAAGTCAAGGAGCAACTAGATGGCTGAACTCGGGGGCAACCGGAAGCGGTTCACCTCGCCGCTGAACACGATCGCCACCACCACCGCGCAGCAGTTGCTGCTGAAACCGGCGGTCTGGAGCCTGCTGACAGTGCACGTGCACGGCGAGCAGAACCTGGAGGGCGCCGAGGAACCGTTCATCGTCATCGCCAACCACTCCTCGCACTTCGACGGGCCGCTGATCGTCGGCGCGCTGCCGCGGCGGCTCAGCAAGAACCTGGCCACCGGCGCCGCGGCCGACACATTCTTCACCAAGCGGCACAGCGCGGCCGCCGTCCAGCTGTTCATGAACGCCTTCCCGGTCAACCGGGCCGGCACCCGCAGCCACCGTGGGATGGCCAAGCAGTTGTTGAGCGAGGGCGTCCCGATCTTCCTGTTCCCCGAGGGCACCCGGTCACGCTCGGGCGGCATGGGCCCGTTCACCCCGGGGGTGGCTGCGCTGGCCATCTCGTTCAACTGCCAGGTGGTGCCCTGCGCGATCGTGGGCGCCTTCGCGGCCTGGCCGGCACGGGAGCCGCGGTGGCGTCCGGGTCGCCCACCGGTGCACGTGGTGTTCGGGCTGCCGATGCGTCCCCGCCCCGGCGAGATCGCCCACCAGTTCAACGAGCGGTTGCGCCGCAAGGTCATCGAGCTGCACGACTCCACCGCACACGCCTACGGTCTGCCGACCCAGGCCGAGATGCTGCACCGGGCGGCGCTGGAGAAGTCCGACCGGGCCTCACGCCGGGACAGATCGCGCAAGTCGGACGGCGGTTCCGAGCTGACCGGGCAGGACACCCCCGCACGCGACGAAGAAGACCCCAAGCAGTAGGCTCGGCGGATGAGCAGCGGACGTGGCCTGACGGTGGCGGCGGTGGTCGTGACGTTCAACCGGCTGGAGCTGCTGCAACGTCTGGTCACCCGGCTGCGCACCCTCGACGCCGTGGACGCCATCCTGGTCGTCGACAACGCCTCCACCGATGGCACCGGCAAGTGGCTGGCTGAGCTCGCCGAGCACGAACCCTGCGTGCTGTTCCGCACCCTGCCCTCCAACGTCGGTGGCGCCGGGGGTTTCCAGACCGGGCTGCAGTGGGCGCACGACCTGGGCGCCGAGCTGGCGTGGATGATGGACGACGACGGCCTGCCCACCCCCGAGTGCCTGGACACCCTGCTGGAGTACCGCGGCGAGTTCGACTTCTGGGGTCCGGCGGTGCTCACCGAGCAGCGTCCCGACGAGCTCTGCTTCCCGATCAGGCTGCCCGGCACCGCAACCGTGGCCCGCACCCTGGCCCAGCTCGAGGCGGTCAGCACCGACCAGATCGTGCCCGACGTGGTCATCCCGTTCAACGGGGTGCTGGTGACCCGCGAGCTGGTCGACCGGATCGGCAGCGTCCGGGCCGAGTTCTTCATCTGGGGCGACGACGTGGAGTACCTGTGGCGGGCCCGTGACGCCGGCGCCCGGGTCGCGACCGTGGTGGACGCCCATTTCCTGCACCCGGCCACCGACGACCTCGGCACCCCGATGCTGTTCGGCCGCACCACCTACAACCACTCGCCCAGCGACCTGAAGCACTACTGCATGGCCCGCAACAACACGGTCAACCTCCTCGACCACCATGGCCCGTTGCACGCTGCGGCGTTCTGGGCCAAGACAGCGTGGTTCTACAGCTTCGTGCGGCCAAGCCCGAAACGGTTGGCGCTGTCGGCGCAGGCGATC
>NZ_JBASCI010000238.1:0-4875 GCF_049651565.1 Brooklawnia sp.
GGCCCGTTCTTCCACGGGACGCGCGCCGACGTGCGGCCGGGTGACCTGCTGACACCCGGCTGGGCGGCCAACTACGGCTCACGCCGGGTTGCACGGCACATCTACTTCACCGCCAGCCGGGACACCGCACCGCTGGCCGCCGAACTCGCCAGCGGCCCGGGCCGGCCAAGGGTCTACCGGGTCGAGCCGCTCGGGGCGATCGAGGACGACCCGAACGTCACCGACAAGCGGTTCCCGGGCAACCCGACCCGCTCGTACCGCACGCGCGAGCCGCTGCGAGTGGTCGAGGAGGTCTTCGACTGGGAGCCGCCACCACCGCAGCGGGTTGAACAGTTGCGCCGGGCGGGCGCTGAACTGGCTGAGCTCGGCATCGAGGCGATGGACGACTGAATTGCGCGTCCGTGGCGGCGGCCGTTCCACGATGCCAGCCGCACGTGGCTCAGCGGACCACCTTGATGTTGAAGATCGGGGTGCCCAGTGCACCCCACACCCGCAGCCACAGCGGCAGGTACATCTCGACGCCGCGGGCGGTGGTGATGTCGCCCAGGTCGATGACGTCGGTGTGCCCGAGACTGGTGAGCAGGTCTGTCACCACCGCCTTGGCGCCGGGGTCGTCGCCGCTGACGAAGACGGTGTGGTCACCGCCGGCGAGCTGGCCTGGATCAGCCTGCACGGCTGCGGTCATGGTGTTCAGCGTCTTCACTACCTTCGCGGCCGGGAATGCGCGCTGGATCTGCTCTCCCAGCGAGTCGGTCTCCTTGGTGAACAGGGTCGGCGGCATGCCGCCGGAGAAGTCCAGCGGGTTGGACACGTCGACCAGCACCTTGCCGGCCAGGTTCCCGGCGCCGGCCTGCGCCAGCGCGCTCAGGGACGCCGCACCATTGGTTGCGTTGACGATCAACTCCGCGGCCGCGGCTGCATTGGTGAAGTCGTGCAGCTCAAGATCCGGGTGCTCGTCCAGCCAGACCGGAAACGGGGAATCGCCCCAGGCGTCTGGCCCGGTCTGGGCGAGCGTGGCAGCCACATCCCTGGTGTCGATCACCACCTGATGGCCCACCGCTGCGAATCTTGCGGCGAGCGTCCGACCGACCGGACCTGTTCCCAGCACTGCGATCCTCATCGAAGTGCCCCTTCCTGTAATGTGGGCGGCTACTCGGCGGGCAGCGCCCCGGTTTCGGTGACCACGTGCGCGATCTCGCGCAACTTGCGGTTAAGGCGTTGACTGCTCTGGCGGAGCATCGTGAAGGCGTCATCCGAGGTCACCTTCCGGGAGTTCATCAGGATGCCGATGGCGGCGCCGATCACCCTGCTGCTCGCCAGGGCAGTGACCAGGTCGACTGCCTTGCTGGCGCTGGCGGCGTGGCTGAGCAGCGCCCGGGCGTGGGTGGCGAACAACGCCGCGGTGTCCACCGCCTCGACATCGAATGCGCCCGGCTGCGCTGCATAGAGATTGAGGGCCGCCCGCTCCGGGTGCTCACCGAGGTGCAACGACAGTACCGAGCGAACCGGCGTGTGGGCAAGAACCGCCTCGCTGAACATGGGCCAGCGCCAGTCGGTCGCCACGTCGGCCATGTGCACCACTTCCACGGATTCGGCAGCAGCGAGGCATGGCCCCTCGCCAGAGGTGAACTGCAATTGGTCGACCTCGCTCGCAATCCCGCCGGACGTTGCCAGGCTCCTTGGTTCGCGGTTCGTGGACCAGAACGTCAGCGCCGCCCAGTCGCACCCGGGGATGGCGCCGATGGCGAGATCGACCAACCGGCTCCAGGTGGCCTCCACGTCGCCGCTCGATCGCAGCTGGTGTTGAGGACGGCGAAGTTCTCGGCGATGTCGCCGTAGTCAATGGGGGTGTCCATGCTGGTCCTCCAGTGCCGGGGCAACGCTGGTAAGCAGGCGTCGGGCGGAAGCAGCGCTGACAACTGTGTTCCATGCGCACTTGGTAGAAGAATACCGATTGCGGCACGGCCGGGGCTCGGTTCCGGCTGGCGTTGCCATCCGGCAGCAAGAAATACTTGAAGCGACAACTGTCGTCGCATAGGCTGGTTGAAACCTTGAGTAACCGAACCACCCAGGAGGAAACCATGACCACTGTGAGCATCATCGGCCCCGGCGCCATGGGGCAGGCAATCGCCAGCGTCGTGAGCAGGGGCGGCAACGACGTCCAGGTGCTCGGGCGTGAGGACGCCGACACCCCGGTGCGGGGCGACATCGTCGTTCTGGCAGTGAACTACTCCGATGTCGACCAGATCGTCGCCGAGCGAGGTGACCAGCTCGCCGGCCGGGTCGTGGTCGACATCACCAACCCGGTCAATCAGGAGACCTTCGACGGGTTGGTCGTCCCGGCTGATGGCTCGGCGGCCCAGGAACTGTCCCAGAGGCTGCCGCAGTCCACGGTCCTGAAGGCGTTCAACACCACATTCGCCGGCACGCTCGCCGCCGGCACCGTCGGCCCGTTGACCACCACCGTGCTGGTAGCCGGGGACGACCAGACCGCCAAGCAGGCGCTCATCGACGTCGTCAAGGCCGGTGGCCTCAACGCAATCGACGCCGGCTCGCTGAAGCGTGCCCGCGAGATGGAGGCCTTCGGCTTCCTGCAGATCTCACTGGCCGCTGCCGAGAAGGTGGCCTGGACTGGCGGGTTCGGGATCGTCGCCTGACCGCGGCGTGACTCGCATGGGCGGGCGCTCGCCGTAGGTGAGCGTCCGCCACACCCACTCCAGCGGGCCGAAGCGGTAGCGTCCCAACCACCAGGCGCTCAGCGGCAGCTGCAGGGCGTAGATGGCCACGGTGATGCCCAGCAGCCCGGCAGCGCCCACCTGCTCGTACAGTCCGAACCCGATGCCGTAGAACAGCAGCGCGCAGACCAGTGACTGCAGGACGTAGTTGGTCAGCGCCATCCGGCCCACGCTGGCCATCGGAGCCAGGGCACGCGCGCCAGCCGGGCGCAGCGACAGCAGTGAGAGCCCTGCCACGTAGGCAGCCGCCAGCGTCGGCGCTCCCACCGTCAGCCCGAACGCCGACGTCCAGCCGTCGGTGAAGACGAACAGGACGTTGGCCAGCAGCCCAACCGGGAAGGCGACCGCCGCCACCCGGCGGGCGAGCGCCCGGTGCTCGTCCAACCGCTCGAAGATCCGGGATCGGCCTGCCAGCAGTCCGATCAGGAACAGCGCCAGCACGCTCGGCCCCTGCGACAGCGCGATGAAGACGAAGACCACCAGCGAGGCGATGAGCTGGAAGGTGAAGTAGTCGCCGATCGAGGAGCTGGTATACGCGGCCCGGGCCAGGTCGGCGAGCTGCATCTCAGCTCCGCCCGGGCTGCCGGTGTTCACCCCGGACTGCCCTCCCAACAGCCCCAGCGCGGCGAAGCTGAGCACGAACAGCAGCCCGGCGGCGATCAGCAGCGTCCGGTTGGACCGGCGACGGAACGCCAGCAGTGCGAACCCCCACAGGGCGTACATCCGCAGGATGTCGCCGCTCCACAGCAGAATGCTGTGCAGCACGCCGATGGCGAACAACACCAGCAGGCGACGCGGGTAGAACGAACGGATGTCCTTCCCCTTGGCCTCGGCGCGCTGCAGTTGCACGGCGAAGCCCAGTCCGAACAGGAACGAGAAGATGGTGTAGAACTTGCCCTCGGCGAACAGCTGGACGAACGCGTGCGCCGCCTGGTCGTACCAGGGCATCGGCGGGGGAACGTAGCCGGGGTAGAAGGACGGCGCGGCGAAGCCGCCGATGTTGACCGCGAGGATGCCGAGGACGGCGAAGCCGCGCAGGATGTCGAGAATCTGGATCCGCTCGGTCGAGCTGATCGGTTTCATTCGAGTGGCGGTAGCTGTGGTGGGGGACATGATCGTCGCTCCCTGGGAACCGGACGCCCGATCCGCGTCCGACGGTTGAGCCTGGGGCCACTCCACTGCCGTAGCGGGGATGGCCGGGGCGCACGCATGCATGCCGCAGCGGTGCGTCTTGACGCACAACAAGCGTAAATCGCAGGTAGCCGCCGGGGCAATAGCGTGGCCACCCCCGACCTCACCCTCAGGGGTGTGCCTGCTGGTGGGATGCCATTTCATCATCTAGCTATTCGCTGCTGCACCCGGTATTGACATCAGTCGGTGGCTGCTGGCCCGGCCGAAGACTCCACCCCAGACTCGCCGCACTCCTGGCCGGGGGACCTGATGGCCAACATCCTCGGAACTATCCAGGACCTCATCAAGGGCTGTCTCTCCGGGCAGCCCGGAGATCCGCCGCTGCCGACGATCCTTGTCCAGGCCAGCGACCAACTCGAGCCGCTGTTCAACCTGCAGCTCGAACCCACAGGTTCCGGGCTCGACCAGTGGCTGGCCCAATTCCGGGCGCTGACCCAGAACGACGACCTGCGCGAAACCCTCCTGGTCCGGCTGCTGCAGGTCAAGCTGCCCCGCGTAGCCGAAGCCCTCACACTGGTCGGCCTGGTCGACGCCGAGTGGGACGCCGACCGGCCCCGGTTGTTCCGGATCAACTGGCAGGTGCTGGACGCGTTCGGCCAAAACCCGGGTCGCCAATCACTGCTCGCACTGCTCGGCCGGGTGCAGGGGATCCCGGATGTCAAGGCGCTCCAGGTGCTGTTGCTGCTGCTCATCACCGGCCCCGACGAGCTGCTCGGACTTGAGTACCAGCGGCGCGGTTTCCTGGCCCTGCCGCAAGGAGAAGGCGTTTCGCTGCAGGACCTGATCGACCTGGTCAACTCCCCGATCTCGGTGCTGCTCGGTCCGGCGCTCGCCGCGGCGCCCGCAACACTTGCCCAGTTGGTGCCCGGGCCGCAGCCGGCGCCCCGCATCGAACTCGACGGCCCGGACGAGCCGTTCAACCCCGCCGCGCCCCTGGACGGCCTCGGCC
>NZ_JBASCI010000239.1:0-6953 GCF_049651565.1 Brooklawnia sp.
CCGGGGCCTTCCACGCTGAGCAGGACGCGCCAACCGTCGGCCACGTCGAGCCTGATCTGGTCGATGAAGCCGTTGACGTCACCGTGCCAGGCGGCGGTGTCGTGCAGGTCGAGGTGCCGCGATGGGACGCCGGCCACGCTGGCATCCACGTCGACCTCGTCGGCGTCCGGGGCGGCGGCGAAGCTGGAGAGCGACCACCAGCCCAATCCCAGCTGCAGGGCGTGCGAGCGCACCTCGCCCAACTGCTGGTAGGCACTGGCGCCCAGGTCGATGGGAGCCCTGCCGCCGGTGGCTGCCGCGGCCCAGCCGGCCTGCAGGAACTCCTGGCTGGTGCGGACCAGGTCTTCGGCCCGGATGCGGACCAGCTCGGGGTCGTTGACCAGCACCAGCGCGTTGCTGGGCAGCACGTCGACCAGCAGCTCCAGCCGGTCGACCAGCGCCGGGATCAGCGCCTCCATACCCTCCACGGCCTGCCCGGCGGCGACCTTCTCCAGCAGTTCTGCCAGTTCGGGGTGGTCGGCGACAAGGTGGGCGGCCCGGCGGCGGACCCCGTCGGTGATCAACAGCTCCCGGCAGGGTGCGGCCTCCACCTCGGTCAGGGTGCGGTCGGTGGAGCGCTGGTCGGCGACCTGGAAGTAGGTGATGGTGTCGATCTCGTCGCCGAAGAAGTCCAGCCGCACCGGGTGGTCCTCGGTGGGTGGGAAGACGTCGACGATGCCGCCGCGCATCGCGAACTCGCCGCGGCGCTCGACCAGGTCCACCCGCTGGTAGGCAGCCGCGACCAGGTCGGCGGCGAGCTGCTCCATCTCGTACTCGGCGCCGGCCCGCAGCCGTACCGGACGCAGTTCCGCCAGCCCGGCGACCTGCGGTTGCAGCATCGAGCGGACGGGGGCCACCACGACCCGTGGGGGCGGGGCCTCGTCCCGCCCGGTGATCCGGCGCAGCACCTGCAGCCGCCGTCCGGCGGTGTCCGAACGGGGGCTGAGGCGTTCGTGCGGCAGGGTCTCCCACGCCGGGTAGTAGACGACCTGCTCGTCGCCCAGCAGGGACGCGAGGGTGGCGGTGAGTTGTTCGGCCTCCCGGAAGGTCGACGTCACCACCAGCAGGGGACGCTCGGTCCGCCTCGCCAGGGTGGCGATCAGGACGGGACGCGACCCTGGCGCGCAGGTCAGGTCGGAGGCCACCAGACCGGCCTTCGCCTCGGCAATCACTGCTGCGACACCGCGGTCGGCCGCCACCGCCTCGAACAGGCCGGAAAAACTCACCGCACCAGCCTAGGAGACCGGCTCAAGTCGATCGCTCCGCTCGCTCGCCGAGTGCGGTTCAACGGTTGAACTCGTTCTGGGCGGCCACCAGACCCCTGGTGATCAGCGCCTCGCAGGCGTCCGCGGCCCGTGCCACCTCGACGCCGAGGTCCTCGCGCAGCGCAGCCGGGATCGGGCTGAGCAGGTAGTCGGTGGCGGATCGCCGGCCCGGTGGGCGTCCGACCCCGATCCGGACGCGGTGGAAGTCGCCGGTGTGCAGGTGGGCCCGGATCGACTTCAGGCCGTTGTGGCCGTTGTCCCCGCCACCGATCTTGAGTCGCAACTGCCCGACGTCGAGGTCGAGCTCATCGTGGACGACGACCAGCCGGTCGGTCGGGACCCGGTGGAAGCCGGCCAGCAGCCGGACCGCCTGCCCGGACTCGTTCATGTAGGTGCGCGGCTTGGCGATGATCAGCTTGTCGCCGGGCGGGACGCCGAGTCCGGCGGCGGAGATGATCGTCTCGGCCACCCAGGCACGCATGCCGCGGGGAGCGGAAAAGCTCGCCCGGGCGCGCCGGGCGAGCTCATCAGCGGTCATGAACCCCACGTTGTGGGGGGTTCGCTCATACTCGGGTCCGGGGTTACCCAGCCCGACCAGTAACCATGAGGTCACTCGGCGGCGGACTCCGCGTCCTGCTCCTCGGTCTCCTCGACCTCGCCGGCCTCTTCCTCTTCGCCGGTCTCCAGCATTGTCTCCACGGCGATGGCCGGGTTGATGCTGACGATCAGGCTATCGGGATCGTCCTGCAGCTCGACGCCCTCGGGCAGGGCTACGTCACCGGCCAGAACCTGGGCGCCGATCTCCAGGCCTTCAATGGAGACCTCGATCTGGGCCGGGATGCTGGTCGCCTCGGCCGACACGTTGAGCTCGGTGAGGTCCTGGTTGACCAGGACATCGTCCACCGGCTCGCCGGTCAGGACCACCGGCACCGCCACGATGACGCGCTCGCCGCGGCGCACGATCAGCAGGTCGACGTGCTCGATGGTGTTCCGCACCGGGTGCCGCTGTACCTGCTTGGGCAGCGCCAGCTTCTCCTCGGCGCCGGGCAGGTTGATGCTCAGCAGGGCGTTGGCCTGACGTAGCGCGAGCATGGTGTCGTGGCCGGGCAGCGTGATGTGAATGGGATCCTCACCACGCCCGTAAAGCACGGCGGGAATCTTGTGCTGGCGGCGGATCCGGCGGGAAGCACCCTTGCCGAACTCCTCGCGAGCCTCAGCGGTCAAATTGATGGTGTCGGCCATCTGTCTCCTCAACTCCGTCAAGCGATAACTGTGGACCAGGCGAAGGAGGGGCGCGAACCACTCGCGCTCAACACCAGTCGATCACGGACCTGCACCGCCGGCCCCTCGCCAAGCAACCCCGTCATGTTACCGCGCCCGGGCGAGGGGGACGAAATCGCTCCAGGCCTCAGCCCGGGCTGCCGTGGAACAGGTTGGTGACCGAGCCGTCCTCGAAGATCTCGTGGATCGCCTGGGCCAGCAGCGGCGCGATCGACAGCACGGTGGCCTTCTCGATATGCATGCCCTCCGGTATCGGCAGCGTGTTGGTGAAGATGATCTCCTCGAACGGCGTCGCGTTCAATCGGTCGGCGGCCGGCCCGGACAGGATGGGATGGGTGGCCGCGCAGATGACCCGGCGCGCGCCATGTTCGATCAGCGCGTTGGCGGCCTGGCAGATGGTGCCGGCGGTGTCGACCATGTCGTCGACCAGCAGGCAGGTGCGTCCCTTCACCTCACCGACAACCTCGTGCACGACCACCTGATTGGCGATGTTCGGGTCGTGCCGCTTGTGGATGATTGCCAGCGGGGCGCTGAGCGCGTCACTCCAGGTGTCGGCCAGCCTTACCCGCCCGGCGTCCGGGCTGACGATCGTCAGGTCGGTGAGGTCGTAGTTGGCCGAGACGTACTCGGCCAGGACCGGCAACGCGGTCAGGTGGTCGAGCGGGCCGTTGAAGAAGCCCTGGATCTGGGCCGTGTGCAGGTCGACGCTCATGATCCGGTCGGCGCCGGCCGCCCAGAACAGGTCGGCGACCAGCCGCGCCGAGATCGGCTCACGGCCCAGGTGCTTCTTGTCCTGCCGGGCGTACGGGTAGTACGGCGCCACCACGGTGATTCGCTTGGCGGACGCCCGCTTCAGCGCGTCCACCATGATCAGTTGCTCCATCAGCCACTCGTTGACCGGAGCTGGGTGGGACTGGATGACGAAGGCGTCCGAGCCACGCACCGATTCCTCGAAGCGCACGTAGATCTCCGAGTTGGCGTAGCTGATCAGCCGCCGTCGGGTGAGCTCGACGCCCAGCAGTTCGGCGACCGACTGCGCCAACTCGGGGTTTGCCCGGCCGGTGAAGAGCATCAGGTGCTTCTCGGTTGGGCGCTTGACTCCCGTCACTGCTGAGCCTCCTGCTGCTCGTTGGTCTGCTGGACGCGCACCCGGGCCTCGGCGATCCTGGGGTGCACCTCGCCGGTGGCGTCCTCGGCCGCGGCTGCGGCCCTGCTGCCGGGACGTTTGCGCCGCACCCACCCGCTCGAGACGTGTTCGCGGCCACGCGCCACGGCCAGGGCGCCGGGTGGCACATCGCTGGTGATCGCGGATCCGGCCGCCACGTAGGCGCCGTCGCCGATCTCGATCGGCGCAACCAGCACCGAGTTGGCCCCGACGAAGACGTGGTCACCGACGTGGGTGGGCAGACGGTGCTGCCCGTCGAAGTTGGCGAAGGTGGTGCCCGCCCCGACGTAGGCGCCCTCGCCCAGGTAGGCGTCCCCGACGTAGCTGAAGTGCGGGACACGCGACCCGGCGCCGATCTCGGCGTTCTTGGTCTCCACGAAGGTGCCGATCCGGCCGCGCTGCCCAAGCACCGTGCCGGGACGCAGCCGCGCGTACGGTCCGACCTCGGCGTTCGGCCCAATCACGGCGAGTTCGCCGTGACAACGCACCACATGCGCGTTCTCGCCCACCTCGACGTCCCGCAACGTGGTGTCGGGGCCGATCAGCGCACCGGTCGCGATCGAGGTCGCCCCGAGCAGTTGGGTGTTGGGCAGGATGGTGACGTCGGATTCCAGGTCGACGTCGGCCTCGATCCAGGTGGTCTTCGGGTCGGTGATCGTGACGCCTTCGAGCATCCAGTGCTCGACCAACCGGCGGTTGACCTCGGCGTTCATCCGGGCCAGCTGGACGCGATCGTTGACGCCCTCGGTCTGCCACAGGTCGTCGGTCACGTAGGCGCCGACGCGGGCGTCCTGGCCGCGCAGGTAACCGATCATGTCGGTGACGTAGAGCTCTTGCTGCATGTTGTTCGGCTGCAGGGTCGGCAGCCCGGCGCGCAGCAGGTCGGCATCGAAGACGTAGATGCCGGAGTTGATCTCGGTGATCTGCCGCTCGGCTTCGGTGGCGTCCTTGTGCTCGACGATGCGGGCGACCTGGCCCTGTTCCCGGACGATGCGCCCGTAGCCGGTCGGGTCGGGGACCATCGCGGTGAGCACCGTGCAGGCGTTATGGTCGGCGCGGTGGGCAGCGACCAGGGCCTTCAACGTTTCACCGCTGAGCATTGGGACGTCGCCGTAGGTGACCACGATCTCGCCTCGCACGTCGGCGAGCTTCTCCATCCCGACCGCAACGGCGCCACCGGTGCCGTTGCGGACCGCCTGCTCCACGGTCAGCGCCTCAGGACAGTACTCCGCCAGGTGCGCCTCCACCTGCTCGCGCAGGTGCCCAACCACCACGACCAGGTGCCGGGGTTCCAGGGCGCGGGCCGCGTCGACGGCGTAGCTGAGCATGGGACGCCCGGCCACTGCGTGCAGCAGCTTCGATCGCTTCGACTTCATCCGGGTGCCACCGCCGGCTGCCAGGACAATGACGGCTGCCACCGGGGTCTGGGCGGGTGTGGTGTTCACGAGATCTCCTTCACCGCTTCGAAGGTACCTGTGGGCAGGTTCCGGTTCGCCTGTTGCCGCTGCGAGTTGTCCACCCCAAGCAACGCCTTACGCTACCAGCATCGGGCTGTCGCCTTCCGTGGCGGAGGCCTTCTTGGTTCGCAGATCGGCCGGTCTATGGGACGCCACCCGCCGAGCTGTCCCCGGGCGTCGCGGACCGAACGGGCCAGAGGCGTCGCGCACCGAGCCCGCCTCGATACGGCCCACCTGACTGGCCACCCTGCCCGGGCCCACCGCGGCGCCCCGGGCTAACCTGCCTGGCCACCCTGCCTGGGCCCACCGCCCTGCCCCGTCCCTAGACACCTAGGGCACCCGCAGACCGATGGTTCGCGCCGCTCCACCTCGACCAACCAGCACGACCTCACCGGCCGGGCAAACCAATTGGGTTCGAGCGAAACTATAGGAAATTAGTTTCGCAAGTGAGGGCCTCTGTGGCCGATTTTGTCAGTGGTGGCCGGTTGACTTGTCCCATGACCGAATCACCGGAACCCGAAGAGCAGGCCTTCCAGCCACCACCACCCGAAGACGCCCGGGCCGCGTTCGCGGCGTTGGACCACGCCCACCAGCAACGGCTGGCCGCCGAGGTCGGCGAGCTGGTCGCCATCGTGCACGCCGCCGACCTATATGAGGTCGACCAGGAAGCGGTGCTGGATGGCATGGAACGGCTGGTGCAGCCCGGTCATGATGGCACACCGTTGGTGGGTGAGTTCCTGGCCACCGAGATCGGGCCGTTGCTCGGCATCAGCCCAGACGCGGCAATGGGCCGGATCGGCGACGCCCTGGATCTGCGGCACCGGTTGCCCAAACTGTGGAACACCGTCCTCGCGGGGACAGTGCAGGTCTGGCAGGCACTCAAGGTCTGCCAGGCCACGGCGGCATTGTCGGCGCAGGCGGCTGGCTGGGTGGACAAACAGTTGGCGGACGCGTTGCAGGCGTGGCCGTGGCCACGAGTCACGCGGGCACTACCGGCCTGGATCATCCAAGCCGACCCGGACACCGCCCGCCAACGCGCCGAAACAGCAGCCAGGGACCACCACCTGCGCCTGTCTGGGATCAACGACGGCCACATCGCGATCTGGGGACTGGTCGACGCCGCCGACGGGATCGACTTCGACCAGGCGATCAACCAGATCGCCAACAGCCTGCCCAACGACCCCACCGCCGCCGGCGGTAGCGACCTGGACGCCCGCCGCGCCGCCGCCGTCGGCATCCTCGCCCGCTCAGCGTTCGGCCAGAACGTACTGCCCAGCCACACCCTGGTCGTCCACATCGCCGCAGACGACCCCGCCATCAACACCAATGGGCAGGCCCATGCGGGACAGGCCGGCACCGGGGTGGCCCACGTCGACAAGTGGGGTCCGCTGCTCACCGAACAACTGCCGCGGTTCCTGGCCGGCAGCAAGGTCATCGTCCGGCCGATCATCGACCCCGCCACCATCGGTGCCGTTGACGCCCACGACCCGACCGCCGTGATGCGGTTCGCCGTCGAACAACGCAACCCGGTCGACGTGTTCCCCTACGGCACCCGGGCCGCCACCAACTGCGACCTGGACCACACCACCCCCTACACCCCGGGCGAAGTGGGGCAGACGCATCTGGGGAACCTGGGGCCGCTGTCCAGATTCACCCACCGCGCCAAGACCTTCGGCGGCTGGCAACTCCAGCAGCCCGAGCCCGGGGTGTTCCACTGGACCTCACCGGCCGGCTACCAATACCTCG
>NZ_JBASCI010000240.1:0-2503 GCF_049651565.1 Brooklawnia sp.
ACCGGCCCTCGAGCTCGGCGCGACCCGGCGCGCCCAGGGCGACCACAGCCGCAGCAGCAGTGGCGGTGCCGAGGACGACCACCGCCGGTGCCACCACGAACCGGACCACGGTCACCAACAACCCGGCGCCGGCCGCCACCCGGGCCCAGACCCAACAGCCGGCCACCAATCCGCCGGCCCAACCGACCCAGCAGCAGACCCAGCCCGCGCCGCAGCCGGCACCGGTGCAGGACCCGGTCCCCGACCCCGTACCGGATCCGATTCCCGATCCGGTGCCGCCGCCACCCGAGCCCGAACCCGACCCGGTACCGCCAGCCGACCCGGAGCCGACCTACGAACCCGAACCCACCTTCGAAACATCAGAGGTCCCGGTCTGAGCATGGCAACGCCCACGGTCACCCCGCAAACAGCCGCGTCCCTGTTCTTCACCGGCGCCCACAGCGTGCGCGCCGACGTCGAGAAGCTGGCGACGGCCAATCCGCCCCGCGGCTTCGTGGTCGGGCCGGCCGGCTCCGGCAAGTCGAACGTCTTGCGCGACCTGCACGACCTGCTGGTGCGCGACGGGTTGCAGGTCAGGATGGCCGACGACGAACTCGACATCGGGGCCGTGCCGGCGTCCGAGGTGCTGCTGGTCGACAACCTGGCAACGCTCAGCCCCACCCGGCAGGACGCCGTGCTGAGACGGGCGGGCGATCCCGACGCCGCGCTGGTGGCAGCCAGCCGGCCATGGCCCCGATCGGCGACCACCGCCGAGGTGTCCCGACGGCTGGAGAGCAGCGCACCGGTGATCGTGCTCGGGCAGGTCACCCGGGCCGACCTGATCAGCTACCGCGCCGAGAAGGGGCAGCGCATCCCACCGGAGTGCCTCGACGACATCCTGACCCTCACTGGCGGCATCTCCTGGCTGGTCTCGCACGCCCTCAGCCACCACGACGAGGCCGAGTGCCGCGACGCCCACCACGCCGCACTGCGGCACGTGCTGGAGCAGCGGATCGCCCACCGGCTGGATTCGGTGGACGACCGGCTGCGCCGCACCATTCAGGCCATCTGCCTCGGGCCCAGGCAGTTGATGACCGAGCTCGACGACCCGGCCACCACCGACGACCTGATCGCGCAGGGCTACGCCGAGGGGCTGCTGCTGCGCAACGGCCGTCCGGTGCCCGTGGTGAGTTCCGCGGTCAGGGCAGCGGTGCCGGTGCACCGGATCGTCCAGCTCAGCGCAACCGTCGCCGAGGGCATCGAACACGGCAAGTCGGACGACCAGGGCTGGCTGAACGGTATCGAGGACGCCCGGATCGGCAGCGCCCTGGCCGCGCTGGCCGACCGCTTCGTGGCCAGCCAGCCGCAACGCGCCGCTGACCTGTACCAAGCTGCCCGGGCCTCGGGGTTGGAACAGCCTGACCTGACCCTGCGCCAGGCGCAGGCCGCCTGGGCCACCGGCGACCTGGACACCGCGGCCAGCTTCGCCGACGCAGCGCTGGCCGACGACGAACTGTCCAACGACGCCCAAGCCGCTGAGATCGCTGCCTCGGTCTGGGCCGCCCGCGGCATGATGTCGACCGCCAGCGAGGTCTACCTCGCCATCCCGCCGCACACCATCAAGGCCCGCGCCGTCGCCGCGATGACCCACGCCGGGGCCGGGCAGGCCGACCCGCTGGCCGAACTGTCGCAGGTCGCCGCGAACGGCAACGGAACAGCAGGCGGGGCCAACGCCCCATCCACGTTGAACATCGCGATGCGGATGCTGGGCGAAGGCCTGCAGGCATCGCTGGCCACCGAACCACCGGTGTCAACCCTCACCCAACTGGTGCGCGCCTCGGAGCTGTTCACCTCGTCGCGCGCGACCGACCCGCTGCCCGAACTGCCCGCGGTCATCGCGGCGGCTGTCGCGGTCGGCGCCGGCGACCTGAAGACGGCCCGCTCGGTCATCGACTCGGCCATCGCGGGCGGTCAGGGCGGCTCGTGGGCGGTCCGCCGGCTGCTGCTCGTCCAGGCCTGGCTGGCGTTGCAGGGCGAGCGGCTGGCGGCAGCCCGGGAATCGCTCGCGCAGGCCGAGGAGCTACGCTCCCCCACCGCGCCGCGCGATGAGCTATTGCGCCAGACGATCCTGGTGAGCCTGGCCCGCCGCTACGGCGACGTCCCAGCGCTGGAGGCCACCTGGTACGAGGCCATCGACGCCATCCGGCACGTCGAGGTCGACCTTTACACGCTGTTGCCGCTCAGTTCGCTGATCGCCGCCGCGGCGCGGGTCGGGGACGCCACCACGCTGGCCCCGCACCTGGCCCGTGGCCTGGAGATTCTCCGCCAGCTGGGTTCGCCGCCGCTGTGGTCGACACACCTGCGATGGGCCGGCGTCCAGCAGGGCATCCTGCTGAACAAGCCCGATTCGTTGGCACCGCACGCCCGGGCGCTGGTCGCCGCCGCCAGGCACAACCACGTCGCAGAAACGATGGCCCACGCCGGCGGCATCTGGGTGGCAGTGCTCGCCGGCACCGTCGACGCC
>NZ_JBASCI010000241.1:0-7269 GCF_049651565.1 Brooklawnia sp.
TCGGACACGTCGAGGCCTTCCGGTCAGGTTGAACAGACGCTTCCGATCCTGAAGGCCTCGACCCCCAACCACCCTCACCCCGCGCTCTGGCGTGTCGCGCTCACCCCCACCTCAAGGTTGAAGAGCCGTCAATCCGGCCGTCAGCCCAGCGTGTCCTGCCGATCGTCGAAGGCGCTCGGAAGCCCCAGCCGCTTGGCCAGGAAATCGGCGAGGTCGCCGGTCTCGCCGTCCCGGCCGCCCCGACTGACCTCCAACGAGGGCTGGACTGGGGTGAGCTTGATCACTCCGAACCGTTTCAGCAGGCCGCCGGGCATGGACAGGATGTAGTAGCCGCCGTCCTCACCGATGGCGACCGTCTGGCTGTTCTTGATGTACCAGCCCAACTTGTCGGTGCGTGCGGTGCCGCCGCCGGACAACTGCATGCGCAGCGGTTCCGGGTCGATGCCGCGCGCCCGGGCTTCGGCGATGAACCGGTCGATCAACTGCTGTGCCGCGGCCGCATCACGCTGCGCCGCAGTGCGGGCCAGTTCCGCGCGACGCAACGCGTCGGCGCGCCGTCGATCCGCTGGCTGTTCCGACATCAATCCGCCCTTCGCCGGGATGCGTCCACGCTATCCGAGCCTGCTGTGCTGGCAACAGCGCAAGTCAACGGCTGGATGGCTGCCGGGGCGCCGAGCCCTAGCATGGTGCCTCGTGGATGCCCTGCGCCGGCTGGCGCGACTGCTGCGGCACCCGGCGTTCCGGCGTCTGGTGGCGGTAAGGCTGCTGTCCCAGAGCGGTGACGCGGTGGTGCAGGTCGGGATGGCCGCGTACATCCTGTTCAGCCCCCAATCGCAGGCCGACGCCTGGGCGATCGCCGCGGTGATCGCCCTGGTGATGCTGCCGTTCTCGGTGGTCGGCCCGTTCGTCAGCCCGATCCTCGACCGGTTCCCCCGCCAGCGCATCGTCGTGGTGTGCGACCTGACCCGCCTGCTGCTGTCCATCGTCACCTTCGTCGTGGTGGTCAGCGGCGGGGTCGCCGGATCGCGGCAGTTCATCCTGTACGGCCTGCTGCTGTTGATCCTCGGGTTGAACCGCCTGCAGCTGGCCGCCCTGGGCGCCGGGATGCCGCACACCGTGGCGGCCAATGAATACCTCGAGGCGGCGGCTATCATGCCGATGCTCGGGCCGCTGTCGGGGATGGTCGGTGGTCTGCTGGCGGGCGGCTTGCGGCTGGCGGCCGGCCGGATGCTGCCGGCCGGCTGGGCCGGCGGTCTGCTCTTCCTGCTGGCCGCCGTGATGTTCGCCGGCTCGGCCCTGGTCGCTGCCCGGTTCGGGGGACGCCGGTTGGGCCCGCGTGCCGGTGCTGTCCGCAGCAGTTGGGCGGATGTCTGGACCGGCTTGTCGGTCGGGGTCCGCGAGCTCTGGTTGGCCCGGCCGGCGTTCACCGGTGTCTCGATGGTCTTCGGCGCCCGCGTCGGCTACGGCCTGCTGATGACCATGGTGATCCTGCTCTACCGGCACCACTTCGGCTCTGACGAGAACCTCGAGTCGGTGATGGTGCAGATGGGCGTGTGGTTCCTCGCCTCCGGCGCGGGCTTCGCGCTGTCCGGGCTGCTGGTGACGCCGGTGGCCGCGCGGTTCGGCGTCCGGTTCACCCTGCTGGTCAGCCTGGCCGCCGCCAGCGCCGCGCAACTCATCCCGACCGGTGCACCTTCGCGACCGGCGCTGCTGGTCGCCGGGTTCCTGCTCGGGTTGTGCCTGCAGTCGGTGAAGATCTGCGGTGACACCGTGGTGCAGGCGCACATCGGTGACCGGACGCGCGGCCGGGTGATGGTGATCTACGACATCATCAACAACCTGGGCTTCGTGGTCGGCGCGGTGGTGGCAGCGGCGACGTTGCCGCCAGACGGGGTCTCGTCCCCGGCCATGTTCGCGTTGGCCGCCGGGTACCTGCTACTCGCAGCGTTGTTCGCCGTGCTCAGCCGGGGCCGGGCGGCGTCCTACAACCGGGGCACGGTGCTGGCCGAGGGGCGGCACACCGGCAACCGACCCTGAGCCTGCCCGGTGACCGGTCAGGCGCGGCGCAGCCGGGCGCGGCCCTCGACCACCTCCTGGAGGCAGGTGACGGTCTCCTCGGCCAGGTCGATACCAAGCATCCGGGCGCGGCGGGTCAGCCGAAGCACCAGCTCGTCGACCTTGGCGCGGTCACCCCTGGTGTCGGCGATCCTGATCTGGGTCGCGAGCAGCAGCTCGTCGTCCGGGTTGGCCAGCAGTGCCGTCTCGACGGCCCATTGGGCGTGCAGAAGGTCACCGGCGTCCAGTGCCCGGCGACTCAGCACCACCGCGGCGTCCCGGATGGTGGCCGAGATGTCCGAGCGCAACTGCTCGGCCCAGTGCCATTGGCCGGGTGCAGCGTCCGCGATGGGTGCGCCGCGTACCATGCTGAGGGCCTCGATCAGGGTGGCGTCGTTGACCCGGTTGACCCCCGGCCCCAGGCACAAGCGCATCTGCTCCCAGTCAGAGGTGACGCCCGGGTGAAGCATGATCCGCCCGCTGTACGCGTCGGGCAGGTAGGGCGCGCCGTTGTCGTCGGCCCCCAGCCAACTGCGCAGCCGGCTCATGTTGGACCGACGGGTCGGGTCGGCAACCATCAGGGCGCGGGTCATCGCGCCGGCGCTGGCGCCGGGGTTCTCGAGCAGCCAGGCGCAGTACTCCGCGCACTGCTTGGTGGCCCTGGTGGGCAGCGGGCCGCGGGCGCCCACCAGTTCGACCGGGCCGAGCAGCTTGAGGACCGGGTGTTCACTGTCGACGGTCGTGGCCACTGGCAATTCCTCCACAGATCCGGGCCAGGCGGCCACTGGCAGGACAACTGGCAGCTCCGCGTCCGGGGTCTCGTCCCACCAGGGCGCCGGTGGGTAATCGGTCAGGTTCGCGGTTTCGAAGAGTTCGGTCAGGACCCGGCGCGCCGGCGGGGTCACAACGTGGGGACGGAAGACCTCCCCGGTGGGCAGCTCGCCCTGCTCGCCGTGGATCACCACGGTGACACCCGCGCTGGGCGCGGGTTCGGTACCGCCGCAGACCACCACGCTGGCGCCCAGCACGCTCAACGCGGCGGGCAGCGGCAGCTCGGGCGCCTGCGAGGTGACGACGACGATTGGCGCCCAAACCTCGCCCAACGCGGGGTCGGCCCGCAACCCCTCGATGCCCATGCCGTCGGGCAGGTTCGAGGCCCGCTCCGCAAGGACGTCGCGCAGCATGCGCAGTCCGTCCGCCACCTCGTCGACCACGACCAGCCGCGGCTCGTCCAGACTCGCCAGCCAGCCGAACTTGGACCCTGCTGCGACAACGGTGATCGCGGTGTCGGGGGTCGCGGACGCGAGGGTGAGCGCAAGGTGGGCACCGACTGCCAAATCGTCGCCGTTGGACCCCTGCAGCCAGGTGACGGCGTTGCGTTCCACGTCGCACCAGATGGTCTCCGCGTCCCGCTCACCGAGCGGCACGCGGGTTGGCGGCTGTCCGGTAGCAGTTCGGAGCTGCTCCTGCTGCGCCGCCGAGAGGGCTGCCGATGCGGCGGCAGCGGGTTCGGGCAGCGGAGGTAGGCGTCGTCCGAGCGGACGGGCAGCCAGTTGTTGGCGCCGCCGTAGCGCGTAGGCGCCGGCCAGCCCGGCCGCCAGTGCGGTCCCGAAGAAGGACGGCAGAGCCGAACGCCACAGCGTCGGTTCGGCCTCCTCGGCCGACTCGTCCGCCGACGACCGGTCGGGTGGCACGGGACAGGATGTCACGACGCGGCTACTCACCGGCGCGGACACCGGTTCGACCCGGGTGGGCGACTCGGGCTCGGTGCGCGGTTCGTGGCCCGGCATCTGCAGTACCCAACCGACGTCGATGGCGTCCGGCTCGGCGATCACGCCGGGATTCGCATCGGCGATCTCCCCCCACCGGCCAGGGTCGCCAAGGTGGTCCGCCGCCAGGCCGGTCAGGGTGTCCCCGGGCTGGACGACCACCTGGTCGTCGGCGGCGGCCGACGGGTTCGGGATCGCCAACAGCATCCCGGGTTCCAGGTGGTCGGTTGACTGCAGCAGCACAGAGTCGTTGGCGGCCGCGATCTCCCGCCAGCGCGAGCCATCCTGGTAATACCGTTCGGCGAGCGTCCACAGGTCGTCGCCGGGTTGTACCAGGTGGCTGCGGCCGGGCGTTGACCGCTCGGTGCCCTGCTGCTCCTGGGCGGCGTCCTCGCCCACGCTGGTCGCCGCCGGTTGGGGTGCGGGCGGCTGGCTCGGGCTGGCGTGGGCGACTGCCGGAGTCACCACCTGGCTGGCCACCAGGCCGACGATGGCCGTGATCAGCACCGAGCTGACCGGGGCGAACACACTGGTCCCCGGAATCCCGATCTGCCACCGGTGGTGCGACAGCGTCGCCAGCAGTTCGCTCAGCAGCGACAGGGTTGCCAGCGACCATGCCAGCCAGCCGATCACCGTGATCACGCCGAGCACGAGACTGCCATCGTCCGCGGTGGTGAGCAGCCCCGGCCAGTCGAGACCGGTGAAGGCCGCCAGGCGGCCGAACCGGATCAGGGCCCATGGGCCACCAATCACTACTGCGCCTGCCACCAGCAGCGCTGCGATGGCGCCCAGCACTCTTCGCCAGCCAGTCATGGTGTGCGCTCCCGGAAGATGTCGAGCGGCTCGCTGGCCGCGCTTGAGATGACCGTCGCGCCGGGCAGTCCGGGTGCGATCAGGTCGGACAGGTTGAGCTGGCAGGTCACGTGCGCGGTCACCTCGCCCGGCGCTCCGGGCGGCAGGGCGTAGGCGGAGGTGTCAACGTCGACCTGCAGGCTCGCGCAGTGCAGGCCCACCGTCGCCAGGTCGGACTGGATCGCGCTGATGGACAACTGACGCGCTTCGGCGGCCACGGCCGGGATGCTGGCAGCCCGGGCACCGGCAGCCGCGGCGTCCACCACCTGCGCCCTCGCCCAACCGATCCGCCAGCCGCCGATCAGGCCGGCCAGCAGCAGACCGAAGATCGGCACCAGGATCGCCAGTTCTACCGAGGCCATGCCGCGCTGCCTCACGGTCTACGTTCCTTGGCTCGGTAAGCGGACGCGCCGACCTGAGACCAGTCCCCGGGCAGCAGCGCCGGCACCTGGGCGGCTACCCGCACCTCGACCGCGGTACCGCCGGCCAGGACCTCCACACCGACGCCGGTCAGTCCACCACGGTTGGCAACGCCGGTCGCCACCTGCTCGGCGGACGCCGCGCTGGCGTCGATGAGGGCGGCGTGCTCGGCCGCGGCCATGGCGGCCTGTTGCACCGTCGACTGACCGGCCAGCCAGATGCCGGCCTGCACGGTCGCGAAGAGCGCGAGTAGCAGCGGCGGCATCAGCAGTGCCAGCTGGGTGGACTGCACCAGCCCCCGGTCAGGCGAGGCCTTGGAGTCTGCTCTGCACATAGTTGGTCACTGCTGCGATGACGATGGCCGCGATGGTGATGGCCCCGATGAGCAGCACCGCGTTCTCCGTCGACTGGGACAGTCCGCGCTCGTCACGGCGCAGCGGCCGGTCATGCAGCGCCAGTACGGCCCCGATCGTCCAGTGCCAGCCACGACGCAACCGGCCGCCGCGGCCCGGTTCAGCAAGTTCTGGGTGGGTCATTTTCATTCCTCCTGGGTGGTGGGTATCACGGGGTCTTGTTCCCGGCGCTGCTCAGGCGGCGCCGGACATGGTGAGTATTGGTGGGATGAGGAACGCCAACGCGAAGATGACCACTGGTATGGACATCCACAGGGTCATTCGTTCCGAAGCCTGGTGGGCGCGGGCGCGCTCGCTGGTGAGGTGGGCGTCCCGGAGCTCCTTCACTCGTGAAGTGAGCACGCCGGCGAGGGCGGCGCCCTGGTCGTCCAGCCGCATCACGTCGGCCATGTCGGCGATCGGGGGCAGTTCCAGTTCCCGCGACAGCCGGTGCAGGTCTGACCACGGAGGTCGCTGCTCCAGCCGGGCCCGTTCCAGGGCGCCCCGGATCCGCACGAAGACGGGCACATCGGACAGTCGGGCCGCCGCCTCCATCGCCTGGGTGGCCGACAGGTTCGCCAGCCGCTCCAGCGCCACCAGGTCGAAGAAGGTGTTGAGCGCCTCCGTGGCATCCGCGTTGGTCTGCTGCTGCTGGTTGCGCATCGCGATGTCGGGCCACAACCAGCCCAACACGCCACACAGTAGACCGAAGCCCAACGGGATGGAGCCCATCGAACCCGCCAGCGGCCGGACCGCCAGGGCGAGCACGTGCGGCACCAGCAACCCGCCGATCGCGAGCACCAACTTGTTGACGAAGTAGTCGCCGATCGAGCGGCCCTGCAGGGTCAGGGCGCGCATCGAGGACGCGGGCAGCGGCACCCGGGCGTGCTGGTAGAACCATGCCCCGGCGAGCTCCAGCCGCGAACTCGGGTCTGCCACCATGACCGGCCCGGGCTCGGCCGACGCAGTCGACGAATCGGGCGACAGCACGTCCAATGCGTCCGAGAGCCGGATCTGCCTGGGCAGCAATCCGCACACCACGACCCAGCCACCGGCCGCCAGCAGCGCCGCCGCCGTGATGGCGGCCGCGAACAGGAGGTCAGGCATGCCCCACCTCCGCACCGGCGACCCGGACGAGGATCCGCTCGCGCCGCCGTGGGGTGGCGATCCGTCTGAGGGCCGCCAGCGAGGCCAGGTAGGCGCAACCAAGCGCGACCATCAGCACCTGTCCGAGCGGGGTGTTGAAGGGGGCGAAGTAACTGGGCGCGACGATGAACCCGACGCCGAGCGCGAGCAGAGTGATCGCGGTCACCTGCCGCACGACCACCATCGGCTTGGCCCGTTCGGCGCTGATCTCGCGCATTGCCCGCAGCCGGTCCTGCAGGCTGTCGCTCAGCGCACCGAGGGTGGCGGACGCGCCCACCCCACCGCGTTCCCCGACCAGGATCAGCGCGGCCAGCACCGCATCCGCGTCGGCACTGTCCACCTCGTCGGCCATCTGCTGCAGCGCCTCGGCCAGCGGCCAGCGGGCATCCAGCCGTGCGACCAGCGCATTCACTGGTGTCACCAGCCTGGCGGGCAGTTGTGGGCGGGTGGAGCGCACCGCGTCGGTGATCGACTTGCCGGTCCGCACCGACGCGGTCAGCACCCTGACCCACCGGTCCAGCGCCTCCAACAGCTCAAGTTCTGGCAGCGGCTGGTTGCGCAGCAGTTCCGGCAGCACCACCAGCAGGGCCGGGGCCAGCACCAGCGCCGGCACGAACCCGGTGAACAGGGTGACC
>NZ_JBASCI010000242.1:0-2508 GCF_049651565.1 Brooklawnia sp.
CCCCACACCTCGTCGTCCAGCCGGCCCCAGACCAGGGAGGCCAGCTGTTCGCGCTCCTTGATGCCGACCCGGCCGCGGTCCCACACCTGCAACAACCGCCGATAGCGGGTCTGGATCGCCTGCCACAGCTGCAGGCCGAGCGCCACGTCGGGGGTCAGTTCGTCGGGGTGGTCGCTGGCCCGGACCGCCTCGTCCAGCGCCTCGAGTTCGGCACGGCGGGCGTCCAGCCAGCGGTCGAGTTCGATCAGGTAGGTGCGCAGTTGCCCGGCGTCCACGGGTTCGCCGAGGCGGCCGGGCGCGGTGGGAGCGATCGCGGCTGTGCTCATCGGTACCTCCGCAACGGTTGGCTCAGGCCGATGCCGCCGGCCAACGCTGCGGCGACCATGCCGGCGACGACGAAGCCGATCGCGTTCTGGACGGTTGCGGCGTGGTCGGTCAGTTGCTGGTCGAGGTCGGCGCCGATCTGGATGGACTGCTGGGCCAGCCACTCGACCAGCGCGTCGTACGGCTGTTGTGCGGCCGCGACCAGTTCGGGCAGCTGCTCGGCCGGTGCGGCCATCAGCTCGTCGTGGGTGGCGATCATCTGTTCCAGTTGGGTGTCCATGCCGGCGCCCTGGGCGGCCGGCAGCATGGCGAGCATCTCACCGGCGGTATCGACCGCCGAGCTGTACGCGGCCTGACCCTGCTGGGTCGGGGTGATGCCCAGCAGGACGCGTCCCTCGGCCGCTTTTGCCTCGGTGACTGCCGAGTAGGCCTGCGCGACCGAGGTGGCCCCGGTGACCCCGGAGGTCTGCACTGCGCCCACGCTCTGGGCGCTGGTGGTGACCAGCTGGGTGACCAGCACGAACATCGCCACCGAGATGCCGATGGCAACCACCAGCCCCAGGTTGAGGACGCGCCGGGTGCGCCGCGCCACCACCACGCTCGCGATCAGCATCAGCACGATCGACACCGCGACCAGGGCGCTGAGCCAGCGCTGGTCGGCGGTCGAAACCTCCAGCCAGCCGAGGTTGTCGGTTATCAGCTCGTCCAGTTGCCCCAGCAGGGTGCCCTGCAGGTACTGGCTGGCGGTGGTCACCTGATCGGTTGAGCCGCTGGTCATCGCCCGGCTGAGGTCGGCGGTGTACCGGGTGATCGACGCGGCGAGGTCGGTCATCCGGTCGGCGTCGTCCTGGGCCACCGTGGCGGCCTGGGTGAACCGTTCGGTGGCGCTGATCAGGTGGCCGACGAACTGGTCGTCGGGGGTGGCGCCGTCGGCGCTGAGCAGCAGGGCCTGGGTGCCACTGGCCTCGGCGGCGAGCAGCTCGCCGCGCACCGACTGCAGCAGCAGCACCTGTTGGGACGCCGCATTGACCCGTTCCAGCGATGCCCGGTTGTTGTTCAGCACCAGGGGGCCTACCACGGCGACCGCCAGGCAGCTCAGCACCACCACCAGCCGCCACAGCGCGAGCACCCTGGCGGTGGTCATCGGACGTCGCTCGCGGGTCTGCGGTGTGGGGGCAGCCTTGGGTTTGGCAACGCCCTTCCCCTTGCGACCCTTTGCTGCGGACGCCGGCGGCATGCCGGGGCCGAAGGGCCTGGTGGGGTTGGGGGTCGGCTGGGTCACTGCGGGCCCTCCTCGTCGGAGTCGGCCTCATCGACGTCGGGCTCGTCGACCTCGTCGGTCCCGATCGGCTCGGTGTCGGCCGGAGCTGCGGTGTCGGTGGACCGGGCCAGCTCGTCACCGGGCTCCAGTACCGCATCGCCCAGGATGTCCTCGGCCAGCAGGGTGCGCAGCTGCTCGACGGTCGGCTCGGACTGGTCCCTCAACCGCCACGCCTGGTGCCCGATCGCCGCCTCCAGCAGGTTGCGGCAGTAGCGTCCGTTGCCGAAGGTGGCGTCCCGAACCTGCATCGACAGGTCGAACCTGAACGCATCCAGCGCCCCGTCGGCCAGGTCGTAGTCGGACTTGTCGACCATCTGGACGAAGATGTCGACCAGTTCCTCGTCGGTGTAGTCGTCGAACTCGATGGTGGTGCGGAACCGGCTGGTCAGGCCAGGGTTCTCGGCGATGAACCTGGCCATCGGCGCTGGGTAACCGGCCACGATCACTACCAGGTCGTCGCGGTTGTCCTCCATCTCCTTGACCAGAGTGTTGATGGCCTCCTCGCCGTACTGGTCGCCGGACAGCGAGTAGGCCTCGTCGATGAACAGCACTCCGCCGATCGCGGACTCGGATACCTCGGCGGTCTTCAACGCGGTCTGGCCGAGGTAACCGGCCACCAGTTCGGAGCGGTCGACCTCGACCAGTTGACCCTTGCTGAGCAGCCCGAGCGCCTTGTAGATGCCGGCGACCAGCCGGGCGACGGTGGTCTTGCCGGTGCCGGGGTTGCCCACGAAGACCAGGTGCCGGGTGATGGTGGGCACCTTGAGGCCGGCCTTCTCGCGCAGCGACTGAACCCGCAGCACCGCGGCCTGCCGCTTGATCTCGGCCTTCACGCCCTCCAGGCCGATCAGCTGGTCCAGTTC
>NZ_JBASCI010000243.1:0-3587 GCF_049651565.1 Brooklawnia sp.
GGCCGAGGCCACCCGACGGGCTGCCGAGAAGACCCGCGCCGAACTGGAGGCCGCCCGCGCGGAGGCCAAGGCGAAGGCCGAGGCCGCCGCCCTGCAGGTGCGGCTGGAGCAGGAGGAGATCGACCGGCAGGCCGCAGTGGCCCGCGTCCAGCAGCGCGCGCTGCGGGACGAGCAGTTGGGTGTGCGCACCGTCGAGGTCTCCGAACCCGAGGTCATCACCGTCACCCGGCGCAGCACCGACCAGCCGCTGGGCGCGCTGGCGCTGCTGCTGGTGCGGTTGACCGTGGCCGGCTGGATCGGCATCCTCGGCTGGCAGGTGCTGGTCGACCGCCAGGCGGTCACCGACGTGCTGACCGACGTCGGGATCCCGTCGGCGATGACGTCCTGGATGAGCTGGAGTGCCGGGATCGCGATGTTCGCGGTAGCGCTCTTCCTGCTGTTCGGCGTCGCGACCCGGGCCTTCGCCGGCATCCTGGCGGCCTTCCTGGTCGCCTTCCTGGCGTTGTTCCGGTTCGGTCCGTTCAGTCCGTTCCTGGAGGGCCAGTTCGGCTTCTATGGCGACCGGGAGGTCTTCATCACGGTGCTGTGCCTGGTGCTGGTCCTGCTCGGCGCGGGCGGCTGGAGCGCGGACGCCCGCATCCGGCGCCGTCGCAAGGCTGTGCACAGGCAAGATTGACCTAACTCAACCCGGTTGATGTGCGACCCGCCTCCAGGGGAGCGGTGTCATGCGGTTGGCTGGGTGCACTAGGGTACTGGGCATGACACCGGTTGTGGGGGTGCGGTTCCAGCCGTACGGAACCCTGCACCTGCTGCGGCTGCGTGAAGGCCAGAGCTTCGGCTTCGGCGACCGGGTGCGCTACCCGGCCGAGGGCGGCCACATCATCGGTACCGTCGCCTGGTCCGGCCAGTCCGACGCCGCTCAGGACGCCCCGGTCTGCGCCGGCCCGGCGTCTCAGGAGGACCTGACCAGGGAACACACCGACCGCGTTCGCCGGGCCGAGATCGCGGTCGCGGCGCGGGCGTTGATCAAGCGGCACAACCTGCCGATGCGCGTCCTCGCCGTCGACCACCAGCAGTCCGATTCCGGCCAGCCGTTGGCGGTCATCTACTACTCGGCTCCCGAACGCGTCGACTTCCGGGCCATGCTGTCCGACCTGGGCCGCGCGCTGCAGTGCCGTCTCGACCTGCGTCAGGTCGCCGAACGGGACGCCGCCATGCTGGTCAGCGATATCGGTTCCTGCGGACGGCCCAGCTGCTGCACCACCTGCCTGCAGGCGGTCAAGCCGGTCCCTGGCAGTTCCGGCCGGATGCTGCACAGTGCCGGTCTGGGGGCGTGTGGACGCCCGATGTGCTGCCTGACGTACGGTGAATGCGGAGCTCGTGGATGACCGGAAGGGCAGCTAGGCCCTTCGGCGTCCGGGTGGCAGCGCTGGCCAGGCGTGGCCCGGCCATGGTCGTGGTGATGCTGCTGCTGTTGACTGGCTGCGTGCCCGACAGGTCGGGGACGAACGACTCGCCGTCGCCGGGGTACACGTTGCCCGCCATCGACCACACCTATCCGGCGCCCGACCCGCCGGATCGGCCGGCCCCCGACGACTCGGACGCACAACCGCCCGGGTTCACCCGGCCGCCCGCCGGGAGCGGCTACAGCCGCTACCTCGACCAGAAGCTGCGGTGGACCCAGTGTGACGAGTTCCGCTGCGTCACCTTCCGGGCGCCTCTCGACTGGTCCGATCCCGACGGGCAGGCCATCACCCTCGCGATGCGGATGAAGCCGGCGTCCGCGCCGGAACGCCATGGCGTCCTGTTCATCAACCCGGGCGGCCCGGGCTCGTCGGCACAGGAGTACGTGCCCAGCTTCGACACCACTGGCCTGGAGAGTTTCGACATCATCGGCCTCGACTCCCGCGGGTCCGGCGAATCAACTCCCGTCGTTTGCGGCACCGGTGAGCAGACCGACGACTACTACCTGCTGGACGCCACCCCCGACGACCAGGCCGAGCGGGACGCGCTGATCGCCGGCCAACAGCAGTTCAACGGTCAGTGCCGGCGCAACTCCGGACGCCTGCTTGACCACATCTCCACCATCGAGGCGATGCACGACTACGACTTGGCCCGGCACCTGCTCGGCGAGGCGCAACTCAACTTCTACGGCGTCAGCTACGGCACCTTCCTCGGCGCGGTGTACGCGGAGTTGTACCCCGAGAACGTCGGCCGGGTGGTGCTGGACTCGGCTGTGAACCTGACGCCGGACTCCGACGTCATCCAGGCCCAGGGCTTCGACCTCAGCCTGCGCAACTTCGCGGCCTGGTGCGAACAGAACTCCCAGCAGTGCCGGCTGGCCGGCACCGAGCAGGAGGTCGTCGACGAGGTGGTCACCTTCATCACCGGCCTGGACGCCGCCCCGCTGCCCACCACGGATCCGGAGCGTCCGCTCACCCAATCGCTGGCGCTGACCGGACTGGTGCTGCACTTCTACTTCGGCGCCGAGATCTACCCCTACCTGGCCCAGTTGCTGGAGTACACCCTGACCTTCGGCGACGGCAGCTACCTGCTGGAGGCCGCTGACCTGCTGAACGAGCGCAACCCGGACGGCACTTACGGCGGCCTCACCTACGCATTTCCCGCCATCCGGTGCGTCGACGAAACCGACGATGGTGTGCAGGCGGCGTTCGACACCTGGACCGGCCGCGACACCGAGTTGGCCCCGATCTTCGGGCCGCTGTTCGGCCCCGACCTGGTTTGCCCGCTGTGGACGGCCAGGCCTGCCCCGCAGATCGACTTCACCGGCGCGGGCGCGCCGCCGCTGCTGGTGATCCAGAACACCGGCGACTCGGCGACCCCGTACCGCAACGCCGAGATCATGGCCGAAGAGCTGGCCTCGGCGGTGCTGGTGGTGCGGGATGCGCCCGGGCACGGTGCCTACGCTTCGGGTAGCGCCTGCATGGACGGCATCGTCACGGATTACTTCACAACCGGCGCGGTCCCCGCTGAAGGCACCATCTGCACCGACGGCTGAGAAGCACATTCCCGCCCCCGGTGGACCACCGTCCGGCTGTTTCGCCGCGACAGCGGGGTATCGGTATAGTTGCGGCGTCGACTTCCCGGGTCGGCGCGCCACCTTAGCTCAGTCGGTAGAGCGACGCTCTCGTAAAGCGTAGGTCTGGGGTTCGATTCCCCAAGGTGGCTCCAACCAAGGTGACCTATTCCGCGGTCCGGCGTCATCGGACATCGCTGTGGAACGAAGGAGCAGCCATGATCAGGCACCTTGGGGTGGGCGAAGTGGCCACCTTCACCAGGACAGTGTCCGGTTCACTGGCGGGATGACGCTCGGTGACACCCTGACGGTGCGAGATCAGCGAGGTCGACCAGGATGCCAACAAGAGCTTCGGGACGATCGAGATCCGCAACCAGCGCGACGAGCTGGTGGTGGTCGCGACCCACATCCTGAAGTTCTTCGACTAGGAGACTGCTGAAGAAGGCGTGTTTCAGTTTGGGATGAGCGGGACGGGCGGGTCGCCATCACTTTGGCCGTCGGAGCGGCTCTGGTAAGTCACAGCGCGTGGCTGGACACGAGGTCGACCCGC
>NZ_JBASCI010000244.1:0-23036 GCF_049651565.1 Brooklawnia sp.
CCCCAGCCGGGCTGCCCGGACGCGGCGGCCTGGCTCGGCTGCTGACCATACGGCGGCGGCATGCCACCCAGGTCGACCTGCTGGTCCTGCTGTTCCTGGCCGGACGCGAGCCCCGCCGAGGTGGTCATCTCGCGCTGCCTGGTCTGGTGCGGGGCTCCCCCACTGAGCAGGTGCCGGGCCCGGTCGGCGACCTCGGCCTCGGCCAGCACCTCGTAGTGGGTCGCGATGATCGCGGTAGTCGAGGTGTAGTCGCGTTCGCCGCCGCGCATCCGGTACTGCAGGGCGGCCATCAGCATGCCGACGGCGCCGAATCCGAGGATTGCGATCATGAAGACGGTGAACAGGCTGAGTCCGGGCTGCAGGATCCACAGGAAGATCGCAAACATGCCGGCCCACATCGCGCCCTGCACGAAGCCGGCGAACAGCACCTTGCCCCAGGTCATGTTGCCGGTGACCTTCTCGACGCTCTTCAGGTCGGTGCCGACGATGGCCAGGTTCTCGACCGGGAACTGCCGGTCGGCCAGGTAGTCCACCGCACGTGCCGCGTCGGAGTACTCGTCGTAGATGGCGACCGACATGGGACGCTTCAGCTTGAGCACGCCACGCGGCTGGGCCGAGGGGAACTGGTTCATCGACATGTCTGCCACCTCCGGTTTCAGCCTATCGCCCGACGCTGTCAGGTAGCTGTGCGCCGGCAACTGGCCAGCGCAGGGGGCGGCCAGCCCGGCTCAGCGGCGGCCCGCCTTGGCGAGGATGGCCTGGGCGACCTTCACCCCGGCCTCGTCCACCATCTCGTCGTCGACGACGATCGCGCCCACCGCGCCCCCGGCCTGGTCGGTCGCCTGGGCGTAGGCGGCGATGATGCGTTCGGCGCGCTCGACCTGCCGGGCGTCCGGGGTGAAGATCTGGTTGCCGGCCTCGACCTGCGACGGGTGCACCACCCACTTGCCGTCGTAGCCCAGCGCGGCCGCCTTGGCTGCCGATGCCCGGAAGCCCGGCAGGTCGCGGATCGACACGTAGGGCCCGTCGATGGCCTGCAGCGAGTTGGCGCGGGCGGCGACCAGGATCCGGGCCAGCACGTAGTGGAAGGCGTCGGATTCGTAGCCGTCGATCTGGCTGCCCACCGACAGCCCCCGCATGCCCATCGATGCCATGAAGTCGCCCGGCCCGAAGACCAGCGTCTCCAGCCTTGGGCTGGCCGCGGCGATGGCGTCCACCCGCTGCAGCCCCTGGGCGTCCTCGATCTGCACCTCCAGCCCGATCCGGCCGACCGGCAGCCCGGCGGACGCCTCGGCCTGGCCGAGCACCATGTCGAGCGCGATCACCTGCTCGGCCGAGCGCACCTTCGGCAGCACGATCGCGTCAATATGGCCACCGGCGCCGCCGACCACCTCGAGGACGTCCTGGGTGGTCCACTGGGTGTCCCAGTCGTTGACCCGCACGGTGATGGCGGGGCCGTCCCAGCCGCCCTCGTTGAGCGCGGCGACGATGGTGCCGCGCGCCTGCGCCTTGGCTGCGGGCGCCACCGCATCCTCGAGGTCGAGGAAGAGCGCGTCGACCGGCAGTTCCCGGGACTTGGCGATGAATCGTTGCGAGCTGCCGGGCACCGCTAGCACGGTGCGGCGGGCGCGGATGGGACGTGGCTGGCTGGCATTCATGGCAGACATCCTAGGGACGACCACCCTGCGCGCGGACCGCTGCGTAGCCCCGGTCGGCAAGCGGTGCGGCAGGGGTTCCGGGCGGGGCCGCGGGGCTAGGCTGTGCCCGTGGTCAACAGCGCACACTCGGTCTTCATCAGCCGCCTGCAAGGGCTGCAGGTGCTGGACGCGTCCGGTGACCAGGTGGGCAAGGTGCGCGACGTGGTGGTGCAGGCCCGGCTGGCCGGACGGCCCCGGGTTCGAGGCCTGGTGGTGGAACTTTTCGCCCGACGCCGGATCTTCGTCCCGATGCTGCGGGTGCACGCGATCGACCTGAACCAGGTCTCCATCGTCGGTGTCGTCGACACCCGCCGGTTCACCAAGCGGGCCTCCGAGGTGCTGGTGATGGACGACCTGTTCGACCGCGAGATCCAGCGGGACGGCCGGAAGGCCAGCATCTTCGACGTCTCGATGATCGAGGTGCGCAACCGCGAGTGGGAGCTGTACGAGGTGGCGCTGCGCGACATCCCGAGCACCCGGCGGTTCGGGCTCACTCCCAAGGGCCCGATGGTGATCGTGCCGTGGTCTGCGGTGGCCGGCGAGGTGCTGGACGCCGAGCAGAGCACCGACAGCAAGCTGGCCCAGCTGGCCGACATGAAGCCCGCCGACGTCGCCCGCGAGCTGTACGAGATGGACCCGGAACGCCGCGCCGAGGTGGCCAGCGCACTCGACGACGAACAACTCGCCGACGCCTTCCAGGAGCTCCCCGAGGACGAGCAGGTGGACCTGCTACAGGCCCTGGAGAAGGAGCGCGCCGCGGACGTGCTCGACGAGATGGACCCCGACGACGCCGCCGACCTGATCAGCGACCTGCCGACCGAACTGGCCGAGGAACTGCTCAGCCGGATGGAACCGGAGGAGGCCCAGGACGTCCGCAACCTGCTGAAGTACCCCGAACTGACCGCCGGCGGCATGATGACCCCCGAGCCGGTCATCCTCGGCGCCGACGACACCGTCGCCAAGGCGTTGGCCAAGGTGCGCCACCAGGACCTCACCCCCGCGCTGTCGTCGATGGTCTTCGTCACCCGGCAGCCGCACGACACCCCGTCCGGACGCTACCTGGGCGGCGTCCACCTGCAGCGGCTGCTGCGCGAGCCGCCCAGCCTGCAGATCGGCCAGATGATCGACAACGACCTGCAACCGTTGCCGCCAAACGCCGGCATCGGGGAGGTCAGCCGCTACTTCGCCACCTACAACCTGGTCATCGCGCCGGTGGTGAACCCGCAGAACCAGCTGGTCGGGGCAGTCACCGTCGACGACCTGCTCGACCACATGCTGCCGCCGGACTGGCGCGGCGACCAGATGGAGGGCTCGGGCGAACCGGACGCGGAGGTGAACCATGGCTGAGGCACAATGGCCGCCCGACGCTGAACAGCTCAGCACGCCGGGACGCCGATCCGGCTTCCGGTTGCGCAAGCTGCGGTTCGACCAGGAGTCGTTCGGCCGGTTCGCGGAGTTCATCGCCCGCTACATGGGCAGCCCGGCGTTCCTGATCTGGATGTCGGTCTTCATCGCGGTCTGGCTGTTGTGGAACACCCTCGCCCCCCGCGAGATCTGGTTCGACGAGCACCCGTTCATTCTGCTGACGCTGATGCTGTCGATAGAGGCCGCGTACTCGGCGCCGCTGATCTTGCTCGCCCAGAACCGCCAGGAGGCCCGCGACCGGTTGAGCTTCGACGAGGACCGCCGGATCTCCGCCCAGAGCCGGGCCGAGATGGACTTCCTGGCCCGCGAGATCGCCTCCCTGCGATCCAACGTCGGTGAGCTGGCCACCCGCGACTTCGTGCGCAGCGAGATCCGCGACCAGCTGCGTGACCTGCTGGAGGAGCTGGACAACGCCACCGCCGAGCGCCGGTCGGACCCCGACGAGGCGTCCGAGCCACGTTGAGGGCAGTCCCGGCACGGCCACCTCGACCGGTGTCCGCCAGTTGACCCAACTTGAAAATCGACCCTGCGTTCGCGTAGGCAGGAATGGTGACCACCACCAATCTTCCAGACGCCGCGCTCGCAGCGCTGGGCAACGTCATTGATCCCGAGATCCGTCGGCCGATCACCGAGCTGGGCATGGTCGACCGGCTCGAGGTGGACGACGTAGGCACAGTGCACGTGACCGTCCTGCTGACCGTGGCGGGCTGCCCGCTGCGCAACACCATCGAGTCCGACGTCCGCAAGGCACTCGGGAGCGTCGATGGCGTCACCGGGGTCAACCTGACCGTGGGCGCGATGAACGCCGAACAGCGGGCCGCGCTGACCAGGAAGCTGCGGGGAGACCGCCCCGAACCGGTCATCCCGTTCGCCCAGCCAGGCAACCTGACCCAGGTACTCTCGGTGGCGTCCGGCAAGGGCGGGGTCGGCAAGAGCTCGGTCACGGTCAACCTGGCGCTCGCCCTGGCCAAGATGGGCCGCAGCGTCGGCATCCTGGACGCCGACATCTACGGTCACTCGGTGCCCGACCTGCTCGGCATCGACGACGACGCGCGACCCACCCTGGTCGACAGCATGATCATGCCGGTCCCCGTCGAGTTCCAGGCCGCCGACGGCGCCCAGGCCGTGGTCAAGGTGATCAGCATGGGCATGCTCAAGGAGTCCCGCGACCAGGTGATCGCCTGGCGCGGCCCGATCCTCGACCGGGCGCTCACCCAGCTGCTCAGCGAGGTGTACTGGGGTGACCTCGACTTCTTCCTGATCGACCTGCCGCCGGGCACCGGCGACGTGGCCATGTCCATCGGCCAGAAGCTGCCCGGCAGCGACCTGGTGGTGGTGACCACCCCGCAGCCGAGCGCCGCCTGGGTCAGCGAACGGGCCGGGACGATGGGCTCGATGATGCACCAGAACGTGATCGGCGTGATCGAGAACATGAGCTGGTACCAGACCACCTGCCCCCACTGCGGCCAGGACCACCAGGTCGAACTGTTCGGCAGCGGCGGCGGTCAGCAGACCGCGGACGGCCTCACCGACCGGCTGGCCCGCGAGGTACCGCTGCTGGCCCAGATTCCAATGGAGGTCGCGATGGGGGCCGGCAGCGAGTTCGCCGCCCCGATCGTGATCAGCCAGCCGGGCCTGCCGGCTGCCCAGGCGATCACCGGGCTGGCCGAGCGGATGGCGGCGGCGCGTCCGTCGCTGGTCGGCCGGCCGCTCAACCTGACGGCCAGGTAGCCCGGAGGATCTGGCTCAGGTCGCTTCCGGGTCCCACGGGACGGAGGGCGCCGACGCAATGGCCGCCTGTTCGGGCTCGCCCTGATCGACATCCCCGGCGGCCGCTGCCGGCTTGGCCAAGCTTTCGCCGATCACCGACCTGACGTCGGCGTTGGCCGCCTTCACGTCCCCCACCGAGCCGGCCAGCTCGGTCCTGACCCCGTCCAGCTCCTTCTTGATGCCGTCCAGGTCGTCCTGCACATCGGCGAGCAGGTGCTTGTGGACGAACGTCTTCGGGTTGAGGTCGGAGATCGTCAGGTCCTGATACTCCGGCCCCAACTCCTGCTTCAACTGGTCGGTCGCCTGGTTGGCGAACAGCCGCACGGCGTGGACGACGCGGGCGGCCCTCCGGCTGATCTCCGGTAACCTCTCTGGACCGAAGAAGATCACCGCGAGCACCAGCAGCAGCGTGAACTCGCCCCACCCGATGCCCAGGAACTCGTGCGGGACCATCAGCTGCTCACAGGTCAGCGGCGTCCAGGATCGCGCCGAAGGTTCGGGCCTGCTGCTCCGACGCCGGGCGCAACGGGCCGCGCAGACCGCCGACCGGGAAGCCCTGGTGGGCCAGACCGGCCTTGACCATCATCACGCCCTGGGTGGCGAAGACCCCGGTGTAGACCGGCAGCAGGGCGCGGTAGATCCGCAGCGCCTCGGCCGCGTCGCCGCGCAGCCAGGCCTCGATCAGCTCGGCAGTGCGGCGTCCGGAGAAGTGGGTGGACGTGCCGACCACCCCGACCGCGCCGATCCCGAGCAGCGGCAGCAGCTTGGCGTCGTCGCCGGCGTAGTAGTGCAGGTCGGTGGCCGCCATCACCTGGGCGGACGCGACGATGTCGTTCTTGGCGTCCTTCACCCCGATGATGTTCGGGTGCTCGGCCAGGGTGATCAGCGAGGCCGCCTCGATCGGCCGGCCGGCGCGATGCGGGATGTCATAGAGCACCATCGGCAGGTCGGTAGCCCCGGCGACGGTCTGGAAGTGCTCGACCAGCGCGTCCTGCGGGGGCAGCGAGTAGTACGGGGTGACCGTCAGCAGGCCGTCGGCGCCGGCCTGCGCCGCCTGCCGGCACAGTTCGATGGTGTGGTGGGTGTCGAAGGTGCCGACGCCGGCCAGTACGTTGGCCCGATCACCAACCGCCTGCTTCACCACCCGGACCAACTCCGCCTTCTCGCGGTCGGTGGTGGTGGGGGCCTCGCCCGTGGTGCCGTTCACCAGCACTGCGTCGTTGAGCTGTTCGTCGACAAGTCGTGCGGCGAGCTGCTCGGCTCGGGCCAGGTCGACCCCGCCCTCTTCATCGAAGGGGGTCACCATGGCTGTGATCAGTCGACCAAGAATGGGTTCGGTCATGTCCCCATGCTAGGCAATCGGGCCAGTTGGCGCCGACCCGGTCCGTCCCGACTCGCCGTGGTGGACGCTAGGCTGAGCCCGTGAGTGCAGCCTTCCTTCTCAACCAGCGTTCGCTTGCCTACGCAGAGGACTACGTCCCGACTCCCGACCCGATCCGCGTCGCCCGCGACGAGGCGATCACCAGCGGGGCGCCAGCACCGTCCAATGGGCTGACCACCGCCCTGACCTTCCTGGCCAGGGTGCTGGACGCCAGGGCCGTCGTCGAGGTCGGCACCGGCGCCGGCGTCACCGGGCTGGCCCTGTTCCAGGGCATGAACGAGAAGGGCGTGCTGACCAGCATCGACCCTGAGGTGGGCTGGCAGCTGACGGCGAAGCAGGCGTTCCAGGCCAACCGCATCCCCTCGCAACGGTTCCGGCTGATCGCCGGGCGTCCGCTGGAGGTGTTGAACAACCTGCGGGACGGCGCCTACGACATCGTCCTGGTCAACACCGAAAAGCTGGAGTACGTCGAGCACGTGGCGCAGGCCGAGCGGCTGTTGCGACCCGGCGGTCTACTCCTGCTCAACGACGCCCTGTGGCGAAACCTGGTCGCCGACGCCGAGGACGAGTCTGACGAGTCGGTGATCATCCGGGAGGCACTGGAGTCGATCAACGACTCAGAGGTGTTCACCGCCTGCCTGCTGCCGATCGGTGAGGGCCTGTTGGCGGCGGTCAAGAGCTCGTGACGCTGAGCGGCGGCGCTGGCGCCGAAGGCCCAACGCCGCCGGACCGGCTGGCAGGGGTGGGGTCGACTAGACTTGTTCGACCTTGGTGTTCTTCGGGACGACGGTGACGCCGTTGTCGGAGATGTGGAAGCCGCGGGCTTCGTCCGCCTCGCGATCGATGCCGACGTGCACCCCGTCGGGGACCACGACGTTCTTGTCCAGGATGGCGTTGCGCACCACGCAGTTGCGGCCGATCCGCGAGTTGTGCATCACCACACACCGATCCACCGAGGCGTGGTCCTCGACGCGCACACCCGGGCTGAGCACCGAGTGGTCGACGTCGCCGCCAGAGATGATGCAGCCGTTGGTGACGATCGAGCTCTCGGCGGTGCTGTGCAGGGTGAACTTTGCGCCCGGCAGTTGCGGCTGCTGGGTGAGGATCGGCCACCGCTGGTTGTACAGGTTGAACTCGGGAACGACCGAGATCAGGTCCATGTGGGCGTCGAAGTAGGCGTCGATGGTGCCTACGTCCCGCCAGTAGTTGCGGTCCTTCTCGGTGGCACCGGGGACCTGGTTCTCGGTGAAGTCGTAGACCGCGCACTCACGCTGCGCCACGAAGGCGGGGATGATGTTGCCGCCCATGTCGTGCTTGGAGTCGGCGTTCTGGCCGTCGAACTCAAGCATCTCGACGAACTGCTTGCGGCTGAAGATGTAGTTGCCCATCGACGCGAACGACTCGTCCGGGGAATCGGGCAGGCCGGGCGGGTCGGACGGCTTCTCGAGGAAGCGCTCGATGACGCGGTCGGAACCGGCGTCGATGATGCCGAAGGCGGATGCCTCCGAGCGCGGAACCCGAATCGCCGCCACGCTGGCGGCCAGGCCGGAGTCGATGTGGGCGTCGAGCATCTGCCGCACGTCCATACGGTAGATGTTGTCGGCCCCGAACACGACGATGTAGTCGGGGTTCTCGTCGTTGATCAGGTTCATCGACTGGTAGATCGCATCGGCGCTGCCCTGGAACCAGTGCGGACCGCGACGCTGCTGGGCCGGAACCGGGGTGACGTAGTTGCCGAGCAAGGTCGACATCCGCCATGTGATGGAGATGTGGCGGTCCAGGGAGTGGGACTTGTACTGGGTGAGCACTGCCACCTTGGTGAGGTTGGAGTTCACCATGTTCGACAGCGCGAAGTCGATCAATCGGTAGGTACCGCCGAACGGCACTGCCGGTTTGGCCCGGTCAGCGGTGAGCGGCATCAACCGCTTGCCTTCGCCACCCGCGAGGACGATTGAGAGCACTTTGGGTTCAGCCATGGGATGAACTTATGGCTTTGGCGGGTCGAGTGCCGCGGATTCGGCAAAATGCCTGCGGCTCCGCCGGCGTCAACCGGCGAAGTGGGAGCTAGTTTTCCGGCAGTCTCGGCCGGTGCGGGCCACCGTGTGAAACCATCGGGGCATGCGCGTTTCAATCCTCACCCGTGAGTACCCGCCCCATATCTACGGTGGGGCCGGCGTCCATGTCGGTCAACTGGTCCCTCAGTTGCGCAAGTTCTGTGATCTGGTCGACGTCCAGTGCATGGGCGAGCCCCGCGAGGGCGCGACGGCCCACGCCGAGGACTACCCCGAAGGCGCCAATGCTGCCCTGCGGACCCTGGGCGCCGATATCTCGATGGCCGCCGCCATCCCGGAGGTGGATGTCGTGCACTCCCATACCTGGTATGCGCAGTTCGCCGGCATCATCGCCGGCCAGTTCCAGGACATCCCCACTGTCGTGACCGCCCACTCACTCGAGCCGGACCGGCCGTGGAAGGTCGAGCAGCTCGGTGGTGGCTACCGGGTCTCCAGCTGGATCGAGAAGACCGCCTACGCCAACGCCGACGCGGTGATCGCGGTTTCGGCCGCGATGATCAACAACATCAAGGCCGCCTACCCGTTCGTCGAGGACGACCGCATCCACGTGGTCAAGAACGGGATCGATCCCGAGGAGTTCAAGCCTGATCCCGACACCGACGTCATCAACGGCCTGGGGGTCGACCTGTCGAAGCCGATCGTCACCTTCGTCGGCCGCATCACCCGCCAGAAGGGCATGGTGCACCTGGTGCGGGCCGCCAAGATGCTCGACCCCGACACCCAGCTGCTGCTGTTGGCCGGTGCACCCGACACCTCTCAGATCGCCGCCGAGTTCGAGAAGGCCTTCGCCGAGCTGAACGCCAGCCGCAGCGGTGTCACCTGGGTGCAGGAGATGCTGCCGCGGGCGTCGGTGCGTCAGGTGCTCACCCACTCCACGGTGTTCGCCTGCCCTTCCATCTACGAGCCGTTGGGGATCGTGAACCTGGAGGCGATGGCCTGCGAAGTTCCCGTGGTTGCCTCCGCTGTGGGTGGCATCCCCGAGGTGGTCGTGGACGGCGAGACCGGGCTGCTGGTGCCCTACGATCCCGGCCAGGCCGGTGATCCGGAGTTCGTCGCCAACTTCGAAAAGACCTTCGCCGACAAGTTGAACGAACTGACCCGCGACCGGGATCGCGCCCGCCGGATGGGCCTGGCCGGCCGGCAACGCTGCATCGACGAGTTCAGCTGGGAGAAGATCGCCCAGGAAACCGTCGAGGTGTACCGGGCAGCCATCGCCCGCCACCAGGCGAAGCAGGGCTGAACCCCGGGCGGCAGCCGGCCGCCCGGGACCCCACAACCAGGAACGCCCGGGTCAGGAACTCCTGACCCGGGCGTTCGCCCCTTTGGAACCTGGTAACAGCTACTCCCCGACGACACCCTTGAGGCACTCCAACAGGGATGAGGCCTCGGCTGCGTTCAACTCGACGACCAGACGTCCGCCCCCATCGACCGGCATCCGCATCACGATGCCGCGGCCTTCCTTGGTGACTTCCATTGGTCCGTCGCCGGTACGCGGTTTCATCGCTGCCATTGCATCCTCGTTTCTTTCGTCCGACAACCCCTCCATTATTCCGCATGAGGTTCCAATGGCGGGGCAGAACGGGTCAGGGGGCGGTGGGCCAGCCGTTGGGCACCGGCCCCAGGTAGCCGGCCGGTACCCCGGATCCACGCGGGGTCGAGCTGGAATCGCTCTGGGGCCGGCCCGCAAGTTCGGCGGCGGCTGCTGGTTCCGGCGTGTCGGCCGCTGCCTCGGTGTCGGCCACGGCCTCGGTGTCGGCCAGTTCGCCGGCCACCCGGTCCAGCAGTGCCTCCACCTGCGGCATCGAGTAGCCGCGGGTGACCACCGCGAACCGCACGTCCTGCAGGTCGGACGCCGCCAGTGGGCGGTCGGACGGCAACGCGGGGACCGGCCGGTCGTCCACCGGTGGTGCGAGTTGACCCAGCCGTCCCAGCCCGGCCAGGACGGCGAAGAAGATCACGACCACGATCAGCGCGGCGAAGACCCAACCCATGTCCCAAATGTTCGCACACCCAGCCAGCCGACCCGCCGGCCACCGCACCGCTACGCAGGTGGCGCGAGCCAGCGCTGCAGCGCGTCCCGGCAGCTCTCCAGGTGGGCCAACGGGCAGCATTCGTCCACCTTGTGGGCCATTGCCGGGTCGCCCGGGCCGAAGTTGACCGCCGGCATCCCCAGCTCGGAGAAGCGGGCCACGTCGGTCCAGCCGTACTTGGCCCGCGGCACACCACCGACGGCGCGGACGAAGTCCGCGGTGGCCGGGCGGTCCAGGCCCGGGCGGGCGGCCGATGACAGGTCGCTGACCACCAGTTCCCAGTCGGGGAGCCAGTTCCTGAGCTGTTCCAGCGCCTGGTCGGCGGTCTTGTCGGGGGCGAACCGGTAGTTGACCTGCACGGTGCACCAGTCGGGCACCACGTTGGGTGCCAGGCCGCCGCTGATCATGGTGGCGTTGACGCCCTCGCGGTAGACCAGCCCGTCGACCGGCACCTCGCCGACCTCGATGCTGCGCACCCGTTGCAGCACGTCGGCCATGTCGTGGATGGCGTTGTGCCCCAACCAGCCCCGGGCGCTGTGGGCGGCGACGCCGGTGGTGGTGATGTCAACCCTGATGGTCCCCTGGCAGCCACCCTCGATCTGCGCGCCGGTCGGCTCCATCAGTACCGCCAGGTCGATGCCGGCGAACCAGTCGGGGTGGTTGGCGGTCAGGCGTCCAAGGCCGTTGGAGATGACCTCGATCTCCTCGCAGTCGTAGAAGACCCAGGTTATGTCGCGGTTCGGCGCGGTGAGCCGACGAGCCAGCCAGACCATCACCGCCACCCCGCCCTTCATGTCGCAGCTGCCGCGGCCGTGCACCACGATTCCCTGCGGCCCGGTGGTGATGCTGCTGGGCAGGTTGCCCGCCACCGGCACGGTGTCGAGGTGACCGGCGATCAGGACGCGCTCGGCGCGTCCAAGGTTCGTCCTGGCCAGCACCGCGTCGCCGTCGCGAACCAGCTCCAGGTGGGCGCAGCCGCGTAGTGCCTCCTCGACGGCGTCGGCCAGCTCCCGCTCGTTACGGCTGACCGATTCGATGTCGACGATCGAACGGAACAGGTCGAGCAGGTTGTCGGTGGGCAGCGCCATGGCCGACAGCCTACGCGGCGGCGGCTCGTGGCGTGATCGTCGACGGGCCGGGGTGTCGGCGTCCCCCGTTACAGTTGACTGCATGACTGAGCAGGAAGCTTTCGAGCAGGACGACCCCACCACCGCACCAGGGATGTCGGCGTGGGGCTGGGGGCTGGCCAACGTGCACCTCAGCGGTGAGGTGCTGGACGTCTGGTACCCCGAACCTCGGCTCGGGCAGCCCGGTTCCGACAGCCAGCCGATGGCCATGCTGCGGGCCCACCGCATCGCCGATGACACCCGCGGCGTCGCCACCGAGATCGTCCAGACCGTGATCGAACTGGACGCCCCGCCCACCTCGACCGCCGACGCGTACCTGCGGCTGCACCTGCTCAGCCATCGCCTCCGCAAGCCGCGCAGCATCAACCTGGACGGCATCTTCGGCGTGCTGCCGAATGTCGTCTGGACGACCGCCGGGCCCTGCCACGCCGAGTCCTTCGAGTCCATCCGCGCCACCCTGCGCGGTCAGCGCGGCGGCCTGAACGTGCTGGCGCTGGACAAGTTCCCCCGCATGCTCGACTACGTCGTCCCTGGTGGAGTGCGGATCGGTGACGGTGCGCGGGTGCGGCTGGGCGCGCACCTGGCCGAGGGCACCACCGTGATGCACGAGGGCTTCGTGAACTACAACGCCGGCACGCTGGGCCGTTCGATGGTTGAGGGACGCGTCAGCCAGGGCGTGATCATCGGTGATGGCAGCGACATCGGTGGCGGGGCGTCCATCATGGGCACCCTGAGCGGCGGTGGCACCGAGATGGTGTCGATCGGCCGCGGCTGCCTGCTGGGCGCCGAGTCGGGCCTGGGGATCTCGCTGGGCGACAACTGCGTGGTCGAGGCAGGGCTGTACCTGACAGCGGGGACGAAGGTGCGGCTGCCCGACGGCGAGGTGGTCAAGGCCCGCGCGTTGAGCGGCGCGTCCGACCTGCTGTTCCTGCGGGACTCGCAGTCGGGGGCAGTCATCGTGAAGAGCCGCAGCGACCGGCAGGTGGAGTTGAACGCTGCCCTGCACAGCAACTGACCGATGGCACGCGCCACCGGGGGCGGCCGTTCGGGCCGGATCGGCGGCTGGGTGCTGGCGCTGGTCGCCATCCTGGCGCTGGCAGCGGTGATCGCGACGGTGACCAGCTGGATCATGCGGTGGGGGTCGCGGACGCCGGAGCCGTTGCTGCCGCCGCAGGGCTGCACGGTTTCCGTCGACGGGTTCGGCAGCTACCTGACCTGGGAGCAGGCCGGCAACGCGTCCATCATCGTCGGGGAGTCGATCCGGCGGGGCCTGCCCGCCCGGGCTGCCACCATCGCACTGGTCACCGCCTACCAGGAGTCCGACCTGCGGAACCTGGACTACGGTGACCGCGACTCGATCGGACTGTTCCAGCAGCGGCCGTCGCAGGGCTGGGGGACGGTGGAGCAGATCATGGATCCGTGGTACTCCTCCGGCAAGTTCTACGAGGTCCTGGTTCAGGTGCCCGACTGGGAGAACGGGGTCATCAACGACGTCGCGCAGGCGGTGCAGCGCTCCGGCTTCCCCGACGCCTACGCCCAGCACGAGCCGAAGGGACGCGCCTGGGCGAGCGCGTTGACCGGTCACTCCCCCGCCGCGGTCAGTTGCATCGACCGCAGCGGCAACCCAGCCGACGCGGCCGTGCTGACCGACTACGCCGACCGGGTCTGGGGCGGCTCGGTGTCGGTGGCGGTCAACGAGTTGGGCGCCGTCGAGTTCGCCGGCGACTCGGAGCTGACCACCTGGTCGGTGGCGCAGTTGTCGATGTTGCGCGGCTCGCCGGCCGGGTTGGTCTCGTTGCAGGCCGACGCCCAGTTGTGGACGAACTCCGAGACCGACTACGCCGCCTGGCAGCCGGCCGAACCGGCTGGCGCCCCGGTGGTGGCCATCCTGCGCACTGAGTAGTGGCGTCTGGTTGGGCCGACTGCCACACTGGTGGGTACTCGGTGCACCTCCGGCAGGAGCCAGCATGCCCCACCCGCAGATGTTCGAAGACGATGACGAGATCCTGGCCCGGGTCCGGGCGATAGCCCTCCGGCTGCCCGAGGCGAAGGAGAAGGTCGCGCACGGCCGGCCGTACTTCTACACCACCAAGGTCTTCACCAGCTACGGCGCCTGGTCGAAACAGGAGGACGCCCAGCACCCGCAATCAGTGCTGCTGAAGCTGGACGAGTCGGAACGCCAGGCGCTGCTGCAGCGTCCCGGGGCGTTCGTGCCCGGCTACTGGGGGCCGTCCGGCTGGGTCGGACTCGACCTGGACGAGACCACGGACTGGGAAGAGGTGACCGAGCTGATCACGGAGTCGTACCTCCAGACCGCGCCTGCCCGGCTGGCCAGGCAGTTGGCCGAATCCCTTCGCGACTGATCAGCCGCCGGCCAGCCGACCTGCGGCCGCGTCGACGCGCTCGTCGGTGGCGGTCAGCGCGATCCGGACGTGCTGCTCGCCCGCCGGGCCGTAGAAGTCGCCGGGCGCTACCAGGATGCCCCGCTGCGCCAGCCAGGCCACCGTGTCGCGGCAGCCCTCCTGGCGGGTGGCCCACAGGTACAGCGACCCCTCGGAGTGGTCGATCCGGAACCCGGCCCCGGTCAGCGCGCTGGTCAGCACTGTGCGCCGCCGCAGGTAGCGGGCGCGTTGCTCCTCGACGTGCTGCTGGTCGCCCAGGGTGGCCGCCATCGCTGCCTGCACCGGAGTGGGCATCATCATCCCGCAGTGCTTGCGGACCTCGAGCAGTTCGCCGACGGCGTCGCCGTCGCCGGCGACGAAGCCGGCCCGGTAGCCGGCCAGGTTCGACCGCTTCGACAACGAGTGCAGTACCAGCAGGTTGGCGGTGGATCCCTCGCACAGGTCGGGGCGCAGCACCGAGGCGGGCTCGACGTCCCAGCCGAACTCGCCGTAGCACTCGTCGCTGGCCAGCAACGCCCCTTGTGAGCGGGCGAACCCGATCCAGCGCTTCAGCAATGGCTCAGGTGCGATCGCCCCGTGCGGGTTGGCCGGTGAGTTGATCCAGATGAGCGAGGGGCGGCCCTCGACCGCGTCCGGGTCGTCGCACAACTGGATCTGGCAGCCTGCCAGCCGGGCACCCACGTCGTAGGTCGGGTACGCGGTGGTCGGGATGACGACCAGGTCGTCGGGACCGAGTCCCAGTTGCTGCGGCAGCCCGGCCACGAGTTCCTTGGTGCCGATGGCCGGCAGCACGTTGCGGTCGGTCAGGCCCTGGGCCGCCCACCGGGTGCCCAGGTAGTCGACGATGGCGGCGCGCAGGGCCGGCGTGCCCCAGGTGGTGGGGTAACCGGGTGCCTGGGACGCCGCCTCCAGGGCCCGTCGGGCGACCGCCGGGGTGGGGTCGACCGGGGTGCCGACCGACAGGTCCACGATGCCGTCAGGATGCGCGTCCGCGGTGACCCTGGCCTGGTCGAGGGTGTCCCAGGGGAATACGGGTAGCTTGGCCGAGACGCGCGTCCAGCGGCTCACTGGTTCTGCGGCGGCAGGGCGGCGACGCGCGGTTCGTCCTTGTCGAGTACACCCATCCGGGCGGCTCCGCCGGGCGATCCGATGTCGTCGAAGAAGCGGACGTTGATGTCGTACCACTCGGAGTACTCGGTTGGCAGGTCGTCCTCGAAGTAGATCGCTTCAACCGGGCACACCGGTTCACAGGCCCCACAGTCCACGCACTCGTCGGGGTGGATGTAGAGCGCCCGAGGCCCCTCGTAGATACACGAGACGGGACATTCGTCGACACAAGCGCGATCCTTGACGTCAACGCACGGCAGGGCAATGACGTAGGTCATCGGCAATCTCCTGTTTTGTCGTTGGCCCTGGCTCACCAGGGCCGGGACGACTTGAACTCTATACCCGCTCGGCAGGTAAACCGAGTGATCGTTCGGTTGGTGGGAGGCGGCGTCCCCGCCCCGGCACTCGGGCGTCCAGTCAAAGGTTCGGGCAGGCCCGGTCACCTCGTCGGTCAGAACCAGACATCAGCGGCAGATGATCCGGTCGACCGGTGAGTACCGCCAGAAGTAGTCCTCGGTGGTGGTCTGCCCGTCGAGCACCAGGATGCGCTGGTAGTAGACGTCGAACCCCTGCGACGGGCTCTGCGGGATGCAGCCCGGTCGGCTGCTGACCTGCTCACCGCCCATGGTGTAGTTCGACAGCACCGGCTCTGAGGCGGTGACCGAGTCGAAGTACTGGGTCGACCAGACCCGGACGGTGATCGAGCCGCTGTTGCCTGGGCTCGACGGCGAGATGAACGCCTCCATCAGCACCCCATAAGGGGTGTCGTTGCGGAACTTCAGGTCGAGCACACCTTCGTAGACGGTGGCCTCGCGACCGGGCGGGTACTGGCTGAAGTACTGGGTGTGCGGGTGGTGCTCGACATCGGTCATGCCGGCGAAGAAGGCGGCGTTGTAGGTAGTGGTGGCAGACTGCGAGACCCCTCCGCCGACCACGTTCTCGATGTGGTCGCCGACCAGCACGCCGCCGGAGACATACCCGGTGGACGCGTTGCGTGGCCCGGTGGCCTCGGCGAGGCTGAACGTATCACCGGGCTTGACCAGTTCGTTGTTGATTCCCGCCGCGGCCAGGCCGAGGTTGGTGTTGTGGTACTCGGTGTGGTTGAAGTAGGTGGTGAACTCCCCCACCACTTCGCGGATGCCCAACGCCTCGGCCTGCTCGGTGGTGAAGTCGGGCGAAACGGTCTTGACCTCGAGGTCGACCTGCCTGGGCGCCGGCTCATTGATCACCGATTCCACGCCGGCGGCGAAGTCGTCCCTGGTCACTGACTCGCCATCGGCGGCCGGGACCAGGACGGGTGCGCCGCCGCTCATCTGCCAGGTGGCGTCCCGCGGTGCGACGATGGTCAGCGCGGCCACCACCTCGCTGGCGGCGTCGTAGAGCGCGGCATGGTCCACGCTCACCGTGACCCGGCCGTCGGCCTCGGCGACGGTGGTCACCTCGGCGATGTCGGCCGGGGTGATCTCGGCCGAGGCGGTCTCGGTGGAGACCGTGATGGGTTGCAGCACGGTGTCCAGTTCCTCCGCGACGGTCTCGATCTCGGCGTCGGTGATGGCCGGCTCGGTGATCTCCAGATCAGCGGCCACCTGGTAGGGGCCGCGCGGCCCGTCCACGGGACGCCGCACCGCCTCGCTGAACGCGGCAGCGACGGCGTCGGCCGTGCCATCGACGGCCATCTCGGTGCCGGTGACCATCGGCGCCCGTTGCACCTCGCCGCCGTCGGCGGAGATCCGGGCGTCCTCCGGTTCCCGGGTGAAGTCCGGGGCGACCTGCTCGACCGCAGCCACCAACTGTTCGCGGTCGACCTGCACGACGGGTGCGGTCTGTGCGCCTCCGGTGAGCACCTTGACCAGCACCCGCGGGTCCCAACTGCGTCCAGCCCCTGCCCGGTGCACGGTCGCCCGGTAGTCGACCGCCAGCCCGGCGTCGGTCGGGTCGATGGTCGCCTGCTGGCCGGGTTCACCGGTGATGGTGACCGGTTCGCGGTCACCGGGGCCGAGTTCGGCGGTGAGGAGTTCGGTGGCCTGCTGCACACCAAGGCCGCCGATGTCGACGCCGTTGACACTGGCGTTGCGCGGAGCGGAGTCGCTGGCCACGAAGTGCGCGACGACGTACCCGGCGCCAAGCAGCGCCAGCAGCCCCGCCACCAGCCAGGCGGCCAGGCGCACGCCCCGGCGTCCCGGCTGGCCCCCCGTCGCGGCTGAGTTCTCGACGAGCGATTCCTGCGCGTCCGGCGGCACGCTCTGTGACATCGCTGTGGCCTTTCCGTGGGGTGCCCTGACCTGCTCGTCCATGGTATTGAATCCTCAGCGTCGCACCGGAAGCCCTGTTGCGACTGGAGATCAAGGGGTCCCGGCGCGTCCAACGGCCCCGTCGCTAGGCTTGGGCCATGTCACGCATCGAATCCGATTCCATGGGGACGATTGAGGTTCCCTCCGAGCGCTACTGGGGAGCACAGACCCAGCGCAGCCTGCAGAACTTCGACATCGGCCGACCCACCTTCGTCTGGGGCCGTCCGATGATCAAGGCGCTCGGCGTGCTCAAGAAGTCGGCCGCTCTCGCCAACGCCGAGTTGGGCGAACTGCCTTCCGAGATCGCCGGTCTGATCGAGCAGGCAGCCGAAGAGGTCATCGAGGGCAAGCTCGACGATGACTTCCCATTGGTGGTCTTCCAGACCGGCTCGGGGACCCAGTCGAACATGAACTCCAACGAGGTCATCAGCAACCGCGCGATCGAGATCGCCGGCGGCGAGATGGGCAGCAAGAAGCCGGTGCACCCCAACGACCATGTGAACCGCGGGCAGAGCTCCAACGACACCTTCCCGACCGCGATGCACATCGCCGTGGTCACCCAGCTCAACGAGAAGCTCTACCCCGACGTCACCAGGTTGCGCGACACCCTGGCCGCCAAGGCCGATGAGTACACCGACGTCGTCATGGTCGGACGCACGCACCTGCAGGACGCCACTCCGGTCACCCTCGGCCAGGTCATCGGCGGCTGGGTGGCCCAGATCGACTTCGCATTGGACGCCATCCGGCACGCCGACTCCCGGGCCCGGGAACTGGCTATCGGCGGCACCGCCGTGGGTACCGGGTTGAACGCCCATCCCGAGTTCGGCCAGCTCTGCGCGAGCAAGATCAGCGAGCAGACCGGCATCGAGTTCGTCCAGGCGGACAACCTGTTCGCGGCGCTGTCGGCGCACGATGCGCTGGTCGAGGTGTCGGCCGCGCTGCGGACGCTGGCCGGTGCGCTGATGAAGATCGCCAACGACGTGCGCTGGTACGCGTCCGGCCCGCGAAACGGCATCGGCGAACTGAACATCCCCGAGAACGAGCCAGGCAGCTCGATCATGCCGGGCAAGGTGAACCCCACCCAGTCCGAGGCCATGACCATGGTCGCCACCAAGGTCTTCGGCAACGACGCGACCGTCGCCTTCGGCGGATCGCAGGGCAACTTCCAGCTCAACGTGTTCAAGCCGGTGATGGCCTGGTGCTGCCTGGAGTCGATCCAGCTCATCGGGGACGCCTGCGTGTCGTTCAACGACCACTGCGCGGTCGGCATCGAGCCGAACCTGGCCCGCATCCAGGCCAACCTCGACTCCAACCTGATGCAGGTGACCGCGCTGAACCGGCACATCGGCTACGACAAGGCGGCCGCGATCGCGAAGAACGCCCACAAGAAGGGGCTTACCCTCAAGCAGAGCGCGCTGGAGTCCGGCGAGCTCACCGAGGAACAGTTCGACCAGTGGGTGGTTCCGGTCGACATGACCCATCCGAGCGCCGCACAGGGCTGATCGACAGGTACCCCAAGTCCGCAGGGCCATCCCGTTCCGGTTGACTTCCGGCGCGGGATGGCCTTTCGGGTTGCGCAGCCACTAGGGTAGGCGACACGGCGTCGCATTCTGCGGTCACTGCAGAGCCCGCCCAGCAAGTCGCGCTAGATTGCGAGGGCCGCCGACGTGGGCGGCCCGGCCGGAAGGACGACCGTCAATGGACGCAGACCAGATCTTCAAGCTGATCGCCATCATCATCTACTTCGCGGCGATGATCGCGATCGGGCTTTGGGCGAACCTACGTACCAAGGACCTCAGCGACTACATGCTCGGCGGGCGAGGCCTACCTCCATTCGTGGCGGCGCTCAGTGCCGGCGCCTCCGACATGTCCGGCTGGCTGATGCTGGGCCTGCCCGGCGCGCTCTACGTCACCGGCCTGGCGGACGCCTGGATCGCGATCGGGCTGACCGTTGGGGCCTGGCTGAACTGGAAGTTCGTCGCGCCGCGGCTGCGCACCTATACCGAGGTGGCCCAGAACTCGATCACCATCCCGTCGTTCTTCGACAACCGGCTGAAGGACCGGTCCCGGATGCTGCGGGTGGTGTCAGGGTTGTTGATCCTCACCTTCTTCACCTTCTACGTCTCCAGCGGCATGGTCTCCGGCGGTGTCTTCTTCGAGAACTCGTTTGGTTCGAGCTACCGGGCGGGGATGCTGATCGTGGCGGGCGTGACGGTGCTCTACACCTTCTTCGGCGGCTTCCTCGGCGCCTCCTACACCGACATGATGCAGGGCCTGCTGATGATGACCGCCCTGCTGCTTGTTCCCATCCTGGGCATTTTCGCGGTCGGCGGTCCCGCCGGCATGGTGGAGAGCGTCACCTCGGTGAACCCCAACGCCCTGTCGCTGATCGCCGGCACCACTGTGGTGGGGGTGGTCTCCGCCCTCGGCTGGGGGTTGGGCTACTTCGGGCAACCGCACATCATCGTGCGCTTCATGGCGCTGCGCTCGGCCGCGGACGCCACCGCCGGACGCCGGATCGGCATCGGCTGGATGGCCCTGTCGATGATCGGGGCGATCTTCACCGGCCTGATCGGACTGGCCTACTTCACCCAGCATCCCGAGCTGACCCTTGCCGACCCCGAGGCCGTCTTCTTGGCCATGACGCAGATCCTGTTCCACCCGCTGGTCGCCGGTTTTGTGTTGGCCGCCGTGCTGGCGGCGATCATGTCGACGGTGTCGTCGCAGCTGGTCGTGTGCAGCTCTGCGCTGGTCGAGGACCTGGCGAACATGATCCTCAAGCGTGACATCAGCCCGCGCAACCAGGTCTGGTTGGGCCGCCTCGGTGTGCTGGTGGTCGCGCTGATCGCGGGGGCGCTGGCCTGGACGCAGAACGACACCATCCTGGCCCTGGTCGCCTTCGCCTGGGCCGGCTTCGGAGCGGCCTTCGGCCCGGCGGTGCTGCTGTCGCTGTTCTGGCGCCGGTACACCGCGGCTGGCGCGCTGGCCGGCATGATCGCCGGCGCGATCGTCGTGTTCACCTGGCAGTACACCCCGTGGAGTTCGCTGTACGAGATCATCCCCGGCTTCATCGCCAATCTGGTCATCGGCATCACGGTCTCGCTGGTCACCCCCGCCCCCGACGTGGACGAGGAGTTCAGCCAGGCGCAGCAGCTGGCCAAGGCCGGCCGGTTCTGATCCGACCCAGCACGGCGTCCATGGCAGCATGGACGCCGTGACCGCATCCTTCTACGACCGCGTTGGCGGTGAGCAGACCTTCCGGGCCCTGGTGGATCGGTTCTACCAGGGGGTCGCCAACGACCCGCCGCTGCGGGCGCTCTACCCGGAGGAGGACCTGGGCCCGGCGTCCGACCGGCTGCGGCTGTTCCTGGAGCAGTACTGGGGCGGGCCGCGCACCTACCAGGACACCCGGGGCCACCCGCGGCTGCGGATCAGGCACGCGCCCTACCGCGTCACACCCACCCAGCGTGACCGTTGGCTGCGTCACATGCTCGCCGCCGTCGACTCGCTGGACCTGCCGGCCGCTGAGGACGCCGAACTGCGCGAGTACCTGGTGCGGGCCGCGGACTTCATGGTGAACGCGCTGGAGGCTGAAGGCTGACCGGCCTCAACCGGGTGGCCGGACGCCACCGCCCGGCTGCACCACGCCGTTCTCGTAGGCGAGGATCACCAACTGGGCGCGGTCCCGGGCGTCCAGCTTGGTCAGCAGTCGGCTGACGTGGGTCTTCGCCGTCGCGTAGCTGATGGTCAACCTCTCGGCGATCTCGGTGTTGGACAGCCCGGCGGCGACTGCGGCGAGCACCTCGACCTCACGTTCGGTCAGCGTGCGCAGGCTGGGTGCCGGTCGGGCAGCCGGGGCACCGCGCCGGAACTCCTCGATCAGCCGCCGGGTGGCGTGCGGCGCCAGCAGCGACTCGCCGGACGCCACCACCCGGATCGCGTCCAGCAGTTTGTCGGGTTCGGTGTCCTTGGGCAGGAATCCACTGGCCCCGGCCCGCAGTGCGGCGAACACGTTCTCGTCGTGGTCGAAGGTGGTCAGCACCAGCACCCGGCTGCCGCCGGTGGCCGGGTCACGGGCCAGCCGCCGGGTGGCCTCCAGGCCGTCGATGCCCGGCATCCGGATGTCCATCAGCACCACGTCTGGGTGGTGCTCGCGGACCAGGATGATCGCCGCCAGCCCATCGGCGGCCAGTCCGGCCACCTCGAAGCCCGGTTCGTGCCGCAGCAGCACTGCCAGTCCGTTGCGCACCAGGGCCTCGTCGTCGGCGATGACCACCCGGATCATGTCTCCTCCTGTCTGGGCAGTCGCGCCACCACCTGGTAGCCGCCGCCGTTCGCCGGGCCGAAGGTGACGGTGCCGCCCCACGACTCCACCCGCTCCCGCATCCCGCGTTGCCCGGCCGCGACAGCGTTGCCCTCGGCCGGTCCGCGGCCGCGGTCGCTGACGCGGAGCTCCACCTCGTCGGGTGCGTAGCTGATCCGCAGCCAGGCCCGGTCGGTGCCGGCGTGCCGCACCACGTTGGTGAGCGACTCCTGCAGCACCCGATAGGCAGTCAGGTCCATCGCCTCCGAGAGCTGCCACGGCTCACCGCGCTGCTCCAGTTCCACCTGCAGCCCGGCGTCGGCCAGGTCGCTGACCAGTTCCGGGACGGCCGCCAGGCCCGGATTTGGATTGGTGGCTGCCTGCGGGTCGCGAACCGCGCCCAGGATCTGGCGGACCTCGCGCAGCGATTCACGGCTCCGTTCGGCGATCGCCAGCAGCGCGGCCTTCGCCTCGGCTGGGTCGGTGTCGACCAGCTTTGCCCCGACCCCGGCCTGCAGCGCGATCACGCCCAACGAATGCCCCACCACGTCGTGCACCTCACGGGCGATCCGCAACCGTTCCTCGGTCAGCGCCGCCCGCGCCTCCTCTCGCTGTACCAACTCGGCCAGCGCGGCCCGCTGGGCCTCCAGCCCGGCGGCGGCACGGTGGATGCGGGCGGCGCGGCCGAACACGAACGAGCCGGCGAACAGTGCCAGGTTGGTGGCCAGCTCGCCGGGCGGCATCCGTTGCGGCGCCGCGATCGCGATGGCCAGCAGGATCGCGGTGGTGTAGCCAGCGCCGGCCAGGACTATTCGGACCGGGCGGTAGGCCGCCACCGTGTAGGCCATCAGGAACAGCCCGGCGCCGATCACTGCGGTGCTGAGGCCGAGCAGGATCATGACCAGGACCAGTGCACCGGTCACGACCAGGGCGAGCAGCGGGATGGCGCGTCGGGCCGCGTAGCCGCCGGCCACCACCACCATCAGCAAGATCTGCAACGCGGGGATCGACTGCCGGGCCGCCGCCTCGGCGAGCAGGGACGCGGCCAGGATCCCCAGGGCGAGGACCGCGTCCAGCAACCAGGGCCGTTCCCGGTCCAGCTGCAGCAGACCCTGCCAGGTGGTCATTGCCGAAACGTAGCCGACCTGCCCGGATGCCACAACGACTTCTGGCGGTACGCAGGCGTACACCTGGGGAGGTATCGGGGCCTCGGCCTACATCTCGGGAGCTCGCTGAAGACCGTGCGCGGGCCGGATGCTCCGCCGCGGCCATCGGCGCAGGCTGTTGCCATGACCACCACAATTGGATCTACCAGCGTCGGCCCTGTCACCAGGCGCTGGCCAGGCCTGCTCCTCGGAACCCTGCTGGCAGCCGCCGCCGGCGTGGCCGCCGGCCTGCTGCAACCGCTCGGACCAATCACCGCCGCTGGGG
>NZ_JBASCI010000245.1:0-3282 GCF_049651565.1 Brooklawnia sp.
ATCGCCGGATCGCCCGCGCCCAGCGGACGCAGCCACGACAGCAGCGCGACCAGTCCGAGCGCCAGGCTGAGCAGAACGACCCGGATGACCCGCCGCCAGCCGGTTGGCGGCCGGCCGTCCCGTAACCCTCGCCACCCGGCCAGCCCGGCCCCGACCACGGTACCGGCCAGCAGCACGCCGTACAGCGGATGGCCGCCGACGACCGCGTCCCAGCTGGTCAAGCCCACCCAGCCGACCATCAGCAGCGCGACCACCGCGGTCGCCCGGACGATCCAACGCCACTCGCGGCCGGGGTGCCGCGGCAGGTGGGTCATGGTGCAACTATGGCACCGGGCGGACGATCCGCTCACCCAGACCAACGCCTTGTGCACCCGGTAATCACGGGGCCGGCCAGCCGATGGGCCACAGCAGTCCAGCTGCTCGGTTGATTCGGGTGGCCGCACCAGCAGGGACAGTGGTGGCAGGCGGCCCCAACCGCGTCGCCCCGAACGTGGAGGCCACGATGATGCAGATAGTCCTGTTGGGTTTGAATGCAACCCTGGCGATCCTGGTACTGGTCGCCGGTGGCACAAAGCTGGTCAAGAACAAGCAGTCGCTCGCCGACAGCGGGATGGCATGGGTGGAGGACTTCTCACCGATCACCCTCAAGCTGATCGCGGTTGCCGAGCTGCTCGGCGCCGTGGGGCTGGTCCTGCCGCTGGCCACCGGAATCCAACCGGTTCTCGCGCCGGTGGCGGCGAGCGGTCTGCTGATCATCCTGATCGGCGCGGTCATCACGCATCTGCGGCGCCGGGAGAGCGCCTGGTTACCGTTCGGGCTGGGCGTGCTGTCGGCGTCAAGCGCGGCACTCGGGTTCGTCCTGACCGCGTGACCGGTCGCGGGAGCGGCCCTCGACGTTCGCCGGGCCCGCGCACCACAGATCAGGCCCAGAGCAGAACCGAGGGCAGCGAGGGCTCGGCCGCGCGCAGCAGGTGATGGCCGATCCCGGCCACGCCCTGCAGCAGGCCGGGTACGACCAGACTGCCGGGCAGCAACTCGTCCAGCTCATACCAGCCCGCGGCGCTCGCCCGCCGAACCAACGCGGAAGCCCGCAGTCGCCCCTCGGCCAGCAGATCCGGCTGGCCGAGCCGGGTGGCCGCCGTAAGCAGCAGTTCGCCGCGTCCAGCGTTGCCGCAGCACAAGTGGTCCGGACCCGCCAACCCGGTCGATCGGACGCAGCCGATTGCCGCGTCGATGTCTGCCCGGATGGCGGCGGTGTCCAGCGCATCCAGCCCACCGATTCGCGCCAGCCCGATCCCCGGCGCACCGTGGCACCACTCCCGACGGAAACTGCCCGGCTCACGCAGGTCTGGCCAGTTCTTCTCCTGGTGGTCGAACAGGGCGAGCTCATGCCCGATCGCCTCTGCGGCGGCCATTCGGTAGCGCGGATCGCCGGTGACCAGAAACAGCCGCGACAGCGCGTAGGCGACTCCGGCGACGCCATGGGAGAACCCGGTGAGGAAGCGGCCGCCGAGGGTGCGCCACGCGCGCCGTCCAGTCGGGGCGAGCTGCGCGCTGGCAACAAGGTGATCGCCGCACAACACCGCGCGATCGAGCACAGCGGCGTCGGGCCGACTGGCGTACACCGTCAACAGCCCGAGCAGCGCGCCTGCCGCACCGTCGAAGACATCCGGCCCCGACCCGACCAGCCGCGCCGAGTCGACCTGGAGCGCCGCACCGACGGCGTCCTCCACGAGCGACGAATCCCCCAGCAACATGCCGACCCTGGCCAGGCCGTGAATGACCGAGCCGAGGCCGGTGGCCCCGCCAAGCCCGATGAGCTGGGCAGCGGACGCGGGTTCGTGGGCGAACGCGTCCCGCACCGGCTGGACGGCGGCCAGCGCCACGTCGCGGTAGGCGGCGGTATCAGTGACCGCATGGGCCGTGGCGAGGAACAGCGCCACCCCGCAGGTGCCGGTATTAAGGTCCCAGTGCAGCGGCTGCAACTGGTAGCGGTCCACTTCGGGGTGGTACTGCGGGGCGATCCAGGTGGCGCTGCCATCGGGGCCTGCGACCGACGCGGCTGAAATGGTGTCAGCCAGCTCGCAGGCAGCGGACACCAGTTCGGTCACACGCATGGCCCGCGATGCCGCCCCGCTCACCGGGTCGACGGCCGATTCGACCACCGGTCTCGACATGCTGTTCTGACGGGCAGCGTCGGTGTAGAGCGCCGCTCGTACCAGCGCTCGTTGCCGGGCGAGGTCGGCGTCGTCCAGTGCGCCGAGACGGTTGTCCAGCAGCTGGCTCCCCGACTCGATCAGGGCGTCCGCGGTAGGTTCGATGCCGGGGCCGGTGACTGTCCCGGTGTGAGGGTCGGCGGTGAACAGCGGGACATCGCCGTGCAGCAGTTGGTGCCGTTCGCTGCGAATCAACTGCCAGATCTGGGGTGACGGGTCGGCGTCGACCTGCAAGGACGCTGCGGCCAACCGGTCGACCTGAATGCTCCAGTCAGCCCCATCCTGCAGGTGTGCCGGCTCACGCAGTCCCTGCTGCAGCGCCCCGTACTCCCGGGTGCCCCGGAAGACGAAGCGGTTCGGCTCCCGCCTGAGCACCGCCAGGGCGGTCGTGGGCCCCACCGACGCCCACCCGGTGCCCGGTGTTGAGACGATCGGCTGCTCGCTGCACCCGCTGGGCGCCGGATTCGAGACCCGCCCGCTGGGGATCACCGACAATGTCGAGGTGCTCAGCCAACCCGACGTGCACTGGCGGGTGCCGGCCACCGGCCCGATCTGCTTCGAGTCCGAGAGCTCCTACGACTGGGACGCGCTGTCCGAGGTCGCACCGGTCGGCGAGCGACGCGTCGTGCTGCCCGCCGACGATCCCTGGCAGACGGTCTGCGAGGCCCTGGTCGCCCCGATCCTGGGCGGCGGTTCGACGGTGGTCCTGGTGGGCGGGGACGAGGCGAAACGTGCCAGCACGGCAGACCAGGAGCGGGCGCGGCTCCCCTGAGGCCGACACGGCGGAGGGTAGCCTCGAGGCCATGACTGACCGCGATCGGCAGGCCGATCTCGACTGGCTGTACGGACGTAGCCCCCAGCCAGCGCCCGACACCACCCAGATCGACCCGGCTGTTGCCGCCCCCGCGGCAGCCACCCCAGACGTGCCGGAGGCCGCCGATCAACCCGTCGCGACCCCATCGGCCCGCCCGCGGATCAGCACCCCGACCTACGATCCGGACGCCCCGCAGCCTGCCCCGCGACCCCGGCCGTCGCCTCCCGAGGGCACTGCTCGTCCCGAACGCAC
>NZ_JBASCI010000246.1:0-9807 GCF_049651565.1 Brooklawnia sp.
GGCCGTCCACGCCACCGCAGCCGCGTTGCTGCGGCGCAACCGCGACTTCGAGGGCCTGACTGTCGCGGTGTCGGCCGGCGGCACCCGGGAACCGATCGACCCGGTGCGCTTCCTGGGCAACCGGTCCAGCGGACGACAAGGGGTGGCGCTGGCGGTGGCGGCTGCTGAGCGCGGCGCACAGGTGCTGCTGGCAGCGGCCAACGTCGCCGGTGACGTGCTCGCCGCCGCCCGCATCCCAGGCATCGAGATCGTGCCCGCCGGCTCCACCGCGGAACTGTCCGCGGTGATGAACGACTTCGCCGCCCGCGCCGACATCATCATCATGGCCGCCGCGGTGGCCGACTACGGGGTGGCCGACGTGGCCGAGGGCAAGATCACCAAGGAGTCCGGCGAGGTGCCCACCATCGTCCTCACCGAGAACGAGGACATCGTGGCCGGGCTGGCGTCCCGGCGCCGGGACGGCCAGACCATCGTCGGCTTCGCAGCCGAGACCGTCCGCGGTGACGAACTGCTCGAACGCGGCCGCCGCAAGCGGCGTCGCAAGAACCTCGACCTGCTCGCGGTCAACGAGGTCGGGTGGACCAGCGGCTTCGGCACCCCCGACAACAAGCTGCTCATCCTGGACGCCGGCGACACCGTCATTTCCGAGGCGGAGGGCTCGAAGCGGGTTGTGGCAGACGCCTTGCTGGACGCCATCCTGGCCACCCGCGGTCAGCCTCCGCCAGCCGGCTCGATGTGACTTGTCGGGCCGAGGATGCCATGCTGGTTGGTCGGTGGGCCCCGATGCGACAGCAGGATTAGAGTGCGCTAAAGTCTGGCGATGTATCGCGTCGATACATTCGGCGTTAACTGATGGCCCCGATGAATCAGGTGTTCCACATGTCCCTGCGTCAACCTGCCCTGGATCTGGCGATCCTCGGGCGACTGGCGCATGGTCCATCCCATGGCTACGAGTTGCGCAAGCACGTGAGCATGGTCAACACCTACCAGCACAAGGTGTCGTTCGGCTCGATCTACCCAGCGCTACGCCGGCTGCTCAATCGCGGCCTGATCTGCGACTGCGGTGCCGGCCGCCCGCGGCTGGTCGGTGGTCGGTCCCGACGCACCTACCACATCACCCCCGCCGGGGAGGAGTACCTGTCCAGCAAACTGTCCAGCGCCGATCCCGCGGCGTGGGCCGATGACTTCGGCGTCCGGTTCAGCCTGCTCGGGATGACCGACTGGGCCACCCGGCTGCGCATCCTGCGCGACCGGCGCGACCACGCGGCGTCCCACCTGGCGGTGCTCGAGCAGGCCACCCCATCGTGGCTGGACCGTTACTCAACCGAACTTGTGCGGCGCGCGCGGGACGTCGTCGCGAATGAGATCGTCTGGCTCGACCAGATGATCGCCGTAGAAGAATCCGCAACTGACAAGGAGACAAGATGACAGCGATTCGCGTCGCGATCGTCGGCGTGGGCAATTGTGCGTCGTCGCTCGTGCAGGGTGTTACCTACTACCGGGACGCCGAGATCGGCGAGACGATTCCCGGCCTGATGCACGTCCAGTTCGGTGACTACCACGTGCGTGATCTCGAGTTCGTCGCTGCCTTCGACGTGGACGCCGCCAAGGTTGGCCTCGACCTGGCCGACGCCATCAACGCCAGCGAGAACAACACCATCAAGTTGTGTGACGTTGCCGCCACCGGCGTCAGCGTGCAGCGCGGCGTCACCCTCGACGGCCTCGGCAAGTACTACCGCGAGACGATCGTCGAGTCGGACGCCGAGCCGGTCGACGTGGTCCAGGCGCTCAAGGACGCCCAGGTCGACGTGGTGGTCAGCTACCTGCCGGTCGGCTCGGAGGAGGCCGACAAGTACTACGCCCAGTGCGCCATCGATGCGGGTTGCGCGTTCGTCAACTGCCTGCCAGTCTTCATCGCCTCCGACCCCGAGTGGGCCCAGAAGTTCACCGATGCCGGGCTGCCCATCGTCGGCGACGACATCAAGTCGCAGATCGGCGCCACCATCACCCACCGGGTGCTGGCCAAGCTGTTCGAGGACCGCGGCATCACCATCGACCGCACCTACCAGCTCAACGTCGGCGGCAACATGGACTTCAAGAACATGCTGGAGCGCGACCGGCTGGTGTCGAAGAAGATCTCCAAGACCCAGGCGGTCACCAGCAATGTGCACCACCACTTCGACGACCGCGACATCCACGTCGGCCCGTCCGACTACGTCGACTGGCTGGACGACCGCAAGTGGGCATTCGTCCGGCTGGAGGGCCGCAACTTCGGTGGCGCCCCGGTCAGCCTGGAGTACAAGCTCGAGGTCTGGGACTCCCCGAACTCGGCCGGTGTGGTGATCGACGCCGTCCGTGCGGCCAAGATCGGCCTGGACCGCGGCGTCGGTGGTCCGCTGCTCTCACCGTCCAGCTTCTTCATGAAGTCGCCGCCCGAACAGCGGAACGACGAGATCGCGCATGAGACCACCGAGAAGTTCATCCGGGGCGAGATCGAGCGCTGAGCAGCTCCACGTCGAGTAGCTGAAGCGAGGGCGGATACCTGAGGGATCCGCCCTTGCCGCATTCAACGGCGACGGATGGGTGCGCCGCCGCATAGGGTTGCCTCATGTCGCCCTCCGTCGACCCGTCCGGTTCCACCGACCCGGTCACGGTCGACCTCGGGCCAACGCGCACCCAACTGGTCAGCGCCTTCGTCTGGGCCGCGATCGGCCTGGTGCTGGGGCTGGCCTTCGTCTGGTTCGGCAGCGCCGGCGGCGACGGCTTCGCGATCGTGATCGGGGTGGTCATCACCTGGTTGGCGGCGGTCTCCAGCTTCCTGGAGTACCGCCACCTGCCGGGCGCACTGATCAGGATCGACGCCGACCGGGTGGTGGTGCAGCCGCGCCGCGGCGACCACATGGTGGTCCCGACCCGGACGGTCGGCACGCTGCGGATCGAGTACGCACCGCCGCTGCGACGCGGGTTCGGACGCCGTCACCGCCGGCCGGCGAGTGACCTGCCGCCGGGCTGGTGGCTGCTGATCGAACCTGGACCCGACGCCCCCCGGCTGCCCGGCCATGACCGGGCCTTCGCCATCGGCGTGGACGTCGGTCGGGTGCACCAGCTGGACGCCGCCGCCCGGCAGTTCGGTCTGGTCGTGGGGGCCCCCAAGTACGGGCCAGCCGGGGAATATCCGTCACCGCCCAAAGGTTGAGTGCAATAGACTCAAGTTTGTCTCCAAGGAACGATTACCACACCAAGAGGTTCGATGGACACCGAGAAGCTGACCACCATGAGCCGCGACGCGGTCTCGACCGCGCTGCGCATCGCACTCACCAACGGCAACCCGACTGCTGAGCCGGTGCACCTGCTGCACGCGCTGCTGATGGTGCCCGACAACTCAGTGTCGCCGCTGCTGGCGAAGATCGGCGTCGACGCCGGCCAGATCGACCAGCAGGCCGAGGCCGCGATCAAGAAGCTGCCCAGCAGCTCGGGGGCCTCCGTTACCCAGCCGCAACTGTCCGGCGCCTTAGCCCGCGTGATGGCGGACGCCGAGACCCGCGCCGGGCAGATGGGTGACCAGTTCGTCGCCACCGAGCACCTGCTGATCTCGCTCAGCCACGTGCAGTCCGAGGCCGCCACCATCCTCAACCGCGCCGGTGCGGTCGCCGACAAGCTGACCGAGGTCTTCAACGACGCCCGCGGGTCGAAGCGGGTCACCAGCGCCGAGTCCGAGGGCGGTGAGTCCGCCCTCGACAAGTACTCGGTCGACCTGACCGCCCGGGCCCGGGAGGGCAGGCTCGACCCGGTGATCGGCCGGGACGCCGAGATCCGCCGGGTGGTGCAGGTGCTCAGCCGGCGCACCAAGAACAACCCGGTGCTGATCGGTGAGCCCGGCGTCGGCAAGACCGCCGTCGTGGAAGGGCTGGCGCAGCGAGTGGTGGCCGGCGATGTCCCCGATTCGCTGAAGGGCCGCCGACTGGTCAGCCTTGACCTGGCGTCCATGGTCGCCGGCGCAAAGTACCGGGGTGAGTTCGAGGAGCGGCTGAAGGCCGTCCTGAACGAGATCAAGGAGGCCCAGGGCCAGATCGTCACCTTCATCGACGAACTGCACACCGTCGTGGGTGCCGGCGCGTCCGAGGGGGCGATGGACGCCTCCAACATGCTCAAGCCGATGCTGGCCCGCGGCGAGTTGCGGATGATCGGCGCCACCACGCTGGACGAGTACCGGGAACGGATCGAGAAGGACCCGGCCCTGGAGCGGCGCTTCCAGCAGGTCTACGTGGGCGAGCCCAGCGTGGAGGACACCGTCGCCATCCTGCGCGGCATCCGCGAACGCTACGAGGCCCACCATAAGGTGCGAATCACCGACGGCGCGCTGGTCGCCGCGGCGTCCCTGTCGAACCGGTACATCTCCAACCGACAGCTGCCCGACAAGGCGATCGACCTGGTCGACGAGGCCGCGTCCCGACTGCGGATGGAGATCGACTCCTCACCGGAGGAGATCGACCAGTTGCGCAGGCAGGTCGACCGATTGACCATGGAGCAGTTCGCGCTGGGCGCCGAGGACGACGAGGCCTCCCGCGGCCGGCTGGAGTTGCTGAATGCCGAACTGGCCGACGCCAAGGAGAAGCTGCGGGCGCTGGAGGCGCAGTGGGACGCCGAGAAGAGCGGCCTGAACCGCGTCGGTGAGCTGAAGGAGCAGATCGACGCGCTGCGCACCGACGCCGAGCGCTACCAGCGCGAGGGCAACCTGGAGAAGTCCGCACAGATCATCTACGGCGAGATCCCGGCCCTGGAGAAGGAGATGGCGGCCGCCGAGGCGTCGGCCGGGCAGAAGAAGACCATGGTCTCCGAGGAGGTGACCAGCACCGACATCGCCGAGGTGGTCAGCGCCTGGACCGGTATTCCGGTCGGCAAGATGCTGGAGGGCGAGTCGCAGAAGCTGCTCGAGATGGAGGACCGGATCGGGCAACGGCTGATCGGCCAGGAAGCGGCGGTCAGGGCGGTGTCCGACGCGGTCAGGCGGGCCCGCGCCGGCATCTCCGACCCGAACCGGCCGACCGGCAGCTTCCTCTTCCTCGGCCCGACCGGGGTCGGCAAGACCGAGCTGGCCAAGGCGCTGGCGGAGTTCCTCTTCGACGACGAGCAGGCGATGGTGCGCATCGACATGAGCGAGTACATGGAGAAGCACACCGTGTCACGGCTGGTCGGTGCGCCACCCGGCTACATCGGCTACGAGGAGGGCGGCCAGCTGACCGAGGCGGTGCGCCGCCGTCCCTACTCGGTGATCCTGCTGGACGAGGTCGAGAAGGCCCACTCCGATGTGTTCAACATCCTGCTGCAGGTGCTGGACGATGGCCGGCTGACCGACGGCCAGGGCCGCACCGTCGACTTCCGCAACGTCATCCTGATCATGACCTCGAACTTGGGCAGCAACTTCCTGGCCGACCAGGACCTGGATGAGCAGGCCAAGCGGAACGCCGTGATGGGTGTGGTGCGCAAGGCGTTCCGGCCCGAGTTCCTGAACCGGCTGGACGAGATCGTCATGTTCGAGTCCCTGACCCGCGACGACCTGGCCCGGATCGTGGTCATCAACCTGCGGCGCATCAACCGCCGGCTGACCGACCGCCGGATCACCATCGAGATCGCCGACGGCGGCCGCGAGTGGCTCGCCGACCGCGGCTACGACCCGGTCTACGGGGCGCGTCCACTGCGGAGGCTGCTGCAGACCACCGTGGAGGACCAGTTGGCACGCAAGCTGCTCGCCGGTGAGGTCACCGACGGCCAGACGGTCCGGTTCGACGTCGCGCCCGACGGTGATGATCTGGAGATCGTCCAGGTCGATGGCTGATGGCGAGTTCCACCTGATCCCGGACAAACCAGGGTGGGTGCTGGTGATGGACGGGGTGGCCCAGTCGTGGGTCGACCCCGATGATCCCACCCGTCTGGAGTTCGGCTACCTGCTGCGGATGGCGGACTACCTCGACGAGTGCGCGCCACCGGGGGAGCGGATGCGGGTCATCCACGTCGGCGGGGCGGCGATGGTGATGGCCCGCTACGTGGCCGCCCGGCGTCCCACCTCACCGCAGATCGTGCTGGAACCCAACGCCGCCCTCATCGAGATGGTCCGCACCAGGCTGCCGCTGCCCGCCAGGTCGGGCATCAAGGTGCGGGCAGTGGACGGGCGCAGCGGGATCTCGGCCATGCCGAACCACTACGCACGAGTGGTGATCGTGGACGCCTTCGCCGACGCCCGGGTGCCGGCCGACCTGGTCAGCGCCGAATTCGTCGCCGACGTCGCACGGGTGCTGCGCGACGACGGACTGCTGCTGTTCAACCTGATCGACATCAGCCCGCTGCGCTGGACGCGGCGGGTGCTGGCCACCCTGGAGCTGTGCTTCCCCAACCTCGCGCTGAGCGCCGAATCCGCCACCCTCAAGGGCCGCCGGCACGGCAACCTGGTCGCCGCCGCCAGCCGCGTCCCGCTGCCGATGGACCGGGTGGTGCGCCGCGCGGCCGGCTCGGCGTTTCCCTATCGCGTCCTGCACGGCCAGGCCCTGCAACAGTTCAAGGGATTCTGCGAACCGTTCACCGACGCCGACGCCGAACCGTCGCCCGGCGTCGAGCGGGGACTTCGCTACTTCGAGTAGACCCGCATCGGGCGGGGAACTGCCACACTGGGCAGATCAGCGACGCGGAGGCAGCAGATGGACTCCCGGGATCTCCAGGGCACCGCCCGGCATGTGCAGCAGAACCAGCCGTACCGGGTGCTGGTCAAGGTGGGACTGGTGGCTTACGGTGTGGTGCACCTGGTGATCGCCTGGCTGGCCTTCCGGCTCGCGTTCGGCGAGGCGGAAGGAGAGGCCAGCAACACCGGGGCGCTGCGCCAACTGGCCCAGACCCCGATCGGCCTGGTGCTGATGTGGCTGGTGGTGGTGGGCATGGCCACCCTGGTCGTCTGGCAGGCCGTGGCCGCCGGGGTCGGCTACACCGAGTACGACGGATCCAAACGGGTCCGCAAACGGTTGGGCGCGGTCGGCCGGATGGTCATCTACGCCGCCCTCGGAGTCGCCGCCACCCAGATCGCCATCGGCGCCCGAACCGACTCCAACACCGAGCAGCAGGTGACCTCAGGGCTGCTCGGCCTGCCCGGTGGACCGATCCTGGTCGGGCTGGTCGGGGTGGCGATCGTCGGGTACGGCGGCTGGAACATCGTCAAGGGCCTCACCGGACGGTACAACGAGGAGATCCGCACCCAGCTGCAGGGCGCCGGCAAGGTGCTGGCAGTGCTGGGCCACGTCGCCAAGGGCATCGCATTTGCCGTGATGGGGGCACTCTTCGTCTGGGCGGCGGCGAGTTACGACCCACAGAAGGCCGGCGGCCTGGACGCGGCCCTGAACACCATCCGCAGCCAGCCGGCCGGCAGCCTGCTGCTGGTCATCATCGCGGTGGGTATCGCATGTTTCGGAGTCTGGTGCTTCCTCTGGGCGGCTCACGCCAAGCACGCCTGACGTGCCCCATAAGGTTGTCCGCATGAACCAGCCAAAGCCGACCCCGCTCGTCGTCCAGACCGTCAGCCCGCCGCCAACCGTACAGCTCACCGACTCGTTGGTGACCACTGAGCACGTCATCGGCACCGCCGAAGGTGAACTGCGCTACACTGCGCGCACCGGGCGGATCGTGCTACGCGAGGACGACGAAACCGAAGGCGTGTTCGGCGGACGAAGCGACCGCGCCCAGTTGGGCGTGACCGCCTACACCCTGGCCGACGCCGACGTCACCACCCGGCCGATCACCTTCTGCTTCAACGGGGGCCCCGGCTCGGCGTCCATCTGGCTGCACATGGGCCTGGTCGGCCCCCGCATCGTCGACATCGGTGAGGTGGACGACCCCGCCACGCCGCCCTACCGGCTCAAGGACAATGCGCACACCCTGCTCCGCGCCACCGACCTGGTGGTGATCGACGCGATGAGCACCGGCTACTCCAGGGTCGCGGAGGGGCACAAGCCCAAGGACTGGCACGGCTGGAAGGCCGACGTCGAACTGTTCACCGAGTTCATCCGGCTGTGGTGCACCCGCTTCGACCGTTGGATGAGCCCCAAGTTCATCCTGGGTGAGTCGTACGGCACCATCCGCGGGGTCTCGGTGGCCCAGAAGCTCCAGGACGACCACGGGATGTACCTCAACGGCATCATCCTGCTCAGCAGCGTGCTCGACTTCGGCTCCCAGGACTTCGAGAACCCCCGCTGGGACGCCGCCAGCCTGCACTTCCTGCCCAGCTACGCGGCCATCGCCTGGTATCACGGCAAGCACCCCGACCAGACGCTGGAACAGGTGCGCGCCGAGGCCGAGCAGTTCGCCGACGGCCCGTACCGGCTGGCGCTGGCCAAGGGTCGCCGTCTCGACCCCGACCAGCGCAGCGAGGTCGCCGGCACGCTGGCCCGGCTGACCGGGCTGCCGCGCCGCTATGTCGAGCTCACCGGGCTGCGGATCGAGCACGAACGGTTCTGCGCCGAGCTGCTGCGCGACCAGGGTCTGGTGGTGGGACGCATCGACGGCCGCTACACCGGGCCGGCCGCGTCCGGTACCGAGGAGGCCATGAACACCGACCCGAGCGGGGACGCCACCCTCGGCGCGTTCACCGCCGCCCTGCACCACTACCTGCGCGCCGAACTCGGCAGCACCGAGGAGATGCCCTACTGGGTCTCGGCAGACCTGTGGCGGGACTGGAACTACGCCGAGTTCCAGGGCCGCCCGGTCAGCGTGGCCGACCGGCTGGAACGGTTGATGCGGGCCAACCCGGCGCTGCAGGTTCGCATCGAATACGGCTACTACGACCTGGCCACCCCCTACTTCGCCGCCCAGGACATGGTCGATCATCTGCGGCTTGCGGACGAGGCCTTTGAGCGGATCAGCCACGCCTACTTCGAAACCGGGCACATGCCCTACCTCCACGGTCCCAGCCGGATCCGCGAGGCAGATGAGCAGTGCGACTGGATCCGGGCCTCGGCCGGGCAGTGACCGATGGCCTCATCGACCAGGGTTCGACGCAGCTGGAGCGCGCGCGGGCTGCGGCTGGCCTGGCTGCTGCTGGTAGTGGCGCTGGTGGCGGCGGCGATCTGGGTGCTGTGGCTGCTGGTCGGCAGCAACCAGTTGGCGCACAACCAGGCGTCCCGGGCGCTGGCGGGCTTCGAGTCGTCCTGCCACACGGTGGGCGGGCCGGCCGCCGAGGGCTCGGTCATCGGGATGCTGGGCTTCCCGGACAGTTCCGCCGACAACTGGCCGATCCTGGCGGGGATCTCGGGGCGGGAACTGGGCACCGGGGTCGGCTGGTACCCGCAGACCGCTGAACCGGGCGCAGTCGGCAACATGGTGCTGACCGGCTACCGCGTCACCAACGGCGAACCCTTCGCCGGGCTGCTCGAACTAGAGGTCGGCGACCGCGTCCAGGTGACCACCTGCGACACCGTCCACACCTATGTCATCGAGGTCGCCCCGCGCGAGTTGACGGTGCAGGCCGACGACAGCTGGGTGCTGGACGCCGTGCCCGGCCAGCCCGGCCGGGTACCGACCGGACGGATGCTCACCCTGGTCACCAGCCAGGACCTGTTGCCGACCAGCGACCGCTCGGTGGGGTTCGCCACGTTGGCGTCCTCGCAACCCAGGTAGCCCGCGGCCGCGGGCGGGGCGGCACCCCTAGGAGACTGCTGAACAAGTGCGTGTCTGTGCCCGGGTGGTGGGGCCGGGTGCGGGAGCCTTGGTCGTGTGCAGGGGCGATCGCGGGATCAGCGGGATCTGTTCGATGCGGAGTCGATGGCCGGG
>NZ_JBASCI010000247.1:0-27007 GCF_049651565.1 Brooklawnia sp.
GACCGCCCACCGCGAGCAACGAGGTGACCGTCAGCCCCGCCCTGGACGCGCCGACCCCGGCAGTCCACAGGCTGACCCGGCCGCCCAGCCGGCCCCGGAACTGGCGGCCCGGCTCGCGGCTGGCATCGGCGAACGGGTGGGTCGAGTGGATCGTCATGACCACCATCTAGCATGACCGCCGGATCGGTGCGCAACTGTGGGACGCCTGGGCGGCGACCCGGGGTTGCCGGAACCACACGCCAGGAGCCGGCTCGGCCAGACCCTCGGCGTCCCGGCGCCAAGCAGGCCCGGCCAGACCCTCGGCGTCCCGGCGCCGAGCAGGCCCAGCCAGTCAGGCCTGGCCAAGAGCTGCTGCGAACTGCGACTGGTACAGCTCGTAGTAGGCGCCCCGGGCCTCGATCAGCTCGTCGTGGTTGCCCTTCTCGACGATGGCGCCGTCCTGCATCACCAGGATCAGGTCGGCGTCCCGGATCGTCGACAACCGGTGCGCGATCACGAAGGAGGTGCGTCCCGACCGCAGCCGGGCCATCGCCTGCTGCACCAGCACCTCGGTGCGGGTGTCCACCGACGAGGTCGCCTCGTCCAGGATCAGCACCTCCGGGTCGGCGATGAACGCCCGGGCGATCGTGATCAACTGCTTCTCGCCGGCGGAGACGTTGGTGCCCTCCTCGTTGATCACCGTGTCGTAGCCGTCGGGCAGCTGGTGGACGAAGGCCTCCACGTGCGCAGCCGTCGCGGCGGCCACCACCTCGTCCTCGGTGGCTCCCGGTTTGCCGTAGGCGATGTTGTCGCGGATCGACCCGCCGAACAGCCAGGTGTCCTGCAGCACCATGCCCAACTGGCTGCGCAGCGTGGCCCGGGGCACCGAGGTGATGTCGACCCCGTCGAGCAGGATCTGGCCGCCCTGGATCTCGTAGAACCGCTCCAGCAGGTTGACCAGCGTGGTCTTGCCGGCCCCGGTCGGGCCGACGATGGCGATGGTCTGGCCGGGCCTGGCCTCCAGGTCGAGCCCGGTGATCAACGGACGCTGCGGGGTGTAGCTGAAGTCGACGTCGCGGAACTCGACGTGGCCCTCGATCACCTCGGGCAGCCGCCCGTCGGCGTCCGGGCTCATCTCGGTGGCGTCCAGCACCTCGAAGACCCGCTCGGCCGAGGCGACCCCGGATTGCAGCAGGTTCGCCATCGACGCGATCTGGGTGATCGGCTGGGTGAACATCCGGGAGTACTGGATGAACGCCTGCACGTTGCCCAGCGGCATCCGGCCGTTGGCCACCTGCAGACCGCCGACCACCGCGATCACCACGTAGTTCAGGTTCCCGATCAGGAAGTTGACCGGCATGATGATGCCGGAGATGAACTGGGCCCGGAACGAGGAGTTGAACAGCTTCTGGTTGGTCTGGTCGAAGCTGTGGGCGACCTCGCGCTGGCGTCCGAAGACCTTGACCAGCGCGTGCCCGGTGTAGGCCTCCTCGACCACCCCGTTGAGCTCACCGGTGGCCGTCCACATGGCCACGAACTGCTTCTGCGCCCGCTTGCCGATCAGTGCGGAGACCACCCCAGCGATCGGCACGATGGCCAGCGTCAGCCAGGCCAGCAGCGGGCTGACAGTGAACATCATGATGGTCACGCCGATCAGCGTGAGCAGCGCGTTCAGTAGCTGGCCGAGGGTCTGCTGCAGCGACTGCGACACGTTGTCCATGTCGTTGGTGATGCGGCTCAGCAACTCGCCGCGGGGCTGGGCGTCGAAGTAGCGCAACGGCAGCCGGTCAAGCTTGGCCCGCAGTTGGTCGCGCATCCGGTAAACGGTGCGCTGTACCGCGCGGTTGAGCAGGTAGTTCTGCAGGAAGCTGAGCAGCGCTGAGGCAACGTACAGCCCGAGCGCCAGCAGCAGCCAGCGGCTCAATTGGTCGAAGTCGACGCCCTGGCCGGGAATGACGTTCAGCCCGCCCAGCATGTCGGCGAGCTGGCCCTGTCCGTTGGCCCGGAGCATGTCGATCACCTGCTGCTTGGTCATGCCGGGCGGCAGCTGGCGGCCGATCACGCCGTTGAAGATGACATCGGTGGCCCGTCCGAGGATCTTCGGCCCCACCACGGAGGCCACCACAGCGAACGTGCCCATCGCAATCACGACCGCGAACAGCATGCGCTCGGGCCGCAGCAGACCCAGCAGTCGACGCAGCGACGGGCCGAAGTTGATCGCCTTCTCGTTGACGTTCTGCGCCATCGGCCCGTGCCCCATCCGACCTGGGCCGACGCGGGGCCGCTCCGGAGCCGCCTGCTGGGCGACAGTGCGGTGGGCCGGGGTTTCTTGCTGCCGGCTCATGCTGCGGCCTCCTCGACACTCAGCTGCGACTCAACGATCTCGCGATAGGTCTCACAGCTGGCGAGCAACTCATCGTGCCCATCCAGCCCGACTATGCGGCCCTGCTCCAGCACCACGATCTGATCGGCCTGCCTGATGGTGGAAGCGCGCTGCGCCACGATCAGCACCGCCGCGTTCTCGGTTCGGGACGCCAGCGCGGCCCTCAGCCGGGCGTCGGTGGCGACGTCCAGCGCGCTGAACGCGTCGTCGAAGACATAGATCTCCGGCTGCTTGACCAGCGCCCGGGCGATCGACAGCCGCTGCCGCTGACCGCCCGAGACGTTGCTGCCGCCCTGCGCGATGGCCGCGTCCAGTTGCCCATCCATCTCGCTGACGAAGTCGGACGCCTGCGCGATGTCGAGGGCCTGCCAGATCTCGTCCTCGGACGCGTCCGGGTCACCGTAGGCCATGTTCGACCTGACGGTGCCGCTGAACAGGTAGGCCCGCTGCGGCACCAGGCCGATCCGGCTCCACAGCACGTCCGGGTCGATGTCGCGGACGTCGACACCGTCGACCAGCACCCGGCCGCCGGTGGCATCGAACAGCCGCGGAATCAGGTTGACCAGCGTCGACTTGCCGGAACCGGTGGAGCCGACCACCGCAGTGGTCTGGCCCGGCCGCATCTCGAAGGTGATGCCCGACAACACCGGGTCGTCGGCCCCCGGGTAGGCGAACTCCACGTCCTCGAAGCGGACGGTGCCCTGCTCGGGCAGCACGGTGACCGGGTCGGTCGGTGGCACCACAGTGGAAGAGGTTCCAAGCACCTCCATGATGCGCTTGGCGCAGACGGCGGCGCGAGGAGCCATCATCACCATCATCGTCGCCATCATCACGCTCATCAGGATCTGCATCAGGTACTGCAGGAAGGCGGTGAGCTGGCCGACCTGCATTTCGCCGGCATCAACCCGCATGCCGCCGAACCACATCACCCCGACGCTGCCCATGTTCATCACGAACATGACGAACGGGAAGAGCACCGCGAACAGGGTGCCGATGGCGAACGCGAGCCGCATGATGTTGGCGTTGGCCTTGTCGAACCGCTGCCGTTCGAGCGGCTCACGGGTGAACGCCCGGATCACCCGGATGCCGGTGATCTGTTCCCGGACCACCTGGTTGATGGTGTCGATCTTCACCTGGTTGGCCTGGAACAGTGGGGTCATCCGCCAGACCAGGATGCCGATCACCGAGCCGAGCAGCACCACTGCCACCAGGATCAGCCACGACAGCACAAGATCTTCGCGCAGCGCCATGAACACCCCGCCGACCATCGTGATCGGGGCCGAGATCATCATGATGCAGGTCATCAGCACCAGCATCTGAACCTGCTGCACGTCGTTGGTGCTTCGGGTGATCAGGCTGGGGGCACCGAACTGGTTGAGCTCGCGGGTGCTGAACGACAGTGTCCGGTCGAAGACCGCCGCCCGGACGTCGCGTCCGAACGCCATCGCCGCCTTGGCGCCGAAGTAGACCGCGATCATCTGGCTGAGCGCCTGGGTGAGGCTGACGGCGAGCATGACGGCGCCGTTGCGGATGATGTAGTCGGTATCGCCCTTGGCGACACCGTTGTCGATGATGCGGGCGTTCAGGCTGGGCAGTGACAGCGACGCCACGGTGGCCACCAGCTGGAAGACCACGACGCCGACCAGCGTCAACCAGTAGGGCCGGATGTAGGTGTTGACGAGTCTGGTCAGCATGTCAGTCCTCTTGAGGGGTGTGGACGCCGTGGACGATGACCTCGGCGATGCCGGCCGGGTCACCGAAGTCGAGGTCGGCGAGCATCGGGTGGCCCGATGCCATCGCCATGATCCGGATGACCGCCGCGGCTTGCGGCAGGGAGACCCTGATCTGGTCGGCGAATGGGGTGAGGGAGTCCACCAGCGCCTCGCTCACCGCGACGGCGCGCTGATGGTGCGCGGCCTTGTCGTGGCCGCGGTGGGCCGATGCGGTCAGACCACCCGGGGCCGAGTGCAGCGCGGACGCGACCGCGTGGACGGCGCCGGCGTCGGCGACCAGCAGTTCGACCAGCCTTGCCACGTGCTGTGCGAGGGACGGCTGGGGCGCCAGGCCGCGGATGCGCAGGCACAGCTCGGTGGGGTCGAGGGTGTCCTCGATGACCGCCGCCATCAAATCCTGCTTGCACTCGAAGACCCGGAAGATGGTACCCTCGGCAACCCCGGCCGCCTCGGCCACCTGCCTGGTGGTGAACTGCCCGCCGCCGGCCACCAGCAGCGGGCGGGCAGCGTCGATAATGGTCTGGCGCCGCTCGTCGGGCGGCAGGGGAGTTGCTCTTGCCACGGCGCTCAAAGATAGCTGAGTGAGTGCTCACTCACAAGAGCGGGCCTGGAATTGGTGCCTGGTTGTGCACGATCTCCGCTGGGCAGTTCCGGGCCCGGGGGACGGGACAGTGCCCGCTCTGGGCACCAGACGCGAGCAGTTTCGGCGCCGGTGGACAGGATCTGCACGTCCGGGAACCAAGACGTATGGGCGACCCGCCCTGGCTCGGCGCCGCGGGCACTCTCCGTCGAAGATGCCCGAAACTGTTCGCTCCAGGGGCCAGACGCGTGCATTTTCGATCCCGTCGGAGCAATCGTCCTCGCTGTGCCTGGCGACCGCAAACGAGTGGATGCACCCGGTCACGGTCTGCCCGGATCCTGCCTTCAGTCCGCGGCCACCAGGGCAGCGCAGCCGGGGGCCGGGCGTGCCAGACTTGGGGCAGTTGTCGTCACGCGAGGGAGCAGCCCATGGAACTTTACTCATCCGCATACAACGTGTGGCCCGCCGACGCCGAGGGCCGCCGAGAGTTCATGGCCGGGCTGATCGGCCACGGCTGGCTGGCCGGGCTGGAGCTGGGCTACACCGACTCCCTCGAATGGCCGGACGGCGCACCCGACACGCTGGCCGCGATCGTCACCGGCATCCCGGGCACCACGGCTCGCAATGCCGAGGACGCCGAGTTCGGCCTCGCGTCCCCCGACCGTGGCGGCCGGGAGCGAGCCTTGGCGTGGGCCCGTGAAATGGCCGCCGCGGTGTCCGCGCTGAACGCCGAGGGCCACCGGATCAAGGCGGTGCAGGTGCACTCCGCGCCGACCGGGAAGGCCTCGCCCGAGTTCTTCGCCGAGTCGCTGCGCGAAATGGCCGGCTGGGACTGGGGCGGCGCCGAGTTGTGGGTGGAGCACTGTGACGCCTGGGTGCCGGGCCAGCAGCCCAACAAGGGATACCTCACCGTCGGCCAGGAGATCGCCGTCCTCGACAAGGTGTCCGCCGAGGTCCCCGACGTCCGGCTGGGCCTGGTGATCAACTGGGCGCGCAGCGCCATCGAGGGCCGCAGCGCGGAGACGCCGCTGGCCCACATCAGGCAGGCAGCGGCGTCCGGCTGGCTGCGGCACGTCGGGTTCTCCAGTTGTTCCGGGGAGGAGACCGCCTTCGGTGGCCCCTGGGCCGACCAGCACCTGCCGTTGGCCGGCACCAGCGTCGCCCCGAACGGCTCACTGCTGGGTGCCGAGGAAGTGGCAGCCGCTGTCGAGGCCGCCGGGGACGTCACCTATGGCCTGAAGATCTCGCTGCGTCCCAAGGACCAGAGCGCCGCCACCAAGCTTGCAGCCATCGACGAGAACGCGGGCCTGGTGCTGACCGCAGGGAGCTGACGGCGTGTCGATGTGGCTGGTCATCGTCCTGACGGTGGTGGCCCTGGTGATCCTGGCCGTGTTCGCGCTGCTGATGAAGATGAACCCGGGCGCTCCGGCGGAGATCGTCGCTGCGCACGCCCAGGTGCTGGGCGTGCGCGAGCTGACCGCCGGCGGCCGCGCCCAGCACTGGGTGGCGTTCAGGTTCGACGACGGTCACCAGCGGGAACTGCTCGCCACCCCCAGCCAGGTGGATGTCATCTTCCGTGGCCAGCAGGGAGTCGTCCACTTCGCCGGCGATCGGCTGACCGGCTGGGTGCCGGAGCTCGGTGGTGGCATCCAGGACCAGCACAGCAGCGAGTGAGGACCTTGTGACGCCCATCGAACTGTTGTCCTGGCTGCTCGGCATCGCCGCTGCCCTGATGACGCTCGGCCTGGTCATCTTCCTGGTCGGGCTGTTCCTGCGCACCCGAAGGCAGGGCCGCACCAGCTCTGGGCAGCTGATCATGGAGTCCCCGGTGACCGTGGTCAAGGTGCGCAAGCTCGGCAGCTCCGCGCAGGCCGACCGCGAACTGGTCCTGCGGCTGCCCGACCAGATGGAGAGCACCATCGTGGCCGACGCCCAGCTCGGCGCCAGACTCAAGCCCGGCCACAAGGGCACCGCGCGCTGGGCGGCCGGACGGCTGCTGAGCTTCGCCCATGAGCCGAAACGCTAGGCTGGCCCGCGTGAATGACCAGGCCGACATCGTAGAGCAGCACCAGATCCGTCGTGACAAGCGCGCCCGGATGATCGGCACCGACCGGGAGCCGTACCCGGTCGACATGTCCCGCAGCCACACCCTGGAACAGGTTCGGCAGGGCTGGCCCGACCTCGCGCCCGGGGAGGAGACCCAGGACGTCGTCGAGATCGGCGGCCGAGTGGTCTTCCTGCGCAACACCGGCAAGCTCTGCTTCGCCACCGTTCAGGACGGGTTCGACCAGGACAGCAACGGCGAGCGGTTGCAGGTGATGATCTCGCTCGCCGAAGTCGGTGAACAGGCACTGGCCGACTGGAAGGCCGACGTCGACCTGGGCGATTTCATCTGGGTGCGCGGCCGGGTGGTCAGCTCGCGCCGCGGCGAGTTGTCGGTGATGGCGTCGCAGTGGAAGCTCGCCAGCAAGGCGCTGCGCCCACTGCCCACCCTGCACAAGGACCTGTCCGAAGAGGCCAGGGTCCGCAAGCGTTACGCCGACCTGATCGTCCGCCCGGAGGCCCGCGAGATGGTCCGGGTACGCGCCGCGGTCACCAAGTCGCTGCGCAGGACACTGGACGACGCCGGCTTCCTCGAAGTCGAGACCCCGACGCTGCAGCTCATCCACGGCGGGGCGGCGGCCCGGCCGTTCCAGACCCACCTCAACGCGTTCGACATCGACATGACGCTGCGGATCGCCTTGGAGCTGTACCTGAAGCGGGCGATGGTCGGCGGCACCGACCGCGTCTACGAGATCGGCCGGATCTTCCGCAACGAGGGCATCGACTCCACCCATTCCGCCGAGTTCACCATGCTGGAGGCCTACCAGAGCTGGGGCGACCACCGCAGCATCGCCGAACTCACCAGGAAGATGATCATGGACGCGGCCGACGTGGTCGGCGTCCACCAGATCGAGCGACCCGACGGGCAAGTCATCGACCTGGACGCCGAGTGGACCTGGCTGCCGATCTACCCCGCGATCAGCGAGGCGCTCGGTGAGCAGGTCGAGGTCGACACCCCGGTGGACGTCCTCCGCAAGTACGCCGACGCCCACGAGGTGCCGTGGGACCCCAAGTGGGGCAACGGCAAGCTGGTCATGGAGCTGTACGAGGAGCTGGTCGAGCCCGGTCTGGTCAACCCCACCTTCGTCTGCGACTTCCCCGAGGTCGCCCAGCCGCTGGCCCGCCGGCACCGCAGCGAACCGGGCAAGATCGAGGCCTGGGACCTGATCATCGGCGGGGTCGAGCGGGCCACCGGGTTCAACGAGCTGATCGACCCGATCATCCAGCGCCAGATCCTCACCCAGCAGTCACTGGCCGCCGCGGCCGGTGACCCGGAAGCTATGCAGCTGGACGAGGACTTCCTCGCCGCACTGGAACAGGGCGCACCGCCGATGGGCGGCATGGGCATGGGCGTCGACCGGCTGATAATGATGTTCACCGGCGCCGGTATCCGCGAAACCATCCTGTTCCCTTTGCTTCGGCCGCAGTGAGACGAGGTTGCGGCTCCGTTAGAATCGGGCTCGAATCTGTCTGAGAGTTGGGAGCCCCATCTTGATCCAGCTGCTTTGCGTCCACGCAGTGGCAGCTGTGATGGCCCCTCTACTGTTCAAGCTCCTCGGCCGCAAGGCATTCGCGCTGCTGGCGCTGGTGCCCGGATCCGCGGCGGTGTGGGCGGCCTGGCAGACCGGTACCGTCTTCGGCGGTGAGCCACCGGTCCAGCAGGTGACCTGGGTGCCGCAACTCGGCCTCGACCCGGAGTTCCGGCTGGACGCGCTGAGCTGGTTGATGACGTTGATCGTGGGCGGGATCGGCGCGCTGATCCTGATCTACTGCTGGGCGTACTTCGGACGCTCCGCCACCGCGCTGGGCCGGTTCGGTGGCGTCTTCGTCGCCTTCGCCGGCGCGATGCTGGGCCTGGTCACCGCCAACAACACCACGATCGTCTACCTGTTCTGGGAACTCACCACCGTCTTTAGCTTCCTGCTGATCGGGCACTACCACGAACGGCAGCCGTCTCGGCAGGCGGCCATGCAGGCCATCATCGTCACCACCTTCGGTGGGCTGGCCATGCTGGCCGGCATCGCGATGCTCGGCCTGCTGCCCGGCGGGTCATTCGTGCTGTCCGACCTGGTCGCCAGTGCAGCAGCCGGGACGCTCGGCGAGGGCGCGCACCCGGTGCTGGTGCCGACCGCGATCGTGCTCATCCTGCTGGGCGCGCTGACCAAGTCGGCGCAGGTGCCGTTCCACTTCTGGTTGCCGGCCGCGATGGCCGCACCCACCCCGGTATCCGGCTACCTGCACGCGGCCGCGATGGTCAAGGCCGGCGTCTATCTGGTTGCCCGGCTGGCGCCCGGCTTCGCGTCCTACCCGATCTGGCAACCCATCCTGCTGGCCGCCGGGCTGACCACCATGATCATCGGCGGTTACCGGTCGCTGCGGCAGTACGACCTGAAGCTGCTGCTCGCGTTCGGTACCGTCTCCCAGCTCGGCTTCATCATGGTGCTGGTCGGGCACGGCGATCGAGGCGTCGCGTTGGCCGGGTTGGCGATGCTGGCAGCGCACGCGATGTTCAAGGCGTCGTTGTTCCTGGTGGTGGGCGCCATCGACCACGAGTTCGGCACCCGCGACCTGCGCGAACTGTCCGGCCTGGCGCGGGCGCTGCCCGGTCTGACGGCGGCGGCGACGCTGGCGGTGGCGTCCATGGCAGGGGTGCCGCCGCTGCTCGGCTACGTCGGCAAGGAGGCCTCGCTGCACGCCCTGGTCGAGCGCGGCGACTGGGTGGTCTTCGCTGGGGTGGTGCTCGGGTCGATGCTGACGGCGGCCTACTCGCTGCGGTTCTGGTGGGGCGCGTTCGCCACCAAGAATGGCGTCGAGGAAGTCCACGAACACCGGCTGGACGTCCGCCTGATCGGCCCGATCGCGATCCTGGCCGTCGGTGGCCTGGTCGCCGGCGTGCTGCCCGGTCGGGTGGAGGCGCTGCTGGTCCCGCACGCCGACCTCTACCCCGGGCAGGCCGGGCACCTGGTGCTGTGGGGAGGCTTCGGCGTCCCGGTGCTGGCCACCGTGCTGATCTTCGCCGTCGGCATCCTGCTGTTCGTCCGGCGCCGCCAGGTCAGCCGGGCGCAGGCCAGGCTGCGCATCCCGAGCGCCGACAACGCCTACCGCGGCATCCTGCGGGGCGTCAACAACCTGTCCGCCGACCTGACCGCCGCCATCCAGACCGGTTCGCTGCCGAACTATCTGGCGGTGATGCTGCTGACCCTGATCGCCACCGGCGCGCTGGTGGTGATCGTCGGCTTCACCCCGGGACTGGTCTCGCTGCGCTGGTGGGACTCGCCGACCCAGGCCGTGGTCTCGGTGCTGGCCTGCGTGGCGGCGGTGCTGATCGTGCGGTCGCGGCGGCGGATGAAGGCGGTGCTGGTGATGGCCTTCGTCGGCTATTCCACCGCGCTGCTTTTCGCGCTGCAGGGGGCCCCCGACCTGGCGCTGACCCAGGCGCTGGTGGAGACCGTCACCCTGGTGCTGTTCGTGCTGGTGCTGCGCCGGTTGCCGCCGTTCTTCTCCAACCGGCCGTACGCCTCCAGCCGGATCGGGCGGGTGATCATCGGTTTCGTGGTAGGCATCTCGGTTGCCCTGCTGGCCTGGATCGCGGCCTCGGCGCGCGTCCACCCGCCGGTGACTGTCGACTACCCGCAAGAGGTGCTGATCTTCGGATACGGACGCAACATCGTCAACGTCACCCTTGTCGACACCCGCGCCTGGGACACCCTGGGTGAGATCTCGGTGGTGCTGGCCGCCGCCACCGGCGTGGCCTCACTGATCTTCATCCGGGAGCGCGCCAGCGCACCCGACCTGCAACGGGCCTTCCAGACCGCGGTTGCGGCGCGGGCGGTGTGGGGCAGCCGCCGGGTGGAGCGGCGGATCCTGGCCGAGCAGTTGGTTGCCCGGGGACGCCGGGGGCGCGGCGAACCACTGCGTCCGGACCGGCGAGGGCGGATCTGGCTGCCCGGGGTGGCAACGTTGGCCCCGATGCGAAGGTCGCTGGTCTTCGAGATCGGGGCCCGGATGGTCTTCCACCCGATCGTGATCTTCTCACTGTTCCTGCTGTTCTCCGGCCACAACAACCCCGGCGGCGGCTTCGCCGGCGGCATGCTGGCCGGCATCGCGCTGATCATCCGGTACCTCGCCGGCGGCCGCTTCGAACTGGCGCTGGCCACCCGGATCCGTCCGGGCGCGATCCTGGGCATCGGCATGACGGTGGCCACCACCGCGGCCATCACCCCGATCTTCTTCGGCGGCACCGTGCTGCAGACCACCGTCTTCGACCTGGTGCTGCCGGTCTTCAATGAGATCCACCTGGCCACCGCACTGTTCTTCGACGTCGGCGTCTACCTGATCGTGATCGGCCTGGTGCTGGACATCCTCAGTTCGCTGGGCGCCGAGGTCGACCGGCAGGCCGAGGCCGAGGGCGCATCCGCGCCCGAGCTGGCACCCGACGCCGGATCCCGGGTCGAGGAGGTGGCGCGATGATCGACGTCTCCCCGTCCCTGGCGCTGCTGGTGCTGGTCGGTGTGCTGATCGGTTGCGGCACGGTGCTGGTGCTGGAACGCTCGCTGAGCCGGGTGGTGATCGGGGCCAGCCTGATCACCTACGGCGTCAACGTCATGGTGCTGATGTCGGGTGGCCGCGCCGGTGGACCGCCGATCATCGGCCAGAGCGAGGTCGAGGAGATGGCCGACCCGCTGCCGCAGGCGATGGTGCTGACCGCGATCGTCATCGGGTTGGCGCTCACCGCGTTCATGCTGGCCATGTCGTACCGCACCTGGCAGCTCAACGGCAACGACGAGGTGCAGGACGACAACGAGGACCGCCGGATCGCGCTGGCCGCGGCCCGCGACGCGGTGGCCGAGCGGGTCACCGACGACTCGGGGGCAAGCCTGGACGACCAGGCCGCCATCGTCTTCGACGAGACCGAGGACCTGCCGGCCTTCGAAGGTGCCGTGGACGAACTGCTGCCCCGCCGACCCAGCCGGGACGGGGTTGCCGAGTGAACCTCGCCGAGTGGTCGTGGGTGCTGGGCATCCCGGTGCTGGTGCCGTTCGCCGGTGCCGCCATCTCGCTGCTGCTGGCCCGTTCGCACACCGGGCAACGGATCGTGTCGCTGGTGGCGCTCAGCATCGTGCTGCTGGACGCGATCTTCATCGGCTACCTCAGCCTGAGTGGTCCGGTCACCCTGGACGTCGGTGGCTGGTCGGCTCCGATCGGCATCACGCTGGTCGCCGACCGGCTGAGCGCGCTGATGCTGCTGGTGTCGGTCTTCGTGACACTGTGCGTGCTGATCTACTCGTTCACCCAGGACCTGGCCGAGAACCAACGGCTGCCGATCGCGGTCTTCCAGCCGACCTTCCTGATCCTGTCGGCCGGGGTGTCCAACGCCTTCCTCACCGGTGACCTGTTCAACCTGTACGTCGGGTTCGAGATCCTGCTGGTGGCCAGCTTCGTGCTGATCACCCTCGGCAGCACCCGTGAACGGATCAGGTCGGGCACCGTCTACGTGGTGGTCTCGGTGGTCAGCTCGTCGATCTTCCTGATCGCGCTGGCCATGGTCTACGCGGCGGTCGGTACCGTCAACATGGCACAGATCGCGATCCGGCTACCCGAGATCGACCAGGGCGCGGCCCAACTGATCCAGGTGATGCTGTTCGTGGCGTTCGGTGTGAAGGCGGCCATCTTCCCGCTGCACGCCTGGCTGCCCGACTCCTACCCGATCGCGCCGGCCCCGGTGACCGCCGTCTTCGCCGGTTTGCTGACCAAGGTCGGCATCTACGCGATCATCCGGACCCACACCACGATCTTCTCCGACTCCGACCTGAACGGGGCGCTGCAGGTCTTCGGCCTGGTCACGATGGTCGTCGGCATCATGGGCGCGGTGGCGCAGGACGACATCAAGCGGTTGCTGTCGTTCACGCTGGTCTCGCACATCGGCTTCATGCTGTGGGGCGTCGGCATCGGCACTGCCGAGGGGCTGACGGCTGCGGTCTTCTACACCGCCCACCACATCATCGTCCAGACCGCCCTGTTCCTGGTGTCGGGCCTGATGGAGCGGGTCGGCGGATCGACGTCGCTGGTGAAGCTCGGGTCGCTGCTGAAGGCCTGGCCGCTACTGGGCGTGCTGTACCTCATCCCGGCGTTCAACCTGGCCGGCATCCCACCGATGTCCGGCTTCCTGGGCAAGCTGGGCTTGATCGAGGCGTCCGTCGCGCACGGTCGACCGCTCGACTACTCGCTGATCGCCGGCGGTCTGATCACCTCGCTGCTCACGCTGTACGCGCTGATGCGCGGCTGGAGCATGGCGTTCTGGCAGCCGTCCGAGGACGAGGACGTGGTCAAGGGCCACGTGCCGTGGACGATGACCGGGGCCACCATCGCCCTGATCGTGGCCTCGCTCGGGCTGACCTTCTTCACCGGCCCGATCTACTCCTACGCGCGGGGGGCCGCGATCGAGTTGCGGGCACAGGCGCCCTACGTGGTCGCGGTGCTGCCGGACGCCGAACGCGGCACCGGCCAGTCGCACACCGAGGCCGAGGAGGAGCAGGAGAGCCCGCGCACCTCGCCGACCCCGGTGGTTCCGCCGCTGCAGACCCCGGGCGGGACGCCCGAGGCCTCGCCATCACCGCAGCCGAGTCCGGGAGGTGACTCCTGATGCCCAGCACCACCTCGCAACTGTGGGACCGCAGCGCGTCCCCGCTGACGATCGTGCTGCTGACGTTCATGTGGGTGCTGCTGTGGGGTGACCTCAGCTGGGGCAACCTGCTGGCCGGCTTCCTGCTGGCGGTGGCGGTCACCTGGGCGCTGCCGGTGCCGCGCGGCCCGCGGCGAAGGCTGATCATCCGGCCGATCGCGTTCGCCCGGCTGGTCGGGCTGTTCATCTGGGACGTCATCGTGGCGGCATTCCAGATCGTCACCGTCATCCTCACCGGGCGAACCCCGCGCGAGGCGATCATCCGCGTCCCCACCCGGGCCCACTCCGACGGCTTCCTGACCGCCACCGCAGGGTTCACCGCACTCGTCCCGGGCTCCATCGTGATCGACGCCCACCGGCTCACCGGCACCCTGTACGTCCACGTCTTCGACGTCGGGGACGCGCCGGACGCGCTCGAGGAGGCCCACGAGCGGGTGCTCATCCAGGAGGAGCGGATCCTGCGGGCATTGGCGTCGGCCGAGGAACTGATGGACGCCGGGTTCCGGCCGGGCGGGTCGATGAAGGCGGGTCGGTTGACCGTCCAGGAGATGGCCGAGCATCGCGAACGGGTACTGGCCAAGCGGCGCCTGCACCGAAAGGAGGACGCCAGGTGACCTACGTCCTCTATGCCTGCCTCGCCGGCATCCTGGTCGGGATGGGCGTGGTGATCGTCCGGCTGCAGAAGGGGCCGAGCAACCTCGACCGGGCCGTCGCGCTGGACGTCATCACCTCAGCTGTGGTCGGCACCGTGGTCATCACCATGGCGTTGACCGGCCGGGTCGACCTGCTGCCGTTGCTGGTGGTGTTCTCCTCGGTGGCGTTCATCAGCTCCACCACCATTGCCCGGTTCTCCCAGGCCGAGGCGATCAGCGAACGGCGCATCCTTACCCCGGCCGAGGCGGCCGCGGAGGGTGAACCCCGGTTCTCCGATACCGACGCGCCGGTCCACCCGGACGCCGACGAGATCATTGCGAAGAAGACGCTGCCGGGGGACGAACGATGATCGTGTGGTTGCAGGCGGTGGGGGTCGGGCTGATCGCGGTCGGCTCGTTCCTGGTGCTGGTGACGTCGATCGGCATGACCAGACTGCGCAGCCTGTACGCGCGGATGCACGCGTCCACCAAACCCCAGGTGCTCGGGGTGATCGTGATGTGCGCCGGCCTGGCGTGCGTCATGCAGAAGTCGCGGGTTTCGTGGACGCTGCTGCTGGTGGTGATCCTGCAACTCGTCGTCGCCCCGATCTCGGCGCACATGCTGGGCCGGGCGGTCTACCGGCTCAAGCAGATGGACCGGAACGTGATCGTGGTGGACGAGTACGGCGAAGACCTGGAGCGGGCCGAGCGGCACCTGCACGAACTGGGGGAGGCCGACGGGGTGGCCAGCGGTGACCCGATGCCGCCACCGACCACCAACATCCTCGGTTAGCGCCGCTGGGTGTTCGCGAGCTGACCGGCCAGGGCCGGCTGCATCAGCGGTGCCAGGCCGGCCGCCCGGGCCGGGGCGTCGGCGTCCCCGCAGGTCGCCAGCCAGTTGGCGAGCATCTGGTAGCCGCCCTGGGTGAGCACTGACTCCGGGTGGAACTGCACCGCCTCGATCGGCAACTCGGCGTGCCGGATGGCCATGATCACCCCGGACTCGGTGCGGGCGGTGACCTCCAGTTCGCCGGGCAGGGTGGCCGGGTCGACCGCCAGCGAGTGGTACCGGGTGGCGATGAGCGGGTCAGGCAGGCCGCTGAACACCCCACGGCCGTCGTGGCGGACCAGCGAGGTCTTGCCGTGCACCAGCTCCGGCGCCCGGCCCACCACCGCGCCGTGGGCCACCCCGATCGCCTGCAGGCCCAGACAGATCCCGAAGATCGGGACCCGGCCACCGAAGCGGCGCACCAACTCGACGCTCACTCCGGCGTCCTGCGGCGCACCGGGCCCGGGGGACAGCAGCACCCCGTCGAAGTCGGCCACCCAGTCGTCGGCTGCGAACCGCTGGTCGTCATTGCGCCACACGTCGACCCGGGCGCCGATCTGGGCCAGGTAGTGGACGACGTTGTAGACAAAGGAGTCGTAGTTGTCGACGACGAGGACGCGAGCCATGGGCACAATTATGCGGGCTGCCTCAGCCTTGGGTGGACGCCTGCCTGGGCAGCGGTCCAGTGTAGGGGGGCAGGCTCACCTCGGCCAGGCGTTGCTGCTCGTAGCCCAGCTGGTAGGCCTGGGCGTACTGCCGGTAGACCTGGACGCCGGAGTCGGAAGCCAGCCCGGCCTCCAGCAGCGCCGGATCACCGATGGCCACGATCTCATAGGGCGGGGCGTACGCGGTGCCGTGCAACACCACGGTGTTGCCGACGCACTTGACCGCGGTGGTGGACACCACCCGCTGGCCCTGGATCGTCATCGCCTCGGCACCGGCCGCCCACAACGCGTTGACCACGTTCTGGATGTCCTGTTCGTGCACGACCAGCATGTCGCCGTCCACCCCCGGCGGGGTGAAGTCGATCGGCGCATCGGTGAGCACCACCTTCACCGCCGGACCCTTCACGGCCTCCAGACCGGCGCTGCGGGAGATCATCCCGGTCTCGGGGTCAACGCTGGGCGCACCGGCCGCACCCTGGGCGGCGGCGAGTTCGTCGTTCTCGGCCCGTAATTCGGCGGCCCGCTCGGCCAGTTCCTGGTTGCGATGTTCGACCTCGGCGACCAGTTGCGCCACGTCGTTGGTGCGGTTGGGACGCAGGTCGCTGCCCTGGGCGGTGATCGCAGTCGCCCCGATCAGCAGCCCAGCCAGCAGTCCCACCAGCAGGGTGCTGATGCGGGGGCGGCGACGGGGGGCGGGCTGTTCGCCTACGCTCGCGTCCGCGGTGGCTGGCATGCCGACAGACTACCCGCCCGGCTGATGGGGGCGACTTGGGCGGGGTCGTCGGCAACGGCCATACTGGAGCAGTGGCCCGACAGGTGGTCACCGCCAGAGCAGATCAGGAGCGTAAGCAGTGCCGCAATCCAAGGTTCGCAAGGAGGCCGCCGAGAAGAAGGTCGCCAAGAACAAGGCGAAGGCCCGGGCCGAACAGGCGAAGTCGCAGGCCAAGCTGGCGGCCGGGACGCGGGACTGGGTGCCGTGGGTCTTCATCCCGCTCGGTCTGGTTGGCGTGCTGTGGCTGCTGGTCTTTTACGTCGCAGGCAACCAGGTCCCGGTGATGCGTGACCTGCAGAACTGGAACTACCTGATCGGCATCGGCCTGATCGCCAGCTCCTTCGTGGTGGCCACCTTCTGGAAGTAGCCCTTGGGCGCTATCGGTCCCCGGCGCACGATAGTGCACGCCTTCGAGGCTGTTCGCGGACAATCTCGGGCGCCTTCGACGGAAACTGCACGGCAGGGCCCCGGGCGGCCGCCGTGCGCCCGACCCGAGCCGCCGAAACGCAACCGGCCCTAGCCGCCGGTCGTCGGAGTCGGTGAGGGCGAGCGGGTGGGGGAGGGCGGCGCGTCCGTCGTCCCGTACCACAGCACGATCGAGGCGGTCTTGTCGACGGTTTCGCCCGCGGCGGGGGATTGCTCGACGATCAGGCCCTCCAGGTCCTCCTCATCGACCTCGCGCGGATCGACCATGATCGACCCGGTGAACCCAGCATTGGCCAGGGCCGCCCGCGCCTCGCTCTCGGTCAGCTGGCCGCTCACCAGGTCGGGCATCACCGCCTTGCCCTGGGCGACGTAGAGCACGATCGCGGTGCTCCGGGTCACCTGCTCGCCCGCAGTCGGGGAGGTGCGCACAACCTCGCCGGCGCGCGCAGCCACCGGCTCCTCCTCCAGCCCGACCTGCTGCACGCTGACGTTGCTGAACCCGGCATCGGTGAGGGTGGTCCGGGCGTCCGAGGCCTGCTCGCCGACCAGGCCGCCGGGCATCCGGGTCATCCCGGACGCCACGTACAGGGTGACCTGCGCATCGGTGGACAGTTCGCTGCCCTCCGCCGGGCTCACCCGAACTACCTCGCCCTCTGCGGCGTCCATGGTGTCGAGGTTGGCCGGCGCCGGCAGCGGTTCGATCTTGGTGAAGCCGGCCTCACGGAGCCGTTCGATGGCCTGGTCCTGCTGCAGGCCGACCAGGCCGGTCGGGATCAGCGAGACCGGTGGGCCATCATTGACGGTCAGGGTGACGGTGCTGCCGACCAGCACCGAGGTGTCACCGACTGGCGACTGCTCGATCACGGTGCCCTTGCCCTCGGCCGGCCCGGTGACCCGCTCGATCCGGGGGTTGAGCTGGGCGCCGGTGATCAACTCGGCGGCGGCCTCCTCCTGGAAGCCGATCACCGCCGGCACCAGCACCTCGTTGTTACCCGGGTCGGCCATCAGCCGCCAGGCGAACAGGCCGAGCGCGCCGAGCAGCAGCAGCAGCAGCCCGACCAGCACCACGGTGGCCGGCGAGACCCGACGCCGGGGTTCCGGCTCGTCCTCCTCGAAGTACGCGGCGTCCTCACCGGCCGGGTCGGGCTCCACCTCGTCGACGGGCGGCAACGCCCGGGTGGGCCCGGGGGAGTCGGCGATCGGGGCCGGCACCAACGCCGGCAGGTGGGCGGTGACCGATTGCCCGTTGAGCAGCCGCCAGCAGTCGTCGCGCATCGCCTTGGCCGACTGGTAGCGATCATCGGGGCTCTTGGCGAGCGCCTTCATGGTGATCGCGTCCATCTCCGGGGTGACGTCGGCGTCCAGTTGGCTGGGCGGGATCGGCATCTCGCGGACATGCTGGTAGGCCACGCTCACCGGGGAGTCGCCCAGGAACGGGGGACGGCCGGTCAGCAGTTCATACAGCAGGCAGCCGGCGGAGTAGATGTCGGAGCGGGCGCCGACCTGCTCGCCGCGGGCCTGCTCGGGGGACAGGTACTGCGCGGTGCCGATCACCGCCGCGGTCTGGGTCATGGTGGCCGAGGTGTCCGAGACCGCGCGGGCGATGCCGAAGTCCATCACCTTGACCTCGCCGGACGGGGTGATCATCACGTTGGCCGGCTTGATGTCGCGGTGCACGATGTCGTGCTTGTGCGAGTAGCTGAGCGCGTCCAGCACCCCGACGGTGTACTCGAACGCCTTCTCGGGCTGCAGGACCCGACCCTGCCGCAGCACGTCGCGCAGGGTGTGGCCCTCGACCAGTTCCATCACGATGAACGGCACCGAGATGCCGGACGCCGGGTCGACCTTCTCACCGGTGTCGTAGACGCTGACGATGTTGGGGTGGTTCAGCCCGGCCGCCGCCTGGGCCTCCCGCTGGAACCGGGCCTGGAAGGTGCTGTCGGTGGCCAGGTCGATACGCAACCGCTTGACTGCTACCAGCCGGTCGAGCCGCAGGTCACGGGCCCGCCAGACCTCGGCCATCCCGCCGCGCCCGATGACCGCTTCGAGCTGGTATCGACCGCCCAGCACGATCGGATCGTCGGTCATCTTCTGCTCCCCTTCCAACAACTTCCGAAGGTTCCGGACGATCGGTGGCTCATGGCACTGCCTCCATCACGGCTCGGGCCACCGGGGTGGCGGTGGCGCCCGGAAGTTCCTCGGCCAGGTAGACCGCGACGGCGACGTTCTTCTCGGCCACGTAGCCGGCGAACCAGGAGTGGGAGGCGGCGCCCGGGGTGGTCTCGGCGGTTCCGGTCTTGCCGCCGACGGTAAGGCCCGGGATCTGGGCCTGGGTGCCGGTACCGCGTTGCACCACGTGGGTCATCATCTCGGCCAGCAGCGCGGCGTTGGCCGGGCTCATCGCCTGCCCGACCTCGGTCGGGTCGTGGCGGGACAGCACCCGCTGGTTGGCGTTGCGGACCTCCTCGCCCACGTACGGCTCCATCACGGTGCCCCCATTGGCGATCGCGCCGGCGACCACCGCCATCTGCAGCGGGGTGGCTGCCACCTCGAACTGCCCGATCGAACTCATCGCCAGCTGGGCGGGGTCGGGATCGTCCGGGAAGTTGCTGGCGGCCGACTGGACGTCGCCCTCGAACGCCGAGTCGAAGCCGAAGGCCTGGGACTGTTCGCGCAGCACGTCGGTGCCCAGGTCGAGGGCGATGTTGGCGAAGCTGGTGTTGCACGACAGCGTCAGGGCGTTGTCGAGCGACTGCTGGGTGTTGCCGCAGGCGGCCAGGTTGGGCAGCGTGATCAGGGTGCCGGGCAGCGGTAACTCCTGCGGGGTGTCGATCATGGTCTGCGGGGTGTAACCATTCTCCAGGGCGGCGGCGGCAGTGACCAGCTTGAACGTCGAACCGGGGGCGAAGATCTCCTTGGTCGCCCGGTCGTTCAGCGGGTTGGTCGGGTCGCTGGTCAGTTGGTCCCAGGCCTGCTGGGTGGCGGGGAAGTCGAGGCTCGCCAACGAGTTCGGGTCGTAGCTGGGCTTGCTCACCCAGGCCAGGATCGCGCCGGTGGTGTAGTCGAGGGCGACCACGGCGCCGTCCCGGTTGCCGAGCGCGTCCCAGGCCGCCTGCTGCACCACCGGCACGATGGTGGTCTGCACCTGGCCACCGCCGGTTTGGCGCCCGGACAGCGTGTCCAGGATCCGCTGGGTGAACTGGGCGTCGGACTGGCCCAGCAGTTCGGAGTTGTAGGTCTGCTCAAGTCCGGTGCGTCCGAAGATGTAGGAGTAGTAGCCGGTCACCGGCGCATACAGCGGGCCGTCCAGGTACTGCCGCTGGTGCTCGTAGGGACGGCTTCCGGTCTCGATGCTCTCCGCGACCGGGGTGTTGGCGGCCAGGATCGGGCCGCGCGGGCCGCCGAACTGCTCGTCCCGGACCCGGACGTTGCGCGGGTCGTTCAGCAGGTCGTCGGTGCGGACGTAGTAGCTGATGGTCACGTTCAGCATCAGCGCCAGGAACATCGCGATGGCCACCATGGCCACGCCCCGGATCGAACGGTTCACGGCCTGGCACCACCTTGCAGGTCGATCACCGATGTCGGCATGTCGCTGAGGTCGACCTCCACCGGGCCCGCCTTGGTGGCCGGGCGCCTGGCCTGGTGGCTGATCAGCATCAGCAGGGCCACGATCATCCAGTTGGCGATCAACGAGCTGCCGCCCTGGCTGAGGAACGGTGTGGTCAGACCGGTCAACGGCAGCAGCCGGGTGACGCCGCCGATGATCGCGAAGGTCTGCAGCGCGAAGATGAAGCTGAATCCGGCGGCCAGCAGCTTGCCGTAGATCACCGTCGAGGTCAGCGCCACCCGCAGCCCGCGGGCGACCATCAGCAGGTAGATCAGCAGCACCGCGATCAGCCCGACCAGGCCGAGTTCCTCGGCGATGGCGGCCGAGATGAAGTCGGAGCTGGCCACCGGCGTCAGGCCCGGCCGGCCCTCGGCCCAACCGCGTCCGAACAGGCCACCCCAGGCCATCCCGTACTGGGCGGTGATGATCTGGTAGTTGCGGTCGTAGTCGCTGAACGGGTCAAGCCAGCTGGTCACCCGGGTGGCCACGTGCGGTGCCACCTGGCTGATCAGCACCGCAGCGACGGCGAACGCACCCAGCCCGATCACTACCCAGCGGATCTGGCTGGTGGCGACGAACAGCATCATCACGAACAGGCCGAAGAACAGCATCGAGGTGCCCAGGTCGTTCTGGAAGACCAGCACCACCACCGCGGCGGCCCACATCACCCCGATCGGCACCAGGTCACGCAGCCGCGGCAACTGGAAGCCGAACACCCGGCGACCGGCCAGCTGCAGCAGGTCGCGGTTGGCGGTCAGGTAGGACGCGAACGCCAACGTCAGCACGATCTTGGCGATCTCGGCGGGCTGGAAGGAGTAGCCGAAGACCTGAATCCAGATCTGCGAGCCGTTCTCGACGTTGCGCGGTGAGGCCAGGCCCGGCACCAGCGGCAACAGCAGCAACACCATGCCGACCAGGAAGAGCACGTACGGGAACCCCTCCAGGATCCGGTAGTCGCGCAGGAAGGTCAGGATCAGCGCGAACAGCACGATCCCCAGACCGGTCCAGACCAGTTGCATCACCGCCGCGCTGTCGGGCGGGTCGAAGCCGATGTCGATTCGGTGGATCATGGCCAGGCCGAGCCCGTTGAGGGCCAGCACGCACGGCAGGATCACCGGGTCGGCGTAGGGGGCCCGGAACCGGACGGCCAGGTGGGCGGCCAGGCACAACGCCAGCCAGACCGCGCTCACCACGATGGCGTTGCTGGGGATCTCGCCGTCCCGGTTCAGGTGGGTGGTGAGCCAACCACCGATGCCGAACAGGCTGGCCACCAGACACAGGCCCAGTTCGGCGTTGCGCCGCTTCCGGTAGACCACGACTGGTTGGGCGGTTTCGCTGGCCATCATCCGCACGCCTCCAGATCTGGGCGGGGGGAGGTTGTCCCGGTGGGGGTTCCGGTTGGGCTGGGACGCGTCATTGCGCCCGGGCTGGTCGCAGCGGCCGAGGCAGCCTCGCCGTCGGCGCTGTTCGGCGACTCGCCGGTCGGGCCAGCGCTGCCGTCCTCGCCCCCCGGGGGCGATGGGGACGCGGTGGCCGCGCGCTGAGCGCGCTCAGCGATGCAGCGTTCGGCCATCCGTCCCAGGTTCGCCAGCTCCTCGTGGGCCTCGTCGAGTGAGCCGTAACGCAGTTCGCGCTGCTCGACGCGGCCGGCGTAGTAGGGCGGCAGGTCGGCGACCCGGATGGGGCTGGTCTCGAGCTTGGTCCACAATTCCTGGCCCAGGATCTGCTCGGGAACGCCCTGGTAGACCGCCACCCGCAGGTCGTCCGGCCCGATGAAGTACTGGCCGTTGACGTAGGCGCGGCCGCCCAGGATGACCGCCAACCCGACCGCCAGCACGGCCAGGATTGTGGTGATCACCGGCAGCAACCGGCGTCCCCGGGACGGCACGTGCGGGCTGTAACGGATGGATTCGAAGGCGTCCGGGTCGATCAGCCCGGCCGGCGGCTGGTCGACCGATGCCGGTGTCGCGCCCGCCGGTGCGGCGGCAACCGGTGGGGGCTGGGTGGTGGCGCCCTCGGCGGCGGTCGACGACCCGCCAAGCACCGACCGGATGATGGGCAGGCGGCGGGTGTCCTCCTTGAGCTCGGCGATGATGCCGGTCGATTCGACCTTGGGGATCTTCATGGTCTCGGCCGCCCCCAGGACGCGCGGCTGGACCGTCTCCAGGGCCTCGTCCGGCTCGACCACATCGGCGACGACCACGGTTATGTTGTCCAGGCCGCCGGCCGACCGGGCCGCGTCGGTGAGCGAACGGACCACGGCGTCCAGGTCGTCCGACCCGGTCAGCAGTCGCTCGATCACGTCGTCGTCCACCATCGCCGACAACCCGTCGGAGCAGAACAGCAGCCGGTCGCCGAGTTGGGCGTCCAGCAGTTCGTAGTCGGCGGTGTGGCTCGGTTGACCGTTGAGGACCTTCAGCAGCAGCGACCGGTGCGGGTGCTCGGCCGCCTCCTGCTCGGTAATCTTGCCCTCGTCGACCAGGGACTGCACCCACGAGTGGTCGGTGGTCAGCCGCCGGAACTCGCCGTCGCGCACCAGGTAGCCGCGCGAGTCGCCGATGTGGCAGATGCCGTACTGGGTGCCGGAGAACATCGCGCCACACACCGTGGTGCCCATGCCCTCCAGTGCCCGGTCGTTGGCGACCAGGTCGGCGATCTTGTCGTTCGCCCTGGTCAGCGCCCCGCTGAGGGCCTCCAGCATGCGCTCGCCGACCAGCCGTTCGCCGCCGGAGTCGGAGCGGTTCTGGTCGTCGACCCGGCGCATCTCACGGACTGCAACCGAGCTGGCGAGGTCGCCGGCCGCGGCGCCACCCATGCCGTCGGCCACCAGGATCATGCTGGGGGAGACGTAGGCGGAGTCCTGGTTGTTGTCGCGAACCAGGCCGATCTCGGAATGCGCCCGGGCCCTGAGCGAGAACGCCATCTAGCCCTCCAGCTGCATCTGGGAACGCCCGATGCGAATAACGTCCCCCACCTCGATGCGGGTCGGCTGGCTGATCTGGTGGCCGTTCACGTAGGTGCCGTTGGTCGAGCGGAGGTCTTCGACGACGAACCCGTGCTCGTCCCGCCAGATCTTCGCGTGCCGGCTGGAGGCGTAGTCGTCGTCGACATCGAGCTGGCAGGACGCCGCCCGACCCAGCGTGATCTCCTGCCCCACCTCCGGTAGTGCCGCGCTGCGGCCGGCCGCTCTGCCGGTGGTGATCCCGATCCGGGTGGGCGCCGCCGGTGCGGTGGCCTGCTGCTTGTTGCGGCGGAAGCTGCCCTGGCCCCGGGAGGACGCCCGCTCGTCGGCGGCGACCAGTTCCTCGGCGGTGACCCGGCGTCCGAACAGGTCGGCACGTACCGTGGTCACCACGAACAGGATGAAGATCCACATCAGCAACAGGAAGGCCACCTTGAGCGCGGCGAGCAGCAGCGAGCTCACGACGTCACGACCCCACGGGTGAGTGCACGAGCATCCGGGTGGAACCGATCTCGATGCGCGAACCGTCGGTCAAGGGCACGTTGGTCACCCGCTGGCCGTTGACTATCACGCCATTGGTGGAGCCGAGGTCCTCGATGCTGACCACGACGTCGCCGGTGGCGTCCTGCTTGACGATGATGTGGGCGTGCTTTCGGGAGATACCAGGATCGTTGATCCGCAGGTCGGCCTCGCTGCCGCGGCCGATGGTGAATCCGGGAGGTAGCAGCGGGTGCCGCACGCCGTTGACCTCGAGCACCAGCGGTGCCCGCTTGATCGCTGTGGTGGACGCCGCGCCGCCGGTCTCGGCAACCGTGGCCACCGCCTCCGACTCGACCCGGAACCGCCCCACCGTCAGGGTTTCATCGCAGGCGTAGTCGATGCGGATCGGGCCGTTGAAGACGTACTTGCGCTCACCGGCGTGTCGGCGCATCTCGGGGACGATGTCATCGTTGATCGCCCGCGCCATAGGAGCCAGCTCGTCGTAATCGTGTTGGGAGAGGAAAACGGTGAAGTTGTTCGGCACCAGCTTCTTGTCCCGGTTCAGCAGCTTGGCCTGGGAGTCGAGCTCCTTGCTGAGGCGGGTGGCGATCTCGATCGGCTCCACCTCGCTGCGGAAAGCACGCGCGAATACGCCGTTGACCACGTTCTCGAGCCTGCGCTCGATGTCGTGCAGCCAACCCATCGGGGCCTCCTTCCGGTGCCGACCGGCTCGGTACACGGCCATGCCCGGTCGCGTGGAGCGGTCCACGGCTACCCGACGATAGCGCGGGCGCCCAGCTGCGATCTTAGGACATCGCAGCTGGAGCAGCCCGCGCGTGGGTCCGATCAGTTGTTGTGGGCAGCCCGCTCCTCGGCGTCGGCGGCGTTCATCTCCTCCACCTTGCGGCGCACTTCGTCCATGTCGAGGGCACGCACCTGCTCGACCAGGCTCTCCAGCGCGGACGCGGGCAGCGCGCCGGCCTGGGAGAAGACGGGGATGCCGCCACGGAAGATCATCAGCGTGGGGATGGACGTGATACCGGCCGCACCAGCCAGCTCCTGCTGGTCCTCGGTGTCGATCTTGCCGAAGGTGATGTCGGTGTGGTTCTCACTGGCCTGCTCATAGACCGGTGCGAACTGATGGCAGGGCCGGCACCAGTCGGCCCAGAAGTCGAGGAAGACAATGTCGTTGTCACGAAGCGTCTCATCCAGGTTCTCACTGGTGATGGTGACGGTGGCCATTAGATTTCTCCTGTAATCGACGTTTTTCGTACTGTCGGTGGAACGCGCCGTCACAGGCGGGTATTCCCCGGCGTTGGCCGGTGGCCGGCAACGATGCCGTGCCCGCAAGCAGGTGTCTGTACCGGAACCGGGGGCACACCTTGCCGGGTGCGGGGGACTGGGCCGCTTCCCCAATTGGTAGAAAGCAAAGGTCGAGGCCCGCGCACCCACCCCCTGAGACGCGAGCCTCGACCTGCAGTCGTACGTCAGTGGCCGGGGGGACCACCGGAATCGACCGTGGACTAATCTTGCCACGCGTCCGGCCTGAACTCCAGTAAAACGGGCAGAATTTCTGCCACGTTTCGGCAACGCACGAAAGAGAGAACCCCGGTGGTCGAGATCCTTGTTGCCAACCCGCTGCTGGCAGTGATGCTCGTGCTGGCCGCCGGCGCCGCCGTCGGCCAGATCCCGTTCGGACCGTTGAAGTTCGGTGCCGCCGGCGCGCTGTTCATCGGTCTGGCGGTGGGCACCCTCGACCCCAGGATCGGGGAGTCGCTGGGCATCCTGCAGAGCCTGGGACTGGCGTTGTTCGTCTACACCGTCGGACTGGCGGCCGGGTCCACCTTCCTGCGCGACCTGCGCACCCAGTGGCCGCTGATGGGGCTTGGGGTGCTGGCGCTGGTCGTGGTCGGGGTGGTGGCTCTGATCGCCGGTGCAGTGCTCGGCGTCGACGTGGCCGGCATCGCCGGCGCCTACTCCGGTGCCCTGACCTCGACACCGGCGCTGGCCGCGGCGTCCCGGGCGGCTGGCGACGACCCGCTGGTGGCGGTCGGCTACGCGCTGGCGTACCCGGTCGGCGTGGTACTCGCCATCATCATGGTGGCGCTCGGGATCGGCCGCGAATGGCCCGCCCGACGCGACACCGCGTCGCTGGCCGGTGCCGGCATCGACAGCATGTCGGTGGTGGTCGACCACCCGATGGCCATCGACGACGTGCCGGGCTGGAAGGAGCAGGAGGTCAAGCTGAGTTACCTGCGTCGGGGCAGCCGGACCCGGGTGATCCAGCCCGGCGACCAGTTGACCGAGGGTGACACCGTCCTGGTGGTGGGGCCCAACGACGCGGTGCAGGCCGCTGCCGACGCGCTCGGTCGCCCCGCGCGCACCGCACTGACCCACGACCGGGCCGACGTCGACTTCCGCCGCTTCCTGGTGTCGGACCCGAAGCTGGTCGGCAAGACGGTCCCGGAGTTGGACTTCCCGCAGCGCTTCGGAGGGACCATCACCCGCATCAAGCGCGGCGACCTGGACATGGTGGCCGCCGACAACCTCGTCCTGCAGCCCGGCGACCGGGTGCTGGCGGTGGTGCCGAGGGAGCGGATGGAGGACGCCGCCAACTTCTTCGGCGACTCCGAGCGCAAGATCAGCGAGATCGATGCGCTGGCCTTCTCGGTCGGGCTGGCTGCCGGGCTGCTGCTTGGCCTGATCAGCATCCCGCTGCCCGGTGGGGTGAGCTTCTCGTTGGGCACCGCAGCCGGCCCGCTGGTCGTCGGCATGGTGCTCGGTGGCATCCACCGCACCGGCCCGCTGCAGTGGGACCTGCCGCAGGCCGCCAACCTGACCATCCGCCAGCTGGGGTTGCTGCTCTTCCTGGCCGCCGTTGGCCTGGCGAACGGAACCGCCTTCGCCGAGTCGATGTTCACCCTCACCGGGGCCAAGCTCGGCGCGTTGGCGGCGGTGGTCGTGCTCGCCACAGCCGGGGCGTTCCTGCTCGGCGGCCGGCTGCTGGGACTGTCAGCGCAACGGGTGATGGGCGGTTTCGCCGGCCTGATCGGGCAGCCGGCCATTCTGGCGTTCGCCACCACCCGCACCAACGACGAGCGGGTCGAATCGGGCTACGCTGCGCTGTTCGCGGTCGGGATCATCGCCAAGATTGCGATCGTCATCCTCATGGTG
>NZ_JBASCI010000248.1:0-5707 GCF_049651565.1 Brooklawnia sp.
CCCTGGAGGACGCCGGCGCCGGCGCGGTGGTGCTGCCCAGCCTGTTCCAGGAAGAGGTGGAGGCCGAGGAGTTGGCTGCCCTGACCTTGCAGGACACCGGGGTGAACTTCGCCGAGTTCGCCTCGGCGCCGCTGCCTGACATCGATTGGGAGAACCTGGGCCCGCAGCGCCACCTCCAGCTGCTCCGCAAGGCCAAGGCCGCCTTGCAGGTCCCGGTGCTGGCCAGCGTGAACGGGACGCGTCCCGGCGACTGGGCGAGGTACGCCCGGCTGCTCGCCGACGCCGGTGCCGACGCCATCGAGCTGAACCTCTACTCGGTCAACACAGACCCTGACGAGTCATCGGCCGAGGTCGAGGAGCGCTACCTGCGCATCATCTCGATGGTGCGGGCGCAGATCGAGGTGCCGCTGGCGGTCAAGCTCTCCCAGCACATCACCGGCCTGAGCAGCTTCGCGCGGCGGGCCGAGGACGCCGGCGCCAACGGACTGGTGCTGTTCAACCGCTTCTACGGCGCCGAGGTCGACCTGGACGGCCTGGCGCTGACCAGCCGGCTGGCGCTGTCCACCCCGGAGGAGTTGCGCTTCCCGCTGCGCTGGATCGGGATCCTGCGCGCCCAGCGGCCGAACCTGTCGCTCGGGGCAACCACCGGGGTGCACTCCGGTCTGGACGCCGTCAAGGCGCTGCTGGTCGGTGCGGACGTGGCCTGCACCACCTCTGCGGTCATCCAGCACGGGCCGGGCCGGCTTGGCCGGATGCTCCACGACCTGCAGACCTGGCTGGTGGAGCACGACTACGAGTCGGTACAGCAACTGCAGGGTTCGATGAGCGCCGACCGGGTCTCCGATCCCGCAGCGTTCGAGCGGGCCCAGTACATGAAGGTCATCACCTCGCAGGTGTGAGCCGTCCCGATCGGGTTTTGGGGCCACAGTGGCCGGCCACGAGCCCCTATCCCCGATCGGATCCCCGCGAACCCCTATCCGAATCCCCGTATGGGGGGTTCGACGCTCCGGGATGAGCCCCGATGTCTGGATCCTCCGGCGCGTTCAGGATTGTCACCAAGAGACCACTCGGGATCGAAAAGTGGAAAGGCAAACACCATGGCTGACGAGAACGTGAACCTCCTCGGGTTGCAGACCAACGTCGACGTTGAAGACGTGCTCTCGGACAACATCGTCGACTCGGGCAACGACAACACCGTCGTTGACGTGGAGACTGACGACATCCTGTCGGACAACGTTGTCGACTCGGGCAACAACAACACCGTCGTTGACGTGGAGACCGACGACGTGCTGTCGAACAATGACGTCAACTCGAACAACGACAACTCCACCGAGACCAACGTCGACGTCGAGGTCGAGGACTCCTTCAACGACAACTCCGACAATCTTGATGTTGAGGACTCCTTCAACGACAACCGCGACCAGTCCACCGAGACCGAGGTCGACATCGAGGACTCCTTCAACGACAACCGCGACCAGTCCGACAACTCCGTCGACGTGGACATCGAGGACTCGTTCAACGAGGACAGCTCCACCAACGTGGACATCGAGGACTCCTTCAACGAGGACAGCTCCACCAACGTGGACGTCGAGGTCGAGCTCAATGACTCGTTCAACGACAACACCGACAACTCGGTGCGCAACCAGGACTCGTTCAACATCACCAGCTCGTTCAACACCCAGACGCTGAACGACTACTCCACCACCGTCGGGGTGCGGCAGTACCAGGCCGGCAACGCTGAGTTCAACTTCGAGAGCTTCCTCGGTGGCGGCTCGGCGGCGGCAGCGGTCAAGGGCGCCTACGGTCACGGTGGCGGCAAGGGCGGCATCGAAGAGCTCGAGATCAACATCGACAACCGCTCCCTGCAGTTCGACCAGTCGGTCAACCAGGTCATCAACACCGGCGACGGCAGCGGCGTGGCCCAGGCGTTCAGCCAGAGCGCGAACGTGGCCTTCGGTGACGACTCGATCGCGGCCGGCGGCGACGTGTCGATCGACAACTCGGTGGTCGACGTTCGGATCGGCGATGTCAACATCGGCAACGAGTACATCACCACGACCATCAACGACTCGTTCAACGACTTCTCGGAGCGTTACGAGCTCGAGGTCGACGTTGAGTTCGAGGATTCGTTCAACGACTTCTCCGACTGGACCCAGTACAACACCTCGGTGAGCGACTCCTTCCAGATCGAGGACTCCTTCACCACCGAGATCGACTCCACCTTCAACAACAGCTGGGAGTGGGAGAACGAAGGCAACATCTTCAGCCCCGGCGCTGCCAGCAACGGCGGCGAGGTCGAGACCGACTTCGAGATCTTCTGATTTTCCGCTGACTGAGAACTCATGGCCCGGTCACCCGCGCAGGGTGGCCGGGCCGTGGCCTTTGATTGCCCTTCATGGTTCAATGAATTTGGTATGCCGGGCCCCGCGATGGTGGAGGAGTATGCATGACTGACCGAGTTGCGGCCGAGCGTCAACGTGGTGCAAGCAGTGCCGCAGCGGCCAGACGAGGCGAACCCGCCGAAACCGGGCAGCCGCTCGACCCGGCAAGCCAGGCGCCGAAACCGGAGGTGCTCGTCGGCCTGGTGGAACAGGTCGGCAGGATGGCGGGACAGGTGGGCCGCGCCGACCTGGTCCAGCGGCTCCAGCAGACCCACTCCCGGCTGCTCGACCCGGCCATCCGGGTAGTGGTCGTGGGCGAGTTCAAGCAGGGCAAGAGCAAGCTGATCAACGCCCTGGTCAACGCGCCGGTCTGCCCGATCGACGATGACGTGGCCACCAGCGTGCCCACCGCCGTTGGCTACGCCCCCGAACCTTCCGCCTACGTGATCAAGCGGGTCGGCGACGGCGATGACCCAGCTGCGAAAGTTGAACGCATCCCCGTCCCAATGGAGGAACTTGCCGAGTACGTCTCCGAGCACGGCAATCCGGGCAACGAACGGAAGCTGGTCGGCGCCGAGGTGCTGATCCCGCGAGAGATCCTCAAGGGCGGTCTGCGGCTGGTCGACTCGCCGGGCGTCGGCGGGATCGACTCGTCAACCGCGCTCACCACGCTGTCGGCGCTGGCATCCGCGCATGCGGTGCTGGTGGTCTCGGACGCGTCCCAGGAGCTCACCGAGCCCGAGGTGCAGTTGCTCAAGCATGCGATGCGGATCTCCCCGAACGTCGCCGGCGTACTGGCCAAGACCGACCTGTACCCGGACTGGCGCGAGATCGAACGCATCGATCGGCGCCACCTGCGCCACGTCGGCGAGATGCCGCTGTTCCCGGTCTCCAGTGACCTGCGGCTGCTGGCGGCGTCCGAACAGAGCCGTGAGCTCAACACCGAGTCGGGGTTCCCGTCCCTGGTCGCGCACCTGCGCAACGACGTGCTGGCCAAGGCCGAGTTGATCAACGCCCGCGCTGCGGTGCACGACCTGGCGTTCGTCACCGAGCAGATGACGGTTTCGCTGCGCTCCGAACTGAGCGCAATCCTGCACCCCGAGGACACCCCCCGGTTGATCGCCGAGCTGGAGCACGCCAAGGCCCGCGCCGAGGAGTTCCGCAGCCGCACCTCCAAGTGGCAGGTGGCCCTCTCGGACGGCATGGCAGACCTGATCTCCGACATGGAACACGACCTGCGCGACCGGCTGCGCCGGGTGCAGCGGGAGGCCGAACAGGCGATCGACGAGGGCGACCCCGGCCCCATCTGGGAGCAGATCTCGGAGTGGATCGACCAGCGGGTCGCCGCGGCAATCTCCGAGACGTTCGTCTGGACCGACGAACGCTCCCGCTGGCTTACCGAAGAGGTGGCCGAGCTGTTCGTGGCCGGCGAGACCTCGCTGCCCCAGATCGAGGTGGGCAGTACCGACGGCGTCCTCGACCCGGTCGAGGCGCTGCCCGGCTTCGACCCGGGCACGATGAGCGCCGGCGAGAAGATCTACATCGGCGTCCGCGGATCGTACGGCGGCGTGCTGATGGTCGGTCTGGCGACCGGCCTGATCGGGCTGTCGCTGATCAACCCGCTGTCGCTGCTGGCCGGCGTCCTAGTCGGCCGCCGCGCCTACCGCGAGGACATGAGCAACCGGCTGACCCGGCGCCGGTTCGAGGCCAAGAACATCGTGCGGCGCTACATCGAAGAGGTCACCTTCCAGGTCTCGAAGGAGCTGAAGGACCGGCTCCGGATGGTGCAGCGCACCGCCCGCGACCACTTCGGGTCGATCGCCGACGAACTGCATCGCTCGCTGTCCGAGGCCGTGCTGGCGGCCAAGCAGGCGGCCGGCTCGTACACCGAGGAACGCGAGAAGCGGCTGCAGCTGCTGCAGACCCAGTTACGACAGCTCGAGCAGTTGCACGCCAACCTGCCCCAACTGGCGCCGGTGCGCGCCAAGGAGGTCATCGGTCGGTGAACTCGCCGCTGCTGACCGGGGCAACCGAACTGGTGCAGGCCGCCCGCGAACTGTATCGCGGGGACGCCGAGGCGACCGCCCTGCTGGTCGACCTGGAGGCCCGGCTGACCGAACCACTTCGGGTCGCGCTGGCCGGCATCGTCAAGGCGGGCAAGTCGACCCTGCTGAACGCACTGCTCGGCGAACAGATCGCCCCCACCGACGCCGGCGAGTGCACCCGGGTGGTGACCTGGTACCGCTACGGCGACACCCCGTCGATCACGCTGCACCTGGTCGAGGGTGAACCGCGACGGATGCCGATCCGGCGGGTGAACGGCAAACTCGTCCTCGAACTCGGCGGGCTGTCACCTGAGGACGTCGACCGGATCGACATCAGCTGGCCCATCTCGGCGCTCAAGGAGGTGCTGCTGATCGACACCCCGGGCATCGCGTCGCTGTCCCAGGGCATCTCGGAGAAGTCGACCGCCTTCCTGGTGCCCGACGACCAGCCGTCGTCCGCGGACGCGATCGTCTACCTGATGCGCCACCTGCACCCGTCCGACCTGAAGTTCCTGGAAGCCTTCCGGGACACCGCGGCCGGGCCATCCCGGACGGTCAATGCGGTTGCCGTGTTGTCCCGGGCCGATGAGATCGGCTCGGGTCGGATCGACTCGCTGCTCTCGGCGGCGAAGGTGGCCCGCCGCTACGAACGGGACGGCGACCTGGCCTCGTTGGTGCTCGGCGTCATACCGGTGGCCGGTTTGCTGGCAGAGGGTGCCCGCACCCTGAAGCAGAGCGAGTTCGCCGCGTTCCGGGAGCTGGCCGGCCTGGACCGGGCGGACCGCGAGGGTCTGCTGGTCTCCGCCGACCGGTTCGTCCGGCCCAGCCAGGTGATCAGCCTGAGCGAGGACGACCGGCGTGAGCTGCTGGTGCGGTTCGGCCTGTTCGGCGTCCGGTTGGCCACCTCGCTGATCCGGGCCGGGGCGACCGACTCGTCGGAGCTGTCCGCCCGGCTCGTCCAGCAGAGCGGTCTGCTCGGCCTCAGCCGGTTCATCCAGCTCCAGTTCGGCTCGCGGGCCGCGACGCTGAAGGTTCGCGGGGTGCTGGAGGGTCTCGAGAAACTGCTGCGCGACAAGCCCAGGCAGGGCGCCGAGCCGATCCTGGGCGGGATCGAACGCATCCAGACCTCGGCGCACAGCTTGCGCGAGCTGTCGCTGCTGTCCCAGGCGCGGGTGTCGGGGTTGCCGCTGCCGCCGGAGGAGGCCGAGCAGGCCGTCCGGATCGTCGGCGGCGACGGTACCGGTGCGACCGTCCGCCTGGGCCTGCCCGAGGACGCGGACC
>NZ_JBASCI010000249.1:0-12071 GCF_049651565.1 Brooklawnia sp.
CTGGTGGGTCTGGCCGAGGACGCCCTGCGGCACTACGCGTCCGCCATCGATGCCATCAGCCGGGGGCTGGACCGCGCCGTCGCCGACGGTGTACGGCAACCGTTCGCCGGTCTGCAGGGACGGTTGCCCGTGCTGCTGCGTCGTCACCTGCAGGTCGTCGGCAGCCACCGTGACTTCGTCACCCAGCTGTTGGCCGACGCCCGGGCGACCGCCGCACCGACCAGCGCCGCGCCGGTCGCACTGCCCAGCGGCGAACCGCTGACCGAGCGGGAGCGATCGGTGCTGGCGTTCCTGCCCACGCTGAGCTCCAACCTCGAGATCGCCCAAGCGCTCGGCATCTCGGTGAACACCGTCAAGCAGCACCTCAAGTCGATCAACCGCAAGCTGGGGGTGAGCAGCCGACGCGACGCCGTCCGGGTGGCCGATCGGCTCGACCTGCTGCCCCGCGGCGTCACCTGACCCGGACCCGACCCGACCGGGTCAGGGCGCCGGGTCAGCGCGGCACGATCGAGGCGCTGATCGCCTGCTGAATCCGGGCCACCTCGTCGGCGTCGGCGGGCTGGCCCAGAACCGCATTCCACACCGGCACCAGCACCGAACGGTAGCTGTGCGCGTGTCCGGCGTCCGGATCGAGCGCGCCCGGCATGTCGAGCATCAGCTGCCAGAACGTCACCCAGGGACGCCAGCGCATCGAGGCGTCCACGTCGTGGCCGGCGCGTTCCCTCGCCCAGTCCGGTTCCCGCCAGAGCAGGTCGACCGACCACCAGACCACCGGGTCGGAGGCGTGCTGGACGTAGACCACCCGCGGGTCCTGCCACGGCAGGTAGGTGCCGCCGTAGTGGTCGTGCGCCAGTTCGGCCGGGGTGGTGATGAAGCGGATGTGGCGTCCGTTGTCGATCACCGGCGCCACCTCCGGGGAGCCCGGCCGGCGGTTCTCGGTGAGGTGCGACCACAGCGGGGTGAAGTTCGGCGTGCCGACCCAGACCGCGGCGTCCGCCTCGGTCAGCAACTGCTCGGGTGAGTCGAAGGCCGCCTGGCTGCCGTACGATCCCAGCGATTCACCGCTGACCAGCAGTTCCGGGCGGTCGTCCGGCGGCAGCTGCGACCAGCGCTGGTGCACCGCCTGCCACAGCGCGCGGCCGGCCCGGGCCGGGCTCTCCCGGTCGATCACGTAGGCCAGCCCGCTGGGCAGGAAGGAGTACTGCATCGACGCCGACGCGCAGTCGCCGCCGGTGAGGTACTCCAGCGACGACAGGCTGTACTCCTCGACCCAGCCCTCGCCGACCGCGGTGGCGACCAGCAGGTACGACCGCTGCCAGGCGTCGGTCCGGTCGAGCTCGGCGACCACCGCCCGGGCGGTGGCCTCGATGTCCCGGTCGTCGCCGATGGCGGCGTAGGCGCGGATCGGTTCGATGGCGGGTCGGTGGGTGACCGCCTCGATGTCGGCGGCCCGGGGGCCGTCGGCGACCACCGCCTGGCCCTGCGCGCCCAGGGTGTCCCAGCGCTCCCAGGACGCCGGGCTGCCCGACCGGGTCGGCTCGATGGGTGGCACCCGGTTGTCCCAGGGGGTCCGGTTCGCGGTCGCGGACCATTCGATGATGGTCTCCAGGAGCGGTCGGACGACCACCCCGTTGGTGACCGCGACGACCAGCAGCCCCACCACGACCAGCGAGCTGATCGGGGCCAGCCAGCCTGGCAGCACGACGGCGAACCGGTGGCTCAGCCAACTCGCCAGCTTCCGGACGCCGCGAGCAACCCCCAGCAGCACCGCGAACAGCACCGCACCCAGCAGCAGGCCCCCGGTCTGGCCGGCCCAACCGGCCGAGGGTACGCCTACCAGGGCTTCCAGCCGGTCCTGCCGGTGTACGTTGGCCACCCACGACCACAAGGTGGTCGCGACCAGCAGCGCGAACCAGCTCCGCCGCAACCAGCGGCCCCACACCGGGTCGATACTGACCCGCAGCGTGGAGGCCCGGGTGAGCGCGATCCACGCCGTCTGCAGCAGGGTGCCGACTGCGTACCCGAAGATGCTGGACACCGCCACCGTCAGCCCGCTGGCCCACCAGCTGCGTGGCAGCAGACTTGGGGAAAGGGCTACCCACGACATGGCCAGGGCGACGGTGGCGCCGGTGGCTGACAGGGAGCGCAGGAGAGGTCCCTTGTCCGGGGTGAATCGGGTAGCCGGCACCAGATCAGGATAATCGTCCGGGGACGCGGCCGGCCGGGACGGCCAGCGCGGTGGGTCACCAGCTGCCGCGCAGCGCCGACTTCATCGGCGCCAGCTTGGCCTCGGTCTCTACCAGTTCGGTGTGCGGGTTGGACGCCGCCACCACCCCGGCCCCGGCGTACAGCCGGATCCGGTTCCGGTCGGGGCCCTCCAGTTGTCCGCAGCGCAACGCGATCGCCCACTCGCCGTCGCCCTGGGTGTCCATCCAGCCGACCGGGCCGGCGAAGCGTCCCCGATCGAGTTGCTCGTGCTCGGCGATCAGCCGCCGGGCCACGTCGGTGGGCGACCCGCACACCGCCGCCGACGGGTGGGCGGCCTGCGCCAACCGCAGGGTGCTGTGCTGCTGCGCCGACACCCCGGTCACGTCGGTCGCCAGGTGCATCACGTTTGGCAGCGTCAGCACGTAGGGTGCCTCGGGGACGTGCATCGCGGTCAGCAGCCCGCGCAGCGACGACACCACCGACTCGACCGCCAGCCGGTGCTCCTCGAGGTCCTTGATCGACGACACCAGCCGAGCCGCCTGCTGCACGTCGTCGACGCCGTCGACCCTCGGGATGGTGCCGGCCAGCACCCGCGAGCCGGTCAGCCCGTCGCGGCGGCGCACCAGCATCTCGGGGGTCGACCCCACCAGGCCCTCGATCAGGTAGGTCCAGCATCCGCCGTAGCTGCTCAGCAGTTCGCGGAGCGGCCAGCGCGGGTCCAGCGGCCGGTCCGCCTCGCCGACGATGTCGCGGGCGAGCACCACCTTGCGGGCCTCGCCGTCCCGGATCCGCCCGGTCAGCTCGCGCAGCCGGCCCATCCACTCCGATTCGCTGAGACTGCCCTGGCTGAACCGCAGGCCGACTGGGGGTCTGGGCGGACTGACCCGCTCCGGCAGCTCGGGGGTGACCCGGTCGTAGCCCAGGCGGGTGAGCCAGCACTTGCCACCCCGGCGGCCGATGATCAGTTCTGGCACCACCAGCACCGACCGATACTCGGTGTTGCCCGGGTCGAAGCAGAAGCTGCCGCAGGCCAGCGGTCCGGTGCCGTACCGGCCGGGCATCTCCGACTCGTTCTCGATGGTGGCGGCCAACTGCGACCACCACTCGTCGGCGGCGAGCATCGAGTCGGTCTCGAACCGCGCGATCTGCCCGAGCCCGACGAATCCCTCCCGGCCGCGCAGGAAGGCGACGTCCCGCGGGCCGAGGAAGTCGGTCAGCAGACCCGGGTCGGGAATCGAAATCGTGGCGGCGTGCAGTCGCGATGACCCGGGATTGACGATCATCCCCAGAACGCTACCCGACTGGCCCGGCGGCGAACCATCGTCGCGCTGAGCAGGGCGTCGGTAGCGCGGCCGGACGATGTGGATAGACTGCCCGGAGCCAATCGGCAAGGAGGTGCCCATTTTGTCCGACCCCGCACGGCCACCCGGCATCGCCGGACCACGCGCCTCGACCATGTCCCTGGCTGGTCCGCAACAAGAGCAGGACGCCGACGTCATCGTCGTGGGTGCCGGCCCGGGCGGCTCCTCGGCGGCCACCTTCCTGGCCCGGCAGGGCCTCGACGTGCTGCTGCTGGAGAAGTCCGAGTTCCCCCGCGAGAAGGTGTGCGGTGACGGCCTGACCCCCCGCGCGGTGCGGATGCTGGTTCGGCTGGGCATCGATACCAGCCCGCAGGCCGGATGGCTGCACAACAAGGGGCTGCGGGTCTACGGCGCACGTCCCGAGCCGTTCGACATGCCCTGGCCCGAACTGGCCGACTTCCCCGACTACGGGCTGGTCTGCCCGCGCTCGGTCTTCGACGACCTGCTGGCCGGTACCGCGGTCGAGGCCGGCGCCCGGCTGCACACCGGCGTCCGGGTCACCGGGCCGATCCTGCACGAGCGCAGCCAACGGGTGCTGGGGGTGACCGACGCGTCCGGACGCAGCTACCGCGCCCCGATCGTGGTCGGCGCCGACGGCAACTCCGCGCGGCTGGGTGTGCAGCTGGGACGCGAGCACGACCCCCGGCGTCCGATGGGGGTGGCGGTGCGCAGCTACTACACCAGCCCACGCCACGAGATGGAGTGGATGGAGAGCTACCTGCAGCTGTGGGACGGCCGGCCCGGCGAGTCCAACCTGCTGCCCGGCTATGGCTGGGTCTTCGGGATGGGCGACGGCACCGTGAACGCCGGCCTGGGCATGCTCAACACCAGCAGTGCGTTCGGCAAGACCGACTACCGCGACCTGATGCGGCGCTGGCTGGACAACACCCCCGAGGAATGGGGATTTCGGGAGGCGAACCGGCTGCAACCCATTCGCGGAGCCGCGTTGCCGATGGCGTTCAACCGCAAGCCGATCTACCAGGACGGACTGCTGCTGCTCGGCGACTCGGCCGGCATGGTCAGCCCGTTCAACGGCGAGGGCATCAGCTACGCGATGGAGTCGGCGGAGATGGCCGCCCGGTCGATCGCCGACGCGCACGCCCGCGGCTTCGGCAGCCGCGGTGCGGAGCTGTCGTTGGGCACCTACGCCGACCAGGTCAGGGCCGCCTGGGGTGGCTACTACCGGCTGGGCACCATCTTCGTGAAACTGATCGGCAACCCGACGGTGATGCGGCTGTGCACCACCTACGGGCTGCCCAGGCGCCGGCTGATGAGGTTGGTGCACAAACTGTTGGCCAACCTCACCGATGAACACGACGGCGACGCGTACGATAGGCTCATCAACGCGCTGTCCAGAATCGCTCCCGCAGCGTGATCTTTGGACCGGGCTGGGCCAGAATAGGGCTGGGTGGCCGCACCGTGGGGTTGGCTGCCCGGCTTCATCTCCGGGACGAACCGGGGAGGATCCCCACGAAGGAATCGAGCAGAAGGGCGGGGCAGGCATGAACGCCTACATCCCCATCGCAGGGCTGGTCGCCCTGGCCACGATCTTCGTCCTGGCCGCGATCCCGCTGAGCACCATCATCGGTCCATCGCGGTTCAACCGGACGAAGTACGACTCCTTCGAGTGCGGCCTGCAGGCCACCCCACCGCCGGCCAACGGGGGTCGCTTCTCGGTGAAGTACTACACCACGGCGATGCTGTTCATCATGTTCGACATCGAGATCGTCTTCCTCTACCCGTGGGCCGTCGCCTTCGACATGCTCGACCAGCTCGCCATCGTCGCCATGATCATCTTCATCGTGACCGTCTTCGTGGCGTACTACTATGACCTCCGCCGTGGCGGCCTGAACTGGGATTGAACCGGAAGGAAAGATCGGATGGGTCTGGAAGACAAGGTTCCCTCAGGAATACTGCTGACCACCGTCGAAGCGGTGGCCGGCTGGACGCGCAAGGCGTCCTTCTGGCCGCTGACCATGGGCCTGGCCTGTTGCGCGATCGAGATGATGCAGTTCGGCGGCCCGCGTCACGACGCCGGCCGGTGGGGCCAGGAGGTCTTCCGGGCCTCGCCCCGGCAGGCCGACCTGATGATCGTCTCCGGCCGGGTGAGCCAGAAGATGGCCCCGGTCGTGCGGCAGCTGTGGGACCAGATGCCCAACCCGAAGTGGTGCATCTCGATGGGGGTGTGCGCCAGCACCGGCGGCATGTTCAACAACTACGCCCTGCTGCAGGGCGTTGACCACATCGTGCCGGTCGACATCTACATCCCCGGCTGCCCGCCGCGTCCCGACATGCTGATCGACGCGGTCTTCCAGTTGCGCGAGAAGGAGGTCCAGTGGGGCCCGATCGGCGCGAACCGCGAGAAGCAGATCGCCGAGGATGAGCAGGCAGCCCTCGAGGCGCCGGCCCTGCTCGAACGGAAGGGGCTCATGCGATGAGCGACACCGACAACACGCCCCGCCAGCCCGACGACAAGGATCCGCAGAAGCAGCGCCACGAGGCGGCCAGCGAGGGTACCCCGCGCCAGGCCGACCGCGCCAGGCAGGCGGCCGAACCCCGCGACCCGGAGGTCGTCGGGACCGCTGACCACTACACCGCCGGCCCGACCGAGGTGCTGGCCGGGGACATCACCGCACCCGGTCCCGAGCAGAGCGGTGAGCTGACCCGCGAGGACCTGCACACCCACCTCGACCAGGTGCTCGCCCAGACCGAGGCCGAGGGCCCGGTGATCGGGGTGCGTGAGGGCATGTGGGGGCCCGGTCACGGCCCGGGTGACACCTCCGGGTTCGACGGCATGCACCGAATCATCCAGCTCAACGGGAACGCCCAGCCGCCGTTCGGCGGCTGGTTCGACGACGTCGCCGACCGGATGGCCGAGCTGGTGCCACACTTCGCGTCCCGGGTGCTGGTCTGGCGCGACGAGATCACCTTCGTGGTGCTGCGCGAGAAGCTGCTGCCGCTGGTCAAGGTGCTCCGCGACGACCCGGCCCTGCGCTTCGAGGTCTGCATGAGCGTCTCCGGCGTCCACTACCCGAACCTGGCCGGTGCCGAACTGCACGCCGTCTACCACCTGCTCAGCTACACCCACAACCGGCGGATCCGCCTCGAGGTGGCCTGCCCCGACGAGGATCCTCACATCCCCAGCATCTGCAGCGTCTACCCGATGGTGAACTACCACGAACGCGAGACCTACGACATGTTCGGGATCATCTTCGACGGCCACCCGGGGCTGACCAGGATCCTGATGCCCGACGACTGGGTCGGGTTCCCACAACGCAAGGACTACCCGCTGGGCGGCATCCCGGTCGAGTACAAGGGCGCGGTCGTGCCGCCCCCGGACGAGCGCAGGAGTTACCAGGCATGAGCGAGAAGACCACGCCGAGCTACGGCGTCCCCGGCGACGAGGACGTCTTCGCTGTTCCCGGTGAGCCGGCCGTCGACCAGGCCTACCTGGCAACCGGGTCGGACTGGGCGAAGATCATCGAATCGCAGCGCGAGCGGGCCGACGAGATCATCGTGATCAACCTCGGCCCGCAGCACCCGTCGACTCACGGGGTCATGCGGCTGGTGCTCGAGATGGATGGCGAGACCGTGATGAGCTGCCGGCCCGGCATCGGGTTCCTGCACACCGGCATCGAGAAGAACGCCGAGTTCCGCACCTGGATGCACGGTCCGACGTTCTGGACCCGGATGAACTACGTGGCCAACATTCACAACGAGGCCGTCTACTCGATGGCGGTGGACAAGCTGCTCGGCATCACCGACGACATCCCCCGGCGCGCCACCCAGCTGCGCATCCTGGCGCTGGAGACCAACCGGATCGCGTCCCACCTCACCGGGGTGGGCGCGAACTGTCTGGAGCTGGGCGCCACCTCGCCGCAGGAGGTCGGCCTGCGCGAGCGGGAACGCATCCTGGAGTTCACCGAGGCGGTCACCGGCCTGCGGATGAACAACGCCTACATCCGTCCCGGCGGGGTGCAGAACGACCTGCCCGACGACGGTATCGACCTGTTGGACGAGCTGATCAAGCAGCTGAGGATCAACGTCCCGGAGATCGCGTTGTTCATGCTCGACAACCCGATCTTCAAGGGACGCCTGCAGGGCGTGGGCTACCTCGACCTGGCCGGCTGCATGATGCTGGGAGCCACCGGCCCGGTGCTGCGCGCCACCGGTTACCCGTGGGACCTGCGCAAGACCCAGCCCTACCTCGGCTACGAGCAGTACGACTTCGACGTCTGTGTCGAGGACAGCTGCGACGCCTACGGCCGGTTCAAGATCCGCTGCGACGAGATGATGCAGTCGATCCGGATCCTCGAGCAAGTGCGCGACCAGTTGGTCGAGAGCGCCGGCGAGCCGTACCGGGTGCAGGACCCGAAGCTGGAGTGGCCCGCCGAGCTGACCGTCGGCGCCGATGGCCAGGGCAACTCGAACGAGCACATCAAGCACATCATGGGCGAGTCGATGGAGGCCCTGATCCACCACTTCAAGAAGGTCACCGAGGGCTTCGGGGTGCCGGCCGGCGAGGTGTACGTGGCGATCGAGGGCCCCGGCGGCGAGTTGGGCACCCACCTGGTCTCCGACGGCGGCAAGCGGCCCTACCGCGCCCACATGCGTGACCCAGGCTTCAACCACGTGCAGGCGCTGCCGATCATGACCGAGGGCGCCATGCTGAGCGACCTGATCATGGCGGTGGCCAGCATCGACCCGGTGATGGGTGGCGTCGACCGATGACGAACCCGAGGTTTACAAGGAGCGAAACCGCATGAGCCTGCACGACGAGCACCACTTCGTCTCGGCCTATGACGACGGGTCCGGCATCGACGCGGCCGACCCCCGGACCAGCATCACCGCCGAGACCATCGAGGAGATGCGCCAGATCGTGGCCCGCTACCCCGAGCCCCGCTCGGCGCTACTGCCGATGCTGCACCTGGTGCAGAGCGTCGACGGCCGGATCAGCGACGCCGGCGTCAGGGCCTGTGCCGACGTGCTGGGCATCTCGACCGCGCAGGTCAACGGCGTGGCCACCTTCTACTCGATGTACAAGCGCCAGCCCGCCGGGGAACACCACATCGGGGTCTGCACCACCACGCTGTGCGCGGTGATGGGCGGCGACGTGCTGCTGGGCCAGATGAAGCAGAAGCTCGGCATCGACGAGGACGAGACCACCCCGGACGGCAAGTTCAGCCTGGAGCGGCTGGAGTGCAACGCGGCCTGCGACTTCGCCCCGGTGATGATGGTCAACTGGGAGTTCATGGACCGGATGACCCCCGAGAAGGCGAGCGAGCTCATCGACAACCTGGCTGCCGGCCGCGAGGTGCGCTCAACCCGCGGCGCCCGGCTGACCAGTTGGCGCGAGGCCGAGCGGGTGCTGGCCGGCTTCCCCGATGGCCGCGCCGACGAGGGCCCCACCGCCGGCCCGGCATCCCTGGAGGGTCTGCGGATCGCCCGGGAGAAGGGCTGGAAGGTCCCTGAACCACCGACCGCTCCCCAACTCGAGGAGGGACCGTCGAAGTGAGTGTCGACATCCTGACCCCAAGCCTCACCAACAACTGGGACCAGCCGGAGGCCTGGAAGATCGCCACCTACAAGGCAGGCGGCGGCTACGACGCCGCCCGCAAGGCGCTGGCGATGGCACCGGCCGACCTGATCACGCTGGTCAAGGACTCCGGCCTGCGGGGGCGGGGCGGTGCGGGCTTCCCCACCGGGGTGAAGTGGAGCTTCATCCCGCAGGACAACCCGAACCCCAAGTACCTGGTCATCAACTGCGACGAGTCCGAGCCGGGAACCTGCAAGGACATCCCGATGCTGATGGCCACCCCACACACGCTGGTGGAAGGCATCATCATCAGCTGCTTCGCGGTCAACGCCCACCACGCGTTCATCTACGTCCGCGGTGAGGTACTGCACGTGATCCGCCGGCTGCAGCAGGCCGTCGCCGAGGCGTACCAGGCCGGCTACCTCGGCAAGGGCATCTTCGGCACCGACTACGACCTCGACGTCGTCGTGCACGCCGGAGCCGGCGCCTACATCTGCGGTGAGGAGACCGCGCTGCTCGACTCGCTTGAGGGACGCCGCGGCCAGCCCCGACTGCGGCCGCCGTTCCCCGCGGTGGCAGGCCTGTACGCCTCACCCACCGTGGTCAACAACGCCGAGTCGATCGCCTCGGTACCGTCCATCGTCGCCAACGGCGCCAAATGGTACAAGTCGATGGGCACCGAGAAGTCGGCCGGCCCGACGATCTACTCAATCAGCGGCCACGTGCGGCGTCCCGGTCAGTACGAGGCACCGCTGGGCACCACGTTCCGCACCCTGCTCGACCTGGCCGGCGGTATCCGCGCCGGGCACCAGCTGAAGTTCTTCACCCCGGGCGGGTCGTCCACGCCCATCCTCACCGCCGACCACCTCGACGTCCCCCTTGACTACGAGGGCGTCGCGGCGGCCGGCTCGATCCTGGGCACCAAGGCGCTGCAGACCTACGACGAAACGGTCTCGGTGGTGCGGGCGACGCTCCGGTACACCGAGTTCTACAAGCACGAATCCTGCGGCAAGTGCACCCCGTGCCGGGAGGGCAGCTGGTGGCTGGTGCAGACGCTGCGCAACCTGGAGGTCGGGCGCGGCCAGACCGGTGACGTCGAGAAGCTGCTGGACGTCTGCGACAACGTGTCGATGAAGAGCTTCTGCACGTTGGCCGACGGCTTCGTCGCCAACATCACCAGCTCGATCAAGTACTTCCGGGACGAGTTCGAGGCTGGCTACCACACCCCGGCCTGGGAGCTGTTCCCATATGAGAAGTCCGTCTACTTCCCCTATGAGCGGGAGAAGATCACCGTGAATGAGGTGGCCGACAAGTGAGCACCGACCAGAAGACGGGCACCGAAGTCGTCAACCCCGATCTGGTGACCGCAACCATCGACGGCATCCAGGTCAGCGTGCCCAAGGGCACCCTGGTCATCCGGGCCGCCGAGAACATCGGCATCGAGATCCCGAGGTTCTGCGAGCACCCGTTGCTTGACCCGGTGGCGGCCTGTCGCCAGTGCCTGGTCGAGGTGCCGGACGCCGGCAACGGGCGCCCCATGAAGGCCCAACCGGCCTGCGCACTGACCGTGATGCCCAACATGGTCGTCCAGACCGCCGAGACCAGCCCGGCGGTGGCCAAGATGCAGGAGGGCATGCTGGAGTTCCTGCTGCTCAACCACCCGCTCGACTGCCCGATCTGCGACAAGGGCGGCGAGTGCCCGCTGCAGAACCAGGCGCTGAGCCACGGGCCGGGCGAGTCGCGCTACGAGGGTGTCAAGCGCACCTATCCGAAGCCGGTCAACGTCTCCGCCCAGATCCTGCTCGACCGGGAGCGCTGCGTGCTGTGCCAGCGCTGCACCAGATTCGGTGCCCAGATCAGCGGCGACGACTTCATCTCGCTGGCCGAACGCGGCGGATTGAGCCAGATCAGCATCTACGCCAGCCGCCCCTACGAGAGCCTGTTCTCGGGCAACATCATCCAGATCTGTCCGGTCGGCGCGCTGACCAGCGCCGACTACCGCTTCCAGGCCCGGCCATTCGACCTGGTCAGCACCGTGTCCACCTGCGAGAACTGCGCCGCCGGTTGCGAGCTGCGGATCGACCACCGGCACTTCCAGGTCAAGCGCCGGCTGTCCGGTAACGACCCCGAGGTCAACGAGGAGTGGAACTGCGACAAGGGCCGCTTCGGGTTCTACTACGGCCGGCAGGACGACCGGCTGACCCACCCGCTGGTCCGCCGCGGCGTTGAACTGGTGCCGGCGAGCTGGCCAGAGGCGATCGACGTGGCGGTGGCCGGGCTGAAGGCGGCCGGCAGCTCGGTGGGCGTGCTCACCGGTGGCCGGCTCACACTGGAGAACGCGTTCGCCTACTCCCGGTTCGCCCGCCAGGTGCTCGGCACCAACTCGATCGACTTCCGCGCCCGCCCCTACGGCCCCGACGAGGCCAGCTTCCTGGCGTCCCACGTCGTCGGCCGCACGCTGGAGGACTCGGTCACCTACACCGACCTGGAGAACGCCAGGAAGGTCGTGCTGGTCGGTTTCGAGCCCGAGGACGAGTCACCGATCGTCTTCCTGCGGCTGCGCAAGGCATGGCGCCAGAACTCCACCGCGATCACCGCCATCGCGCCGTTCCTCACCAACGGCTCGGCGAAGATGGGCGCCAGGCTGGTAGCCACCGCGCCGGGCGGCGAGGTGGACGCCCTCGATGCCATCGCCGACGAACTGGACGCCGACACCATCGTCCTGGTCGGGGAGCGGGCATCGCTGGTTCCGGGTCTGCTGACCGCGATCACCGAACTGGAAGCCCGGAACATCCGGTGGGCCTGGATTCCGCGCCGGGCCGGTGAACTGGCCGCACTGGAGGCCGGCTGCCTGCCCGGGCTGCTGCCCGGCGGCCGGCTGGTCTCGGACGCCACCGCCCGGGTCGACCTGCAGGCCGCCTGGGGTGCCGAGCACCTGGCGGGCGAACCGGGAGTAGGCGAACGCG
>NZ_JBASCI010000250.1:0-1521 GCF_049651565.1 Brooklawnia sp.
CCCACCAGCCCCCAGCCGGCCACCCAGCCGGCACCCGGTCTGCCCTGGACGACCGCCGGCCAGGCAGCCGAGGGGTACCCTGCCGGCGCCGGCGAGGATGAGTCACAGCCGGGTGCGCAACCGGCGGGCCACGCCCCCGACTGGACGCCCGCCAAGCGGCCACCGGGGGCCGACGTCTAGCAGATTTTGACCGCTTCAGCCAACTTGACGCGCTGAGAAGAACAACGGTGTAATTTCATCGTTGTAACAACCCGTGCGCAGTCCAGTCCGGCGGAAGGAGCGGGGATGCAGATCTTGTTGGCGCTCGTCGACACCACCGAGCAGGGGGTTCTGGGGTGGCAGGACGAGGCCCTGTGCGCCCAGACCGATCCGGAGGCTTTCTTTCCCGAAAAGGGCGGATCGACCCGTGAGGCCAAGCGGGTCTGCCAGAACTGCACGGTTCGGGCCGAGTGCCTGGAGTACGCGCTCGCCAATGACGAACGATTCGGCATCTGGGGTGGGCTGTCGGAGCGGGAGCGCCGCCGGCTGAAGAAGCAGGCGGTCTGACCACCGCCTTGTGGACGCTCCGGCGACGCGCTGAGTAGTCTGCATGGGTGATGGACCAGCCAGACCAGATGTGGGCCTGGGCACACGAGCAGCCCACGCAAGCGCCCCTCAAGGTGGACGCCAGCCAGGTGCTGGCGGTGCTGGTGGCGCACAACGGTGAGCAGTGGCTGCCCCGGACCCTGGTGGCGGTGGCCCGGCTCGATGTCCAGCCCGGTCGGTTGGTCGCAGTGGATGCCGGATCGACCGACGGCTCCCGGGCCCTGCTCGAGAAGGGCCGCAGCGACGGCCTGATCCACGACATCATCGACGGCCCCCCCGACCAGGGGTTCGGGGCCTGCGTCCAGCTGGCCGTCGAGCAGGCGGCCGACTTCGACGCCCAATTGCTGTGGCTGCTGCATGACGACTCCGCACCCACCCGCCGATGCCTGACCGAGCTACTGCTCGGCGCCGATGACGCGGGCGAGGAGGGGCAGCGCCCCGCAATCGTGGTGCCCAAGCTGCTGCACCCCAAGCGACGCAACCACCCCGACCAGATGAGCGCGGTGGGGGAGTCGATAGCCCCGTCCGGCGCCCGGGTACCCACCGTCGAGCGTGGCGACATCGACCAGCATCAACTGGAACCGGCTCGGGTGCTCGGCGCGTCCACCGCCGGCATGCTGATCACCATGGACGCCTGGCGCGAGCTGGGCGGCTTCAACCCCGAGATCCCGCTGTTCCGCGACGGCGTCGAACTGGGTTGGCGCGCCAACGCCCACGGCATGGTGGTGCGCACCTGGCCGCAGGCGTCGCTGCGCCACGTTGAGGCCGGCCGGGTCGGGCTGCGCGAATCGGTGCTCGCCCCCGACTCCAGCCAGGCCGACCAGGCCGCCGGCATGTCGGTCGCCGTCATCCATGCCGACAAGCCTGCCCGCACGATCCGGCGGCTCAGCGCGCAGTCGGTGGTGCAGGCGTTCGGCTACCTGCTCGGCAAGTCGC
>NZ_JBASCI010000251.1:0-11180 GCF_049651565.1 Brooklawnia sp.
CTTCTCCTTCTTGGTTGCTTTCGGCCAGGCCTTAACCTGCGACTGCAACACCGCTCGTCGCTGGGTCATGGTGAGCTCCATCCATCATGGTTCCACCCAGGCGGGCATCCTTGGATGAGGCAACGACTCCGCCCACGCGGGCATTCAGCATGAGTCAACTCGCGCTTTTGCCGATGGCTGCACGGTGGCGTAATATTGGTGCGCCGTTGCCAGACCAGTCAAGACGCAGGCGGATCAGCCGCGTGGTGGCCGGGCGGGGCCCACGATCTGCTTCGACCGAAGCATGCAAGAACAACCGACGGAGACTTCCCTTGAGCAAGCGTACTTTCCAGCCGAGCAACCGCCGGCGCTCCCGCACCCACGGCTTCCGCTCGCGCATGAGTACTCGTGCGGGCCGCGCCATCATCTCTGCCCGTCGCCGCAAGGGCCGCTCCGAGCTCTCGGCCTGAGTGATGCTGCCCGCTCCGTTCCGGATGCGCTCGTCGAGGCAGTTCGAGGCGACGGTTCGGGACGGCTCGCGCGCCGGGCGTCCAACTGTGGTGGTGCACGCCAGCCGGTCGCCAGCCACCCGGCCGGACGCCGATCGGGTGCAGGTCGGCTTCGTGGTGTCCAGGAAGGTGGGCAATGCGGTGACCCGGAACCGGGTCAAGCGTCGGTTGCGGCACTTGGCAGCAGCACAACTCGCGCAGACCCCCGGCGGGGTCTGCGTTGTCGTCCGGGCCCTGCCGGCGGCGGCCACCGAACCCGGTCGCGTGCCCGATGACGTGGCCGCAGCCTGGCAGGCCAGCCTCGCCCGGTTGGGGGTGGGACGTTGAAGTACCCACTGATCGGTTTCGTCCTGCTCTGGCGAAAGTTCATCTCGCCGATCTACGGCGACGTCTGCAAGTACTACCCAAGCTGCTCGGCCTACGGGCTGGAGGCGTTGCGAATCCACGGCGCCCTGCGCGGGTCGTGGCTGATCGTGCGCCGGCTCGGACGCTGCCACCCCTGGGCCCACGGCGGGTTCGACCCGGTGCCCGGATCGCGATTCGAGGCCGAGATGGCCGCCCACCCCGACAAGTTCGGGGTCCCAGATTCATCAAGCGGTCGGTCGTCCCGGCCGGAAGGCTTCAACAGTGAGGTGACGACCTGATGGACATGGATCCGATGGTGATCCTGAATATCTGGACCGAACTCGGGAAGATCGGCAGCGCGATCATGCAGCCGCTCTACTGGGCGGTGTCCGGGATCATCGTGCTATGGCACAGCGTGTTCTCGCCGTTGTTCGGCGTCGACTCCGGCCTGACCTGGACGCTGTCGATCATCGGCCTGACGGTGATCATCCGCGGCCTGATGATGCCGCTGTACGCCAAGCAGCTCAACTCATCGCGGGCGATGCAGGCGCTGCAGCCCAAGATCCAGGAGCTGCAGTCGAAGTACGGCGCTGACCGCGAGCGGCTCGGCCAGGAAACCATGAAGCTGTACCAGGAGGAGGGCGTCAGCCCGACTGCGAGCTGCGTTCCCCTGCTGATCCAGCTCCCGATCTTCTGGGCGCTGTTCAACGTGCTGAACGGTGCCGCGCGCGGGATCGCCCGCGGGAAGTGGTTCGTCGACAACCCGCAGCTGGTCGACTCGCTGAGCAACGCCACCATCTTCGGTGCCGAGCTGTCTGGCACCTTCCTGCCGATCACCGACGGCTTCGGCGCCACCCAGGTGCTGACCCTGATCCTGGTCATCGCGATGACCTTGCTGCTGTTCTTCCAGCAGCTGCACATGATGCGCCGCAACATGCCGCCGTCGGCGTTCGAGGGCCCGATGGGCCAGCAGCAGAAGATGATGCTGTACCTGATGCCGGCGATGTACATCTTCATCGGCCCCAACATCCCGGTCGGCGTGCTGATCTACTGGATGATCAGCAACCTGTGGACGCTGGCGCAGCAGTACATCATCATCCGCAACTACCCCACCCCCGGCACTCCCGCCTACATCGAGTGGGAGGAGCGGATGATCGCCAAGGGCAAGGACCCCAAGGCCATCGAGCGGGCACGTGCCGACAAGGCGCGCAAGCGGCCCCGCAGCGCCGGCCCGGCCACCCGGACGGCGACCGAGGGACCAGCGAAGGTCACCCGGCAGACCGTGAACCGCGACACCGTCCGCAAGGATGGCGACGCCAGGCAGGTCGTCCAGCGCCAGCAGGTGCAGCGCAGCAGCCGGGCCGCCCGCAAGAAGAAGAGTTAACGCCGCACGCCGACTTTGGGCGCGGCTGTGCGCGTCCAGACCAGGAGACACCATGGATACCGAACAACGCGTTGCCGAAGCCGAGCCAGAGCCTGTGGCCGGCGAGGAGCCGACCAACGTCGACCCGCTGGACAACGAGGGCGACATCGCCGCCGACTACCTCGAGGAACTGCTGGAGATCGCCGATCTCGACGGTGACATCGACATCTACACCGAGGCCGACCGCGCCCACGTGTCGATCGTCACCGACAGTGAAGTGCTGGTCGGACGGGGCGGGGAGGTGCTGGATGCCCTGCAGGAACTGGCCCGGCTGGCCGTGATGACCGAGACCGGACGCCGCAGCCGGCTGATGCTGGACGTGGCCGGGTACCGGGAGAAGCGGAAGGTCGAGCTGCAGGGCCTGGCCACCGAGGCCATCGTCGAGGTGCAGCAGACCGGCGAACCGGTGCGGCTGGCCCCGATGAACCCGTTCGAGCGCAAGATCGTGCACGACATCGCAGCCTCGGCCGGGCTGGCCAGCGAGTCCGAGGGTGTCGAGCCGAATCGTCGGGTGGTCATCAGCAAGGCGGAGTGAGCCGTGCACCCGGCCGCCAACGCTGTCTTCGGCGACCAGGCCGACTCGGCTGCTCGCTACGTCCAGATCTTGACGACCGACGGCATCGAGCGGGGCCTGCTCGGGCCACGGGAGGCCGAGCGGATCTGGGAACGGCACATCCTCAACAGCGCCGCCCTGGCGCGCCTGCCGGCGCAGGGAGCGCGGGTGCTGGACGTCGGCAGTGGAGCCGGCCTGCCGGGCATCCCGCTTGCGCTAACCCGGCCCGACCTGACGGTGGTGCTGCTGGAACCGCTGCTGCGGCGCAGCGACTTCCTTGCCGAAGTGGTGGACGCACTCGACCTGGGTGGTCGGGTGTCGGTGCTACGGGGACGGGCCGAAGAGCTGGACGAACGGTTCGAAGTGGTGACCGCCCGCGCGGTGGCGCCGCTGGGCAAGCTGGTCGGCTGGACTCATCACTTGTTCGCAGCGACCGGTGAACTGCTCGCGATGAAGGGGGCATCGGCCGGGCAGGAGCTTGTGGATGCCGCAGCGCTGCTGCGCAGGTACCGGCTGGGGGCGGAGGTCCTCGAGGTGAGAGCCTCCCCCGATCTGGAGCCGACCCACGTCGTCCGGGTTGCCACCGTTTCGCGTGAAACGCCCCCCAGCAGGCGATGATGAGCTCGCGATGCGGGGCTCACTGTTCTGCTGTTCGGCAAGCCCCGCGCCTGCGGTGACGCGTCCCCCGGCAACTCTCCTCAATGCCATCCGAGCCCCTGCGCGGGCGGTGACACGTCCGCCACGCCAGCAAGTCCGATCAAAGCCGGCCCGGGCCTGCGCCACCGTTGAGTCCGATCACCACTCACGGCCGGTAGCCGACGAAACGCCCGGACGCGTGCCCGGGACCGTCACCTGCGTCTAGTAGCCTCACTTCACGGTGCCTTGAGCGAGGCGCCGAGTGACCGCTGGCGCCGGGACGGCGGGTACTGGCTGCCCGGTCCGGACCCTTGATGGAGGAAAGCAACGATGGTGGCTGTGGCAACGAACCCCGTTTCACGTGAAACGGTCGAGCTGGGCTCACCACTGCCGCCGCCGCTGGCCACCCGGACCATCGTGGTGGCCAACCAGAAGGGCGGGGTCGGCAAGACCACCACCGCGGTCAACATCGCGTCGGCGCTGGCGCGGGGCGGACTGCGCGTCCTGCTGATGGATCTCGACCCGCAGGGCAACGCGTCCACCGCCCTGGGCATCGAGCACCGCACCGGGGTGCCGGGCAGCTACGAGGTGCTGCTGCAGCAGACCCCCATCGCCGAGGTCGCCCAGCGGTCCCCGGAGGCCGAGAACCTCTTCGTCGTCCCCGCCACCATCGACCTGGCTGCGGCCGAGATCGAACTGGTCCCCCAGGTGGCACGTGAGCAGCGGTTGAAGAAGTCGGTCCGCAGGTTCCTGGACGCCGAACCGGTCGACTACGTGATCTTCGACTGCCCGCCTTCGCTGGGCCTGCTGACCCTGAACGCGCTGGTGGCGGCGTCGGAGATCCTGATCCCGATCCAGTGCGAGTACTACGCGCTGGAGGGGGTGACCCAGTTGATGCGGACGATCCAGCTGGTGCGGGAGGAACTGAATCCCGACCTGGAGCTGAGCACCGTGCTGCTGACGATGTTCGATGCGCGCACCAAGCTGTCGTCCCAGGTCGGCGAGGAGGTACGCAACCACTTCCCCGAGCAGACCCTGCTGACGCTGATCCCCCGTTCGGTGCGGCTGAGCGAGGCACCCAGCTACGGCACCACCGTGCTGGGGTACGACCCGCGGTCGGTGGGGGCCAAGGCGTACCTCAAGGCGGCCAGCGAGATCGCCCGCCGCGGTGCCGGCCTGGACGGGTACTCGGCCAGGCGAGGGAGGTCGGCATGAGCGGCGCTCGGCCGGGCGGTCTGGGGCGCGGGCTCGGCGAACTCTTCCAGCGCACTGACGTCGACGACCAGCCGGGCACCCACCGATCGTCGGCACCGATGCCGGACGGCTCGTACTTCGCCGAGATCCCGGTCGACGAGATCTCCCCGAACCCGCAGCAACCCCGGCAGAACTTCGACGGGGACGAGTTGGCCGAGCTGGCCGAGTCGATCGGCGAGGTTGGCCTGCTGCAACCCATCGTGGTTCGAAAGCAGGACGCCGGCTACCAGTTGGTGATGGGCGAGCGGCGTTGGCGGGCCCATCAGTTGGCCGGGTTGAAAGACATCCCGGCGATCGTCCGGGTGACCGAGGACGCCAACCTGCTCCGCGACGCGCTGCTGGAGAACCTGCACCGGACCCAGCTCAACCCCTTGGAGGAGGCAGCCGCCTACCAGCAGATGCTGGACGACTTCGGCTGCACCAAGGAGGAGTTGGCCTCCCGGGTGAAGAAGTCGCGGCCGCACATCTCGAACACATTGCGGCTGCTTGGTCTGCCGACCGGGGTGCAGCGCCGGGTCGCGGCCGGGGTGCTGTCGGCCGGGCACGCCCGGGCGATCCTGGTGCTGACCGAGCCGGACGCCCAGGAGCGGCTGGCCCAGCGGATCGTCGCCGAGGGCATGTCGGTGCGGGCGGCCGAGGAGGCCGCCGCGTTGGCGTCAGACGAGCCGGCCGGGGGCAGTGTGCCGCGGCTGCGCAGCGTGCGGGAGGTGCCGGAGCACGTGCAGGCGTACGCGTCCGGGCTGGCCGATCGGCTGGACACCCGGGTGCAGGTCAGCCTCGGCGCGCGCAAGGGCAAGCTCACCATCGAGTTCGCCGACGCCGACGACCTGGACCGCATCATGCAGGTGCTTGGACGCTGAGGCTGGCCATTCCCCGGCCCAACCGCACCGTTGGATGATCAGCCCTCGAGGACACCCTCGATTGCCTTGATCAGGCCGGCCTTGGTCTTGCCGCCCTGAATCGATTGGACGACCTCGCCCTTGACGAAGAACTGCAACGTGGGCAGCGCCATGACGCCTTGGCGCATCGGGACGTCCGGGTTGGTGTTGGTGTCGAGCTTCGCGAAGACCATCCGGTCGCCGTAGGTCTTGGACAGTTCCTCAACGATCGGCGATAGCTGCCGGCACGGGCCGCACCAGTCGGCCCAGTAGTCGACCAGCACCGGCTTGTCGGCCTGGAGCACATCGGATGCGAAGCTGGCGTCGGTGACGTCGATGACGGCCATTGAAGGGTGTCCTCTCCTCGGGTTACGTCGTGACATCGTAGCCGTTGGGACCGACAGGAATTGCCTCGGCGGTCAGGCCAGTGCCTTGGCCGCGGTCTGGACGTCACCGAGGGTGACCAGGTAGCGCTCGGCGTCCAGTGCGGCCTTACAGCCTGTCCCCGCAGCAGTCACGGCCTGCCGGTAGACGTGGTCGACCAGGTCACCGCAGGCGAACACGCCGGGGAGGTTCGTCCGCGTGGAGTCACCCTCGACCAGCACGTAGCCGGCGTCGTCCAGATGCACCTGGCCAGCGACCAGCTCCGACCGCGGGTCGTGCCCGATGGCCTCGAACAGGCCCTCGATCTCCATGGTGCTGAGCTCGCCAGTCCGGGTGTCCCGCAGGGTGAGCGCCTCGAGGTTCCCGTCGCCGGACATGTCGACGACTTCGGCGTTCCACATCGGGGTGATCTTCGGGTCGGCGAGGACCCGGTCGGCCATGATCTTGGACGCGCGCAACTGGTCGCGGCGGTGAATCAGCGTTACCTCGTCGGCGAACCGGGTGAGGAAGGTGGCCTCCTCGGCCGCCGAGTCACCACCGCCGACGACGGCAATCTTCTTGTCCTTGAAGAAGAAGCCGTCGCAGGTCGCGCACCAGCTGACGCCCTTGCCGGAGAACTTGTCCTCGGCCGGAATGCCGAGCCGGCGGTACCTGGAACCCATGGCCAGAATCACCGTCCGGGCCGCGTACCGGTTGCCGTCGGAGTCCTCCACGTACTTGATCTGGCCCTCGAGCTCCACCTTGACCGCGTCGTCCTGGATCAGCTCGGCACCGAACCGCTCGGCCTGGGCGCGCATGGCGGCCATCAGGTCGGGGCCCATGATGCCGTCGGGGAAGCCTGGGAAGTTCTCCACGTCGGTGGTCGTCATCAGCGCGCCACCCGAGTCGATCGAGCCCTCCAGCACCAGCGGGTTGAGGCCGTCCCGGGCGGAGTAGATCGCTGCAGTGTAGCCCGCCGGGCCGCTGCCGATGATGATCACGTCGCGCACTTCGGTAGGCTCTTGGGGCTGGTCTGCCGGAACCGGGGCCTGCACATCCTCGGTGGCGCCGAGCTGGATACCGGTGCTCAGCCCGCTGACTGCGAACGGGTTGGACGTCATCTGATCTCCCTCTTTCGACCTGAGACTCGACCATCATCGTTGGTCAGTACTCAAGAACAACCGTTGGGCACACGGTATTCCACGACAGGCCGCGGCGCGAAGCGCGTCGACTGTTCTATAGCTATGTCTAGCGGTAAGCGAAGAGACTGCCATACTTCGCTACCACGGCCGCGCTGCACGTTGGCCAACACACCCGCTCCTCGCCTGCCGGTCCACCGGTTTCCCAGTCCTTGACGGCCAGCTTGCAAGGGGGCGCTGGGGTGATCGACCAGATGCCCGGGGCAGAATTCGGAGAACCGCACGCCAGAAGTCGTGTACAACGATTCAACGGCCCAGAATCGCAATCCAGGGTGCGATTATCCGAATCCCGGCCCCGGGTGGCGGAGGCTCGAACCGTCTCTCACCGAGTTTCCTCATCGTGGCTCTGGCTAAAGGAGGTCGAGCGCAATATGTGGGTATCTCTCGCAGACGCTAGAAAGGCTAGAAACGTGAGTCCGGGTCCCGGGTGCACCACGCGGAGGAGCATGCAGCGTGAACTCCTGACCGCTCTCTCGAAGTGTGGGGAGGAGCCCGTTGCAGCGGCGGTGGTGGTGGTCTGGGTGGCGCCCACGGCGGAGGAGGCCGAGCGGAGGAGGGCACGGAGTCGGACAACCGGTCGAGAGCCCTATGTGGAGCTCTATGGAATCCGCTAGATACGACCAGGACCCGACATTCGGGGGCCCACGAGGCCCAGGGAGATCTGGCACTCTCAATACTGCCCGACCGTTGGGTGACGGGCGCCGATCTCTGCGGCATGCGATCGCCAGGGCAATCTAGCTGAAGTCCGATACAGCACTATAGAGCGGAAGCAGACCGCTAGCCGGTCAGCAGCCCGGGGGTCAGGTGGACATAGTTGTTGTGCCAGTGCAGCACCCGCTCCAGTTCGCCACCCTGGTGGTCAATCTCGGTCACCGGAACCGGCTGCTCGAAGTCGATCAGGGTGGTGGCGGTGTTCCGCAGGCTCAGCCACGGCTCCGCGACCCCGTCACGGGCGCGAAAACCCAATGCCGCCCGCACCAGGTGCTGGCTGATCCACTCGTGGCAGACCAAACCGATCAGGATCTCCTGGCCCAGGTACAGCCGCTTCAGTCCCTCGATCACTCGGGCTCCACGTTGGGCGCGCTCCCGGTCATCCTCGCCGTCACCGCGGTACCAGCCGGTCTCGTCCACCCCGACCGGTAGCTGCAGCCGCGGGGTGATCCCGACCAGCTCGCTGGCGGACGCTCCCGGCGCCGGGATCGGTTGCTGGGGCGTCCCGACGTAGGGGCCGCCGCACTCGTACGCCTCGAGGTGGCCCAGCACCGGCAGATCCAGGGCGTCCGCGATCACGGCCGAGGTCTGTACCGCCCGCCACATCAGCGAGCTGTACAGCACCTGGGGGGCCGGCTGCAGTCCGCTGAGCATGGCCTGGGCCAGCTGCCCGGCCTGTTCCTCGCCGGTCGAGGTGAGCCGCGGGTCGGGGGAGCGTCCCTCATACGAGCCGGTCAAGGCGTGCAACCGGTTGTTCTCGGACTCGCCGTGACGGATGATCAGCAACTTCACCCGGCCATCCTGTCATGGTGCAGACTGGCCTCGAGCGGCTCGCTCACCGCCCGCCGATTCGGGCAATGTAGTTAGTGGCACTGCCAACAGCCATGACGAGGTGGACATGGGCAACCGGCTTAACCAGGAGCAGCGTCGGCGCGACTTGACGACCCTCGCCAGCGATGACTTCGACATCGTGGTGATCGGGGGCGGGGTAACCGGTGCCGGGGTGGCGCTGGACGCCGCGTCCCGGGGTCTGCGGACGGCCGTGGTCGAGGCCCAGGACTGGGGCTCGGGCGCCTCCAGCCGCTCCACCAGGTTGGTGATGGGTGGCCTGCGCTACCTGTACCTGCTGGACATCGGGCTGGTCGCCGACTCCATCCGGGAACGCGGTCGACTGGTCAGCCATCTCGCCCCCCATCTGGTCAAGCCCCAGGCATTCCTGTGGCCGCTGCCCGACCGGTGCTCCGAACGCTGGAAGGCGGCCGCTGCCATCAACACCTACGATGCTCACCGGCACCATCGGCAAGCAGGCCCTGCCCCAGCACCGGCTGCTGGACCGGGTCGAGGCGCTCCGGCTGAGCCCCGACCTTCGTCCCGGTGCCTTCGGCACCGCGGTGGAATTCCATGACGCCCGGGTGGACGACGCCCGGTTGGTGATCACCCTGGTGCGCACCGCCGCCGGGTACGGTGCCTGCGCACTCAGCCGGGCGGAGGTGGTGCGGATGACCCGGGCCGAGGACGGCCCGGTGACCGGTGTGGTCGTCCGCGACCTGGAGAGCGGCAACGAGCTGCAGGTCCGAACCCGCGGGGTGATCATCGCCACCGGCGTCTGGACCGAGCAGACCCAGGCGCTGGCCCAGGCCCGGTCGGGGCTGCGCGTGGTGGCGTCCAAGGGCACCCACCTGGTGGTACCGAAGGACCGGATCGAATCGCAGACCGGCCTGTTCACCCGCACCCGGGACTCGGCTGTAACGGTCGTCCCGACCCCCAACCACTGGGTGATCGGGGCCACCGACACCGCATGGCACGAGCCGCTGGTGCACCCGGTGCCCACCCGGGCCGACGTCGAGCGACTGCTCCGGGACGTCAACGGCATCCTGGCCCGGCCGCTGGGCACCAGGGACGTCGTCACAAGTTACGCCGGGCTGCGTCCCCTGGTCAGGAGCCGACGCGGTCACGAGGCCGGCACTACCCGCATCAGCCGCGAGTACGGCATAGCGCAGGCCGCCCCCGGCATCGTCTCGGTGACCGGCGGCAAGCTCACCACCTACCGGCTGATGGCCGCCGATGCGGTCGACTTCCTGATCGGACGCCAGCATGCCGCCCGGCGCCCGTCGGTCACCGAGTCCACACCGCTACTGGGCGCCCGGGGTTGGGCGGCGATGTCGAACCAGGCCGAGCGGATCGGCAGCACCTACGGCTGGACGCCGGCCCGGGTGCAGCAGCTGCTCGACAGGTACGGCAGCGAACTGCCCGAACTGCTCGAGATGATCGACGAAGACCTCACGCTCGCGGCACCTGTGCAGGCCGCTCCCCAGTACCTGCGGGTCGAGGTCGCCCGGGCGTGCCTGGCGGAGGGTGCGATGCACCTGGAGGACATCGTGGCCCACCGGCTGCGGCTCAGTGACGAGTTGGCCGACCGCGGCGCGGGGGCGGTGGACGAGGTGCTCGCCATCGCCGGCCCACTGCTGGGTTGGGACGCCGCCCGGGCGGCTCGGGAGAAGCAGAACTACCTGGCCCGGGCGGAGGCCCAGGCGGCGTCCGCGCAGGAACGCAACGACCGGGACGCGGTGGCCCGCCGGCTGCAGGCACCCGACATCGTCCCGTCCACCCTGGAGTCGAACCGCAGGAGCCGCCCCCGGCAGGTCACCGATTGATGTAGGCCTCGGCGATCCCCGAGCGGAACAGCCCGGAGCCCACCGGCGGCAGCTCGGTGAAGTACACCATCACCCAGCGGGTGGTGACCGGCTCGTCGGGGGTGAGGGTCACCTGCAGGCCTGCTGCCGGGTCGGAGGCGACCACCTGCCACTCGTTGACGGTGTTCATCGGCGGCAGTGCGGAGGCCGGGTCGGCCTCGGTCGGGATCATCAACTGCAGGCCGTTCGGCTGGTTGTCCAGGATCAGCGACACGTTGGCGACCGTGGCCTCCCGGCCGAGGTCGAAGACCATGCCGGCGCCCGGCTTCAGGCCGCCGAAGGCCGGGTTGTTCAGGTAGGTCAGCGTGCGCCACACGGTGGACGGGTCGCCGTCGGCCGCCAGTTGCGCCTGGTCGGAGTTCTCGTTCTGGTCGCCGCCGTCGGCGACCGGGTCGAAGTCGAACGCCGACGCGATCTCCACCGGTTCGATCACAACCGAGGCGTCCTCAGCTGGGCCGGTGGCACCGTCGGTCTGGTCTCCGCAGGCCCTGATCTGCAGCACCAGCAACGAGACGACCACGAAGCCGATCAGCAGCCAGATGCCGCGCCTGCCGAGCGTGCTGCCGCCCGACCGGCCCGGTCGCTGCGGGGGTGGGGCGGCCACCGGACGCGCCCGCTCGCTGGTGCTGGTCTGGGC
>NZ_JBASCI010000252.1:0-47199 GCF_049651565.1 Brooklawnia sp.
CGGGTCGACCTCGTGTCCAGCCACGCGCTGTGACTTACCAGAGCCGCTCCGACGGCCAAAGTGATGGCGACCCGCCCGTCCCGCTCATCCCAAACTGAAACACGCCTTCTTCAGCAGTCTCCTAGACTGAGCGCCATGAACGACCGTGACGCACTGCGCGACCTGATCAACGACCTGGCGATAGTGCGCGGCCGGGTGACGCTGTCCTCGGGACGCGAGGCCGACTACTACATCGACGTACGTCGCGTCACCCTGGACGGGCAGGCCGCGCCGCTGGTCGGTCGGGTGATGAACGAACTGGTTGCCGACTGGGAGTTCTCGATGGTCGGCGGGTTGACCATGGGCGCCGACCCGGTGGCGTTGGCGATGCTGCACCAGACCGCTGCCGCCGGCGGCCGGCTGGACGCCTTCGTGGTGCGCAAGGACGCCAAGACCCACGGCCTGCACAAGCGCATCGAGGGTTCCCCGGTGGCGGGGCAGCGGGTGCTGGTGGTGGAGGACACCTCCACCACCGGCGGTTCGGCGCTGCAGGCGGTTGCCGCGCTGCGGGAGGCAGGCGCCGAGGTGGTTGGGGTGGCGGTGGTGGTCGACCGGTCGACCGGGGCCGCCGACGCGATCCAGGCCTCCGGGCTGCCCTACCGGTACGCGTTTGGAATCGACGACATCGCCCTGTGAGCGTCGAGGACACCTGCTGCGACCCCACCAATATCGACGTTGGTGTCGGGCCCCATCCGCAGCCCTGGCCGGACGACCCGCGCCTGGACCCCGAGTTGCTGGCCGGCGGTGACCGCCGCAACGTGGTGGACCGGTACCGCTACTGGCGGATGGCCGCGATCATCGCCGACCTGGACGCCCGCCGGGCCAGGCTGCGTCCGGCCCGGCTGCAGGTGGCGATCCAGAACTGGCAGCACGACTTCAACATCGGCTCGATGGTGCGCACCGCCAACGCGTTCAACGTCGACCGGGTGCACATCGTCGGCAACCGGCGCTGGAACCGGCGCGGCGCGATGGTCACCGACCGCTACCTGCACGTCTCCCACCAGCCCGATGAGCAGGCGCTGGCCGACTACTGCGCGTCCGAGCAGGTGACCCTCGTCGGGGTCGACAACCTGCACGGCTCGGTGCCGCTGGAGACCACCACGCTGCCGCAGGCATGCTGCCTGGTCTTCGGATCGGAGGGTCCCGGCCTGACCGAGGCCATGGTCGGGGTGTGCAGCGAGCTGGTCGCCATCAGCCAGTTCGGCTCCACAAGGTCGCTGAACGCCGGCGCCGCGGCCGCCATCGCGACATACCACTGGACGCTGCAACATGGCGGTGCTGCCAGACTGGAGCCGTGACTGACTTCGCTGCTCGCATGGATGCGCTCACCGTCGACGACCTGCGCCGGGCCGGGAGCCTGAAGTGGACCGCCTACCCGGACGCGATCGGTGCCTGGGTGGCCGAGATGGACTTCGGGCTGGCCCCTGCGATCGCCGAAGTGCTCGGCGACCTGGTTGCCCGGCAGCAGACCGGCTACGCCCCGCTGCGGCTGCGGTCCGACCTGAAGGCGGCCTGCGCGGACTTCCTGGCCAACCGCTACGGCTGGCAGGTGCCCGCTCGCCGGGTGCACTGGCTCCCGGACGTGCTGACCGGTCTGGCGGCGGTGATGACCCACGGGCTGCCGCCGCACTCCGGGGTCATCATGCCCACGCCGTGCTACATGCCGTTCGTTGACATGCCCCGGGCCTTCGGCCACCGGCTGGTCCAGTTGCCGATGCTGCGCGACACCGACCAGTGGCAATTCGACCTCGACGGCCTCGACCGCGAATTCACCGCCGGCGCCCGGCTGCTGGTGCTGTGCAATCCGCACAACCCGATCGGCAAGGTCTACAGCCGGACCGAACTGGAACAGGTCTGCGAGGTGGTCGAACACCACGGCGGGCTGGTGTTCAGCGACGAGATCCACGCCCCGTTGACCTATCCCGGGGCGCAGCACGTGCCGTACGCGTCCATCAACGACGTCGCCGCCGCGCACACCGTGACGGCGCTGTCGGCGTCCAAGGCGTTCAACCTGGCCGGCCTGAAGTGCGCCCAACTGGTGCTGACCCGCGACGACCACCAGCAGTTCTGGACCAGGCAGGGCCACGGCCTGCCCTACGAGGCGACCCCGATGGGCGTGGCCGCGAACATCGCCGCCTTCCGGGACAGCCACCAGTGGCTGGAAGAACTGATCGGCTACCTGGATGGCAACCGGCGGCTGGTCACCGAACTGGTCGCCGAGTTGCTGCCCGAGGTGCGGATGGTGCAGCCGGACGCCACCTACCTGGCCCTGCTCGACTGCCGCCAGCTCGGGCTGGCCAATCCGCGCAAGCACTTCCTCGCCGCCGGGGTGGCGCTGACCGACGGTGCCGACTGCGGGGACGCCGGCCGCGGTCACGTCCGGCTCAACTTCGCGATGCCGCGCCCGATCCTGCGCCGGGCGATCGAACAGATGGCCGCGTCGATCCGCTGACGGGGTGGGGATTGATCTCAGCCCAGTTCCTCGACGGCAGCCACTGTCAGTTCGTCGAGATTGTCGATGACCAGGTCGCACTCGGCGAGCAGTTCGTCCGGCGGCGGATTGAAGTGCGGCGGCACCGCAACCACCTTCATCCCGGCAGCCATTGCCGACCGGACGCCGTTGGCGGCGTCCTCGACCACGACGCACCGGCCGGGCTCGGTACCCAACAGTTCCGCGGCGCGCAGGTAGCCGTCCGGGTGCGGCTTTCCGCGCGGCACCTCCTCGGTGGAGACCCGCGCGGCCAGCAGTTCGTCCCAGCCCATCTCGGCGGCCACCGCGTCGATCAGGGTTCGTGGCGACGAGGAGCAGATCGCGATCGGCCAGCGCTGCGCCATCCGGCGCACCGCCTCGTCGGCGCCCGGCAGCAGCGGGACACCCGCGTGGTACCTGGCGACCATGCCGTCGATCGCCTGCTGCGCGACCTGCTGCCAGGTGCCCGGGATCCCTACCACTTCGACGAGGTAACTCGCCCACTCCCGGGTGCTCATGCCCATCTGGCGCCGGGTGGCGTCGTCGGGCCAGGGCCGTCCGGCGTCGGCCGCCATGCCGCGTCGCACCTCGTCCCACCAGTGCTCGGAGTCGGTCAGGGTGCCATCCATGTCGAAGATCACGGCGTCAATGGGGCTCATGGGCTTCAGGGTAGCTGCTACTGGCGGAAGTAGACCTCGGCGTTGGTGCCGCCAGAGCAGTGGACGATGTTGGCGGTCATCGGGCTGCACATCATGGAGTGGTAGTTGCCCGTGACCGGGCTGTAGACGTCGTATGTCCCCGGCCCACGCACACGGTACGTCGAAGCCACCTGGGAGGCGAAAGAGCAGCTTGTGACGTCGTTCACGGCAAGGTATGGGCCGCACAGGCTGGCGCCCGCCGGAGGCCAGACCGGCAGAGGTTGCTGCTGTGCGGGTTGCGGGGCCGGTGCCTGGGTGACTGTTGTGGTGGCTGGCGCAGGCACGGTAACGGTCGCAACTGATGCCGGTGCTGCAGGATCGGGCGCGGCAGCCTGGCTGGCGGGCGCTGGGAGAGCCTGGTCGCCTCTCGCAAGGTTCGACCACACCATGAACGCAGCCAGAAGAGCCAACACCACCCCGAGCCCCACCAAGAGCCCGACCAACGCTGCCGGCGTCCTCCTGCCCGGCTCGCCACCAGCCGGTGGCAACCTTGGATAGTTTGGGGTCGGATAGCCGGTCTGGGGGAATGCTGGATAAGGGGCCTGTGGCGACCCATATGGGCCCGACCCGGAGTGTGGATACGGCGGCTGGCTCATCTGACTCCTCTGTTGCTGAGTGCGGCCTCAGCATAGCGATAGCCGCACTGACAACGCCGTTCCGGCACGCAGCACTCGCTGATCCTGCAGATGGAGGGCTCAGCCCATCACCAAACGCAGCAACCACCGCATCCGAGAGCGTTGTCGCGTTGACGAAGCTGGCCGCTTGAACCGCCATCGCGACCATGGTTGGCCCTGGTGGTGCAGTGCCGCCTGCAACGCGCCACTGGTCGCGCGAACCTGATTGAATGGCAGCACCGCGTAGGGAGAGGACCACATGGACAAGTTGCGCGTCGTCGTCGCCAAGCCGCTTGCAGCCGAGATTGCCGAACGGATTCGTTCCGCCGAGCCGAGGATCGAGCTGGTCCTCGAACCCGACCTGCTGCCACCGATGCGCTGGCCGAGCGACCACGACGGAGATCCCGCCTTCCAGCGCACCCCCGAGCAGCAGCAGCGTTTCGACGAGCTGGTCGACAGTGCCGACGTCCTCTACGGCATTCCCGACACCAAGCCATCGGCGCTGCAGCGCACCGCGCAGGTCAACCCGAATCTCAAGTGGGTGCAGACCATGGCCGCCGGTGGCGGCGCGCAGGTCAAGGCGGCCGGGCTGACTGCCGAGCAGCTGCAGCGCATCACGTTCACCACCTCTGCCGGGGTGCACGCCGACACCCTGGCCGAGTTCGCCCTGTTCGGCGTCCTGGCCGGCGCCAAGGACCTGCCCAAGCTGCTCGACCACAAGGCCCGGCACCACTGGTCGGAGTCGCGGTGGGTGATGAAGCAGGTCGCCGACATGAAGGTGGTCGTGGTCGGCATGGGCGCCATCGGCCAGCGGTGCGCCAAGCGGTTCGCCGACCTCGGCGCCACCGTGATCGGGGTCAACCGGTCGATCAAGCCGGTGACCGACGTGGCGAAGCTGTACACCTCCGACCAGATCGTCGAGGCATCCCGCGGCGCGGACGCCCTGGTCAACGCCCTGCCCGGCGCGGTCGGCACCGAAGGACTGATCAGCCGGGAGGTGCTGGAAGCCCTCAACCCGGGCGCCATCATCACCAGCGTCGGACGCGGCATCTGCGTCGACGAGCAGGCGCTGATAGAGCTGGCCGGCAGCGGACAGGTCGGCTTCGCCGCCCTGGACGTCACCGCGGTCGAGCCGCTGCCCGAGGACAGCCCGCTGTGGGACCTGCCCAACGTGCTGATCTCACCGCACACCGCCGCCAACTCCGATATGGAGGACGACCGCATCGCCGAACTGTTCATCGCCAATGCGAAGGCGTTCCTCGACGGTGGCAAGATGCGCAATGTCGTCAACACCGAGCTCTTCTACTGACCGCACCGGGCCCCAGGTGATGACCGACCCGCCGGCCTCCGGCGGCATGATGGTCAGCTACTCCCCGGTGGCGATGGCCCAACGGGCCGCCAGGTTGCGTTCCCTGCTGTTCCGGCAATGGCTCGGCGTGGTGATCAGTGCGGTGATCAGCGTGGTGTGGTGGCTGATCTTCAAACCGGAGCCGGACTCGTTGCTGTTCTGGCTGCTGATCGCCGCCGTGGCGTGGTCGCTGGGGCGGGTGCTCACCACCATCGTGAAGCTGCGCCGGGCCCGCAAGACCACCGCCAGGGTGCCGCTCGGGCCCGCCTTCCAGATCGACAACCAGGGGCTGGTGCTGTCCACCGTGCCGGAGGGGGAGCGGGTCGACTGGTCGCAGGTCAGCCGGATACAGGGCCGCAACAAGGTCTTCAACCCCGGGCCGCGGCTGGAGTTCGCCTGGGGTCCGGACCGGGCCTGGTCGGTGCCGATCATCGTCCTGGACGCCCCGCCCGGCGTCATCGACTCGGCATTGCGGGCCTTCTCGCTGGGCCGGTTCGGGCTCGACCTCAGCAAGGTGGATGAGATCTGGTGATCCCAGACCTTGGGCTTGAGTAGGTTTTGAAACAATGATTGGGCCCGACACCCCGTGCCGATTGGTTCCTGTGGCGCGGGCCGGAGATCGAACGAGAAAGAAGCAGACATGCCAATCGCAAGCCCCGAGGTCTACCAGGAGATGTACGCGAAGGCCAAGGCGGGCGGCTACGCCTACCCGGCCATCAACATCACCTCCTCGCAGACCCTGATCGCCGCCATCCGCGGCTTCGCCGAGGCGGAGTCGGATGGCATCATCCAGGTCTCGACCGGCGGCGCCGAGTACGCGTCCGGGTCGACCATCAAGGACATGGTGACCGGTGCGGTTGCCCTCGCCGAGTTCGCCCGGGTGGTGGCCAAGAACTACCCGGTGAACATCGCCCTGCACACCGACCACTGCCAGAAGGAGAAGCTGGACAAGTACGTCAACCCGCTGATCGCGATCTCGCAGCAGCGCGTCGACCGGGGTGAGGATCCGCTGTTCAACTCGCACATGTGGGACGGCTCGGCCGTCCCGGTCGAGGAGAACCTGCTCATCGCCGAAGAACTGCTGAGCCGCACCTCCAAGGCCAAGCAGATCCTCGAGATCGAGGTCGGCGCGGTCGGCGGCGAGGAGGACGGCGTGGTCGGCGAGATCAACGAGAAGCTGTACTCCACCGTCGAGGACGGCATGCGCACCCTCGAGGTGCTCGGGCTGGGTGAGAAGGGCAAGTACATCACCGCCCTCACCTTCGGCAACGTGCACGGTGTCTACAAGCCGGGCAACGTGCGGCTGCGCCCCGAGATCCTCAAGGAGATCCAGGACGCCTGCGGCGCCAAGTACGGCGTCGACAAGCCGTTCGACCTGGTCTTCCACGGTGGCTCGGGCTCCAGCGCCCAGGAGATCGCCGACGCGGTCAGCTACGGCGTGGTCAAGATGAACATCGACACCGACACCCAGTACGCGTTCACCCGCCCGGTCGTCGATCACATGTTCCGAAACTACGACGGTGTGCTGAAGATCGACGGCGAGATCGGCAACAAGAAGCTGTACGACCCGCGCGCCTGGGGCAAGTCGGCCGAGACCGGCATGGCCACCCGCGTGGTCGAGGCCTGCCACCAGCTCGGCTCGATCGGCACCCACACCGACTGATCAGCCGCCAGCGCCCGACCCACGCGACCGCGCTGCCCGCCTGGGCAGGGCGGTCGCGCCGCGTCCGGGCAGGGGACGCCCACCGGCAACCTCGGTTGCCAATACGCCAAAGACGCCTCCCGCGAACCGGGGTTGGGGTTGGATTCAGGAATACAAACCCACTCGCTGAGGAGGCATGATGGTTGACCTGAAGGCCGCGCCATTCAACCTGGACGATGAGGCTGTCGCGTGGGTGCGCGACACCATCGCCAACATGACGGTGGAGGAGAAGATCGGTCAGCTCTTCGTGAACATGGGCTCAAGCCGTTCCGAGGAGTACCTCAAGGGGATGGTGGACGACTACCACATCGCCGCGGTGCGCTACCAGCCCGGCCCGGCGTCCGAGATCTACGACCAGAACCGGATCCTGCAGGAGAACTCCAAGATCCCGATGCTGATCGCCGCCAACACCGAGGCCGGCGGCAACGGAGCCTGCACCGACGGCACCTACGTCGGCTGGGAGGTGAAGGTCGCCGCCGCCGGTGACCAGGACGAGAAGTACGCATACGAGCTGGGCCGCATCTCCGGTGTCGAGGCCGCCGCCATCGGCTGCAACTGGAGCTTCGCACCGATCGTCGACCTCTACCGCAACTGGCGCAACCCGATCGTCTCGGTGCGCACCTGGTCGGCCGACCCCGACCAGACCATCCGGCTGTCGAAGGCGTATATGAAGGGCATCATGGAGTCCAACATCATGCCCGCCGCCAAGCACTGGCCCGGTGACGGCATCGACGAGCGCGACCAGCACCTGTCGTCCGCCCCGAACTGGTACTCGATGGAGGAGTGGGACGCCACCTTCGGCAAGGTGTACTCCGAGCTGATCGACGCCGGGCTGCCGTCCATCATGGCCGGCCACATCGCCCTGCCGAGCTACCAGACGCACTTCGACCCCGACAGCAACCCGTTCACCCCGGCAACGCTGTCGAAGGCGCTGATGACCGACCTGCTGCGCGGCAAGCTGGGCTTCAACGGCCCGGTCGTCACCGACGCCTCGCACATGGTGGCGATGACCGGCTTCGCCAAGCGTTCCGACATTCTGCCGATGGCCATCGAGGCCGGCTGCGACCTGTTCCTGTTCTTCAACGACCCCGACGAGGACTTCCAGTGGATGCTGGAGGGCTACCAGACGGGCAAGCTGTCGGAGCAACGGCTGCAGGAGGCCCTCGAGCGCACCCTCGGCCTGAAGGCCCGGCTCGGCCTGCACAAGAAGGACAGGACCGAGATCCTGCCTGCCAAGGACGAGGCGATGGCGAAGATCAGGCTGCCGGAGAACCTCAGGATCGCCGAGGAGCTCTCCGACGCCGCGGTCACCCTCGTCAAGGACAACGACTCCGGCGTGCTGCCGATCTCACCGGACAAGCACAAGCGGGTGTGGCTGATCCCGATCTCCGGGCCGAAGAACCCGATGGCGCACAGCAAGGGCCCGAAGGGGGTCGAGCTGCTGGCCGAGCTGATGCGCGAGCGGGGCTACGAGGTCGACCTGTACGAGTCGCTGACCGACAAGTCGGAGCGTATGACTGCCGAGGAGTTCGCCGAGGTGGTGCAGGGAGCGTACGCCGGCAAGGCGCCGATCTCGGCGATCACCGACAACTACGACCTGGTGATCTCGGTCGCCCAGGTGAGCGGCCTGATGCAGCCGACCGAGCGGGTCTACTGGCCGGCGTCCAAGGGCACCCCCGACATCCCGTGGTACGTCCACGAGGTGCCGACGATCTTCGTCTCGGTGGCCTGCCCCTACCACCTGGCCGACGTGCCCCAGGTGAAGACCTTCATCAACGCCTACGACGCCCAGCAGCACACCGTCGCCGCGGTGCTGGACAAGCTCGAGGGCAGGAGCGAGTTCAAGGGCACCCCGTCCACCGATGTCTTCTGTGGGCTGGCCGACACCCACCTGTGACCAGTTCACCCACCGGTGTGGCCCGGGTCGGTTCAGTCGAGCCGGCGCCGGGCCGCACCCTTGTCGGCGCTCTGCGCCAGGGACGCGAAGATCTTCAGCGCGCTGGTGACGTTGCGGTCCCGTTCGGCCGGACGCCAGCCATTCCGGTCCTGCTCGGCGCGGCGGCGGTCCAGTTCCTCGGTCGGCACCTCGAGGTTGATGCTGCGCTCAGGGATGTTGATCGAGACCATGTCGCCGTCCTCGATCAGCCCGATCGCACCCCCGGCCGCGGCCTCCGGGCTGACGTGCCCAATCGACAGGCCGGACGACCCGCCGGAGAACCGGCCGTCGGTGATCAGGGCGCACCTCGGCCCCAGCCCCACACCCTTCAGGTAGCTGGTGGGGTAGAGCATCTCCTGCATCCCGGGGCCACCCCTGGGGCCCTCGTAGCGGACCACCACCACGTCACCAGGGGTGATGCGACCACCCAGGATCGCCTCGACAGCCTCCTCCTGCGACTCGGTGACCTTGGCCGGGCCGCGGAAGACCCACTGTTCCTGGGGCACACCGGCCGTCTTCACCACGCAGCCGTCGGCGGCGATGTTGCCGCGCAGGATCGCCAGCCCGCCGTCGGAGGTGTAGGCGTGCTCGACGCTGCGGATGCAGCCCGACTCGGCGTCGGTGTCCAGCGAGTCCCACAGCGTGTGCGCCGAGAACATCTCGGTGGTGCGGACGCCGCCGGGTGCGGCGCGGAAGAGCCGCTCGGCGGCGTCCAGAGCCTTGCCGCCCCGGATGTCCCAGTCGTCCAGGAACGACTGCAGCGAGTCGTGGTGCACCGAGTGCACCCCGCCCTCGAGCAGCCCGGCCCGGTTCAGTTCGCCCAGGATCGCCGGGATGCCGCCGGCGCGGTGGACGTCCTCCATGAAGTAGTCCTTGGTGTTGGGCGCCACCTTGCAGATACACGGCACCCGGCGGCTGAGCGCGTCGATGTCGTCCTGGGTGAAGTCGACGTCCGCCTCCTGGGCAGCGGCCAGCAGGTGCAGGATGGTGTTGGTCGACCCGCCCATCGCGATGTCCATCACCATGGCGTTGGTGAAGGCAGCCCTGGTCGCGATGGACAGCGGCAGCACCGAGGCGTCGTCGCGCTCGTACCAGCGGCGCGCCAGTTCGACCACCGTCCGGCCGGCCTGCTCGAACAGGTCGCGGCGAAAAGCGTGGGTGGCCAGCGTCGTCCCGTTGCCCGGCAGAGCCAGGCCGAGCGCCTCGGTCAGGCAGTTCATCGAGTTGGCGGTGAACATACCCGAGCACGACCCGCAGGTCGGGCAGGCCGAGGCCTCCATCCGCAGCAGTTCGTCGTCGGAGACGCTGGGGTCGGCGGCCGCGGTCATCGCGTCCACCAGGTCGAGCCGGGTGGTGGACGAGCCGTCGTCCCTGGCCACCGGTCGCCCGGACTCCATCGCCCCACCGGAGACGAAGACGGTTGGGATGTTGAGCCGCAGCGCGGCCAGCAGCATGCCGGGGGTGATCTTGTCGCAGTTGCTGATGCACACCAGCGCATCGGCCTTGTGGGCGTTCACCATGTACTCCACCGAGTCCGCGATCACCTCGCGGCTCGGCAGTGAGTAGAGCATGCCGTCGTGGCCCATCGCGATCCCGTCGTCGACGGCGATGGTGTGGAACTCCCGGGCCACCCCGCCGGCGGCCTTGACCGCCTCGGCCACCACCTCACCGACGTTCCGCAGCCCGACGTGGCCGGGCACGAACTGGGTGAAGCTGTTGGCCACCGCGACGATCGGCTTGCCGAAGTCGTCGCTGCTCAGTCCGGTCGCGCGCCACAGGGCGCGGGCGCCGGCCATGTTGCGGCCATCGATCGTGGTGCGGGAACGCAGCTTGGGCATGATGAAACCTTTCTTGGTCGCAAGACAGACTAATAGCCCGTGCCGGGGGCCCGCCGATCGGTGCCCAGCCGCGGCCGGGCAGCCTCAGAGCTCGACCGGGTACTGCGGGTGCGGCACGTCGGGCACCACCCGGCCGGTGACGAAGATGTCGTGCCACAACATGAAGACCAGCAGCGACCACACCTGGCGGGAGTTGTCGGCCTCCCCGCGGCGGTGCTGGTCCAGCAGCTCCAGCGCGGCCGCCGGATCGATGAACTCGGTGGTATCGGCCTTGGTGATCAGCTCGCGAGCCCATTCGTATCCATAGTCACCGCGCAGGTAGACCCGTGTCGGCACCGGGAAGCCGAGCTTCTTGCGGTTCAGCACGTGCGCCGGAACCACCTGCTCCAGCGCCTTGCGCAGCGCCACCTTGGACTGGTTGCGGGTGATCTTGTGCTCGATCGGGATGTGCCGGGCGACCTCGAAGACCTCCTTGTCAAGGAACGGGACGCGCAACTCCAGCGAGTTCGCCATCGTCACCCGGTCGGCCTTCACCAGGATGTCGCCGCGCAGCCAGGTGAACAAGTCGATGTGCTGCATCCGGGCAACCGGGTCCCAGCCCTTCGACACCTGGTAGATCGGGTCGGTCACCTCGCGGATGGAGCTCTCCGGCTCAACGCGCAGCACCTTGGCGACCTGGTCGGGCCGGAAGTCGCGGGCGTTGCCGTAGTACCGCTCCTCCAGGTCCATCGAGCCGCGCTCCAGCAGGCTCTTGCCCCGGAAGCCGCGGGGCAGCGCCCGGCTGACCGCTGCCAGTCCGCGCCGCAGCGGGTTGGGCAGCGAGGTGATGGGACGCAGGCTGAGCGGCTCGCGGTAGATGTTGTAGCCGCCGAACAGTTCGTCGGCGCCCTCGCCCGACAGCACCACCTTGACGTGCTTGCGGGCCTCGCCGGCCACGAAGTACAGCGGCACCAGCGCCGGGTCGGCCACCGGGTCGTCCAGGTACCACACGATCAGCGGCAGGGTCTCGAACAGCTCGGTCTCGCTGACCTGGCGCACGAAGTGCTGGACGCCGATCGCCGCGGCCGACTCGGCCGCCACGTCGACCTCGGAGTAGCCCTCGCGCTCGAAGCCGGCGGTGAAGGTCAGCAGGTTCGGGTTGTACTTCTTGGCCATGGCCGCGATCGCGGTGGAGTCGATGCCGCCGGACAGGAACGAACCGACCGTCACGTCGGCGCGCATGTGCTTGGCCACCGAGTCGTCCAGCACCCGGAGGATCTCGTCGTACAACTCCTGCGCTGCGCCGGGACCCTTGACCGGGCTGGCGGCGAACCGTGGCCGGAAGTAGCGCTGTGAGGTCAACTCGCCGTCGCGGACGGTGAACGTGGTGCCGGACTCGATCCGCCGCAGGTTGGCGTCCGCCGACTCCGGTTCGGGGACGTACTGCAGCACCAGGTAGTGCTCCAGCGCCCGCTTGTCCACCTTCGCCGGCCCGGTGAACTCGCGCAGGCTCTTGGCCTCCGACGAGAAGGCGAACCCGTCGTCCAGTTGGGCGTAGTACAGCGGCTTGATGCCGAACCAGTCGCGGGCACCGAAGGCCTGCGACTCCTGGCTGTCCCAGATGACGAAGGTGAACATGCCGCGCAACTGCCGCACCCAGTCGGCGCCGTGGTAGTGGTAGCCGGCCACGATCACCTCGCCGTCGCCGGAGGTGTGGAACTCGGCGTGGTCGTCCCTGATCAGTTGTGCCCGCAGCTCGACGAAGTTGTAGATCTCGCCGTTGAACACCATCACGTAGCGTTCCGGGTTGTCGGCCGGCCCCCAGCGCAGCGGCTGCGGGGAGCCCTCGATATCGATGATGCTCAGCCGGTTGAAGCCGAGAGCGACCCGGTAGTCGTGCCAGACGTCGGTGTCATCGGGTCCGCGGTGCCGGGCGCACAGCATGCCGTCGGCCACCTGACGGGCGCGGGCGTCGTCCAGGTGCTTGCTCGAAATGAAGGCTGTAAAGCCACACATTGCATTCCCATCGTCATTCGCCGAGCCTTGTCCACTCGCCAAGACACTATCTTCCGCGCTGAACGCCACGTCAGCAAAGCTGCACACTGGCAACTGGCACCCAGTGGGGCAGTCATCTGCGGCACATGGCAGTATTGCCCCATGAGTCCGCGACAAATTGAGGTCTCCGAACCCCGCGAAGTTGGCATCACCGAACTTGTGCTCCGGGACGGTCATCAGAGCCTGATGGCAACCCGGATGGCCATGGAGGACATGGTCGAGGCGTGCGCCGATATCGACGCCGCCGGCTACTGGTCGGTCGAGTGCTGGGGCGGAGCAACTTACGACAGCTGTATCCGATTCCTCAACGAAGACCCGTGGGTGCGCCTGCGGACCTTCCGCGAGCTGCTCCCGAACTCGCGTCTGCAGATGCTGCTGCGCGGCCAGAACCTGCTTGGTTACCGCCATTACAACGACGAGGTCGTTGACCGGTTCGTGGAGAAGTCTGCCGAGAACGGCATGGACGTCTTCCGGGTCTTCGATGCGATGAACGACCCGCGCAACATGGCCCACGCGATGGCTGCTGTGAAGAAGACCGGCAAGCACGCGCAGGGCACCATCTGCTACACCATCTCGCCGGTGCACAACACCGAGGGCTACGTGAAGCTCGCCGGGCAGCTGCTCGACATGGGCGCCGATTCGATCGCGCTCAAGGACATGGCGGCCCTGCTCAAGCCGCAGCCGGCGTACGACATCGTCAAGGGCATCAAGGAAGCCTACGGTGACGTGCAGGTCAACGTGCACTGCCACTCCACCACTGGTGTCACCCAGGTCTCGCTGATGAAGGCGATCGAGGCCGGCGCCGACGTGGTGGACGCCTCGGTGTCTTCGATGTCGCTCGGCCCCGGCCACAACCCGACCGAATCCGTTGTCGAGATGCTCGAGGGCACCGGTTACACCACCTCGGTCGACATCGACCGCGTCCTCAAGGTGCGCGACCACTTCCGCAAGATCCGGCCGAAGTACGCCGAGTTCGAGTCGAAGACCCTGGTCGACACCAACATCTTCAAGTCCCAGATCCCCGGGGGCATGCTCAGCAACATGGAGTCCCAGTTGCGTGCGCAGGGCGCCGAGGCCCGGATCGACGAAGTGATGCGGATGGTTCCGGTCTGCCGCAAGGACGCCGGCTACCCGCCGCTGGTCACCCCGTCGTCCCAGATCGTCGGCACCCAGGCCGTCTTCAACGTCCTGATGGGCGAGTACAAGGTGATGACCGGCGAGTTCGCCGACATGATGCTGGGCTACTACGGCGAGTCGCCGGCCGAACGTAACCCCGAGGTCATCGAGAAGGCTGCCGCGCAGGCCAAGAAGGAGCCGATCACCCAGCGTCCGGCCGACCTGCTCGAGCCCGAGTGGGAGCAGCTGGTGGAGCAGGCCTCAGCGCTGCCCGGCTACGACGGCACCGAGGAGGATGTGCTCACCTACGCGATGTTCCCCGGCGTGGCACCGACCTTCTTCTCGACTCGCGACCAGGGCCCCAAGTCGGTCGCCCGCACCGAGGCCCAGATGAGGGCAGCCGCCGAAGGCCAGGCCAACGCGCTGGCCGGCCCGATCAGCTACAACATCACCATCAACGGCAACAGCCACAGCGTTGCTGTCGAGCCCGCCTGAGGGGGATGCACCAGATAATGGCCAAACAACACACCATGGAAGAGCGCCTCGCCCACCTCAATGAGGAGCGCGCGCGCATCCAGGCTGGTGGTGGCAAGGCGCGCATTGAGAAGCAGCACGAGAAGGGGAAGATGACCGCGCGCGAGCGCATAGTCGCCTTCACCGACCCGGGCTCCTTCATAGAGACCGGTGCCTTTCGGAAGAACCGCACCACCGCGTTCGGGATGGACAAGGCGGATATGCCCGCCGACGGCGTGGTCACCGGCCATGCGTCGGTGATGGGCCGCCCGGTCTACATCGCCAGCCAGGACTTCACCGTCGTGGGCGGCTCCGCCGGCGAAACCCACAACATCAAGGTCACCGAGACGATGGAGAGCGCGCTGATGAACGGCGCTCCCTTCATCTTCATCAACGACTCCGGTGGCGCCCGGGTGCAGGAGGGCATCGACTCACTGTCCGGCTACGGCAAGGTCTTCTTCGCCAACGTGAAGTTGTCCGGCGTCGTGCCGCAGATCTCGATCATCGCCGGCCCCTGCGCCGGTGGTGCGGTGTACAGCCCGGCGCTGACCGACTTCATCATCCAGACCCGCAAGGCCCACATGTTCATCACCGGGCCCGACGTCATCAAGCAGGTCACCGGTGAGGTCGTCACGCAGGACGAACTGGGCGGCGCGGATGCGCACCAGCAGATCTCGGGTGTCACCGACTTCGTCGCCGACACCGACGAGCAGGCGATGCTGATCGCGCAGAAGGTGCTGAGCTTCCTGCCGCAGAACAACGCCGAGGAACCGCCGGTACTGTTCCCGGACGACGACGTCGAGCTCAACCCCAAGCTGCGCGAGATCGTGCCGCTGGAGGGCAACAAGGGCTACGACGTACGCGACGTCATCGCCGAACTTGTCGACCACCAGGACTTCCTGGAGGTCAAGGCCGGCTACGCGCTGAACATGGTCACCGGTTTCGGCCGCATCAACGGCCGCTCGGTCGGCTTCATCGCCAACCAGCCGAAGGCGATGTCGGGTGTGCTCGACATCAACGCCTCCGACAAGGCTGCCCGGTTCATCCGGATCTGCGATGCCTACAACATCCCGGTGATCAACCTGGTCGACGTGCCCGGCTTCCTGCCCGGCGTCGCCCAGGAGCACGGCGGCATCATCCGGCACGGCGCGAAGATGCTGTTCGCCTACTCGGCGGCCACCGTCCCGAAGATCACGGTGGTGCTGCGCAAGGCCTACGGCGGTTCGTACCTGGCGATGTGCTCCAAGGAGCTCGGGGCCGACAAGGTGTTCGCCTGGCCCAGCGCCGAGATCGCGGTGATGGGTGCCGAGGGCGCCGCGGCGGTGGTCTTCCGCAAGGAGATCGCCGGAGCAGACGACCCGGAGGCCAAGCGTGCCGAGGTCGTCGAGGCCTACCGCGAGAGGTTCGCCACGCCGTTCGCCTCCGCGGCCCACGGCTACGTGGACGACATCATCGATCCGGCCGACACCCGTCGCCAGATCGCGGTCGCCCTGGCCCTGTCGGCGAACAAGCGGCAGCAGCGTCCGCCCAAGAAGCACGGCGTTTTCCCGGTCTAGGAGGAGGACAAATGAGCAACGAGAAGCAGGACCCGAGCGCAGCCGAACTGGCCGGCCTGGTCGAGAAACTGCAGCAGCGAATCGAGCAGCTCGAAGCCCAGGTCGCCGGCCTGGTGTCCAGCCGTGCGATCCCCGAGGAAGACCTGCTCGCGATCGCCGCGGCAGCCGCCGCCTACATGGGCTACAAGGGCAGGGTCAAGGCCGTCAGCTACGCAAGCAGGACGGGTTGGAGCGCCGCCAGCCGCAAGGCGCGGACCACCAACCTGTCGCGCGGCACGATGCCCGCCCCAATGCACTGACCGGTGCCGAGTTGATGAACTGAAAGAGGAATGACAGATGCGTCTCAAGATGACCGTCAACGGCACCGAGTACGTCGTTGACATCGAAGCCGAGCCGGAGGTGCGCGCTGTGCCCGCACCGATCGTCATCGGCGGCAGCGCCGGCGCGGCGACCACCAGGACCACCGCCTCGGTGCCCGGTGCCGCCGCCAACGCGATCACCGCGCCATTGGCCGGATCCGTGGCCCGGATCCTGGTCAAGGAGGGCGACCAGGTCGAGGCCGGCCAGGTGGTGCTGGTGCTCGAGGCCATGAAGATGGAGACCGAGATCACCGCGCCGAAGGCCGGCACGGTCGAAGCCATCCTGGTCGAGCCGCGCGAGGCGGTGCAGGGCGGGCAGGCCCTGATCACCCTGGCGGAGTGACCAAGGCCAAGTACCTAGCGGACTGAAGGACGCCGGTCAACCTCGGTTGGCCGGCGTTCGTCCGCCCGGATATGATTGGTTGAGGCGTCCACCATCATCGGTGGTTCGTCGCGGACGAGTGGCCCGCCGTACCCGCCCAAGCACGACGGTCGAGGCGAGGAGATTGCCTCATGGCGTGGTTCGTTCTTGTGCTGTCCGGCTTGATGGAGACCGTGTGGGCCACCTCGCTGGCGCAAACCGATGGCTTCCGCAGGCCCGTCCCGACCGCCGTCTTCCTGGTCGCGCTGGTGCTGTCGATGGCCGGTCTGGCGTTCGCGTTGCGCGAGCTGCCGGTCGGCACCGCCTACGCGGTGTGGACCGGAATCGGGGCGGTCGGCACCGCCATCTTCGGCATGGTGGCGCTGGGGGAGCCGGTGACGGTTGCCCGGATCGTCTGCCTGGGGCTGATCGTCAGCGGCATCGTCGGGCTGAAGGTGCTGCACTGACCTGCAGGCCCTGACCGGGGTTCAGCCCGAGCGGGCGACCTTCCAGTTGGACGCCTGGGCACGCGGACGGATGACCAGCCGGTCAATGTTGACGTGCTCGGGCAGGACTGCGATCCAGCGCACCGCCTCGGCGATGTCCTCGGCCACCAGCGGCGCGTCCACCCCGGAGTAGACGGCGTCCGCCTTGGTCTGGTCGCCGCCGAACCGCACCAGGGAGAACTCCTCGGTGTGCACCATGCCGGGGCTGACCTCGCAGACCCGGACCGGGCGGCCGGCCAATTCCAGTCGCATCGATCCGGCCATGTAGCGCTCGGCGACCTTGACCCCGCAGTAACCACCGCCGCCCTCATAGGCGGTCTCGGCGGCGGTGGAGGTGATGAAGATCACCGCGCCGTGGGCGGCCTCGATCGCCGGCAGCAGCGCCTGGGTGACGCGCAGGGTGCCGGAGACGTTGATCTGGTACATCCGCTCCCAGTCGGCTACGTCGGCGGTCTCGATCGGGTCCTGGCCGAGGGCGCCGCCGGCGTTGTTCAGCAGCACGTCGCAGCGTCCACCGACTGCCTGAGCGAGGGCGTCCACCTGCGCCTGGTCGGTGATGTCGCACTCGACGGCCACTCCGTCGATCTCCTCGGCGAGTGCGGTGAGCCGGTCGAGTCGCCGGGCTGCGCAGAAAACCTTGAACCCCTCACCGGCCAGGGCGCGTGCGCTGGCGGCGCCGATTCCGCTGGAGGCACCGGTCACCACTGCTGTCGGACGATTGTCTGGGCTGGGCTGTTGATCGGTCATGCCTCATCCTTCCATGGGCGGTGGGGCAGGCCTGCGTCGGTAGGATGACGTCATGACCTACAAGCTCATTCTGCTCCGCCATGGCGAGAGCGACTGGAACTCCAAGAACCTGTTCACCGGTTGGGTGGACGTCGACCTCAACGAGAAGGGCAAGGGGGAGGCCAAGCGGGGCGGCGAGCTGCTGGCCGAGCAAGACCTGCTGCCCGACAAGTTGCACACCTCGCTGCTGCGCCGCGCGATCAACACCGCCAACATCGCCCTCGACGTGTGCGACCGGCACTGGATTCCGGTGCAGCGGTCGTGGCGGCTCAACGAGCGTCACTACGGCGGCCTGCAGGGCCTCGACAAGGCCGAGACGTTGGAGAAGTACGGCAATGAGCAGTTCATGGCCTGGCGCCGCAGCTACGACGTACGGCCGCCCGTTTTGGAGAAGGACGCCGAGTACTCGCAGTGGAATGACCCGCGCTACGCCGACATCCCGGAGGATGAGCGTCCGCAGACCGAGTGCCTCAAGGACGTGGTGGCCAGGATGCTGCCGTACTGGGAATCGGACATCAAGCCCGACCTTGCGACCGGAAAGACGATCCTGATCGCCGCGCACGGCAACTCACTGCGTGCGCTGGTCAAGCACCTCGACGAGATCTCGGACGCCGACATCGCCGGACTCAACATCCCCACCGGCATCCCGCTGTACTACGAACTGAACGACAACTTCGCTCCGGTTACCCGGGGCGGCCGCTACCTCGATCCCGAGGCTGCCGAGGCCGGCCAGAAGGCTGTGGCAGCGCAGGGCAAGAAGTAGTCACCGAGAGATCAGGCCGGGCAGGCCGACACGTCAGCCGACCACCACGGCCCGGAATTCGCGGATGGGTACCTGGATGGTGGCGGTGGAGTTGAGTGGCAGTGCCCCGGTTTGGCCGAGGGCCTGCCAGTTGACGGCCCAGCCTGCGGTGGCGGTGATGGTGTAGTCGCCTTTTCGGAGGTAGGTGTGGCCGCAGTCCGGGGACGGGGTGAGCGGGTCCATCGTGGCTGGCCGGGGACGCATCAGGTGGCAGACGCTGGTGGTGCCGTCACCCCAGTCGAAGGTAACGCTGCCGCGGTTGGCCTGCAGCTGGATGTCGATGCCTTGTTGGCTGATCGAGGTGGTGATGGGTCCGGGGTCTTCGGTCCATGCCCAGATCGGTAGTCCGACGGCCAGTTGGTTCCATTTGTTGTCGGATGGGTGTGGGCTGATCGAGATCTGGGGTGCCGGGACGGTGAGTTGGGCGACGGCTTGGGCGGCGAGCAGGGCTGGGTCTGTGGCGGCGGGGCTGTCGGGGAGGTCGGGTGTCGTGGCGTCGTGGCAGACCTGGACGGTTCCGGCGTCGACGCTGGACAGTCCTTGGTTGGGGGTCCAGCACAGCTGCTGGTCGCCGGTGGCTGGGTCGGTCGCCAGGTTGTACTTGGCCCACGGATCGTGGCCGGTGCCGGCCTGGTCGGGTGCGGCTTGGTCGCCGGCTGGCTGGGCCCGACCACCCGAGGCGCCCTGGGTGCTGGCCTGAACCCGGGCTTGCCCTCCAGAACTGCTCGTGTACACACCTCCGCCGGCGTCCTCCCAGCCCGAGCCTGCGGCAGCCGCCACGGCGCAAGTGCCGATAGTCAGGACGGGCACCCAGAGAGCGACTACAACAGCCTTTACTCGAAGGGGCATTGCTCAATCTCCTCGCCCAAGGTGCTTGTGAAGAGCCTCAGACGACCGTCCACGTGCTTGAAGAAGTAGCTCTTCAGCACTGCTTCTGGCGGCGCCACCACGATCCCCTGTGCATCGATTGAACCTGTCTTGAAGAGGCATGCCTGAAGGGCGAACTCCGAGCCATCCATCTGTCTGCCAGGCTGAGGCCGGGTGATGAACACTGCAGACTTGCCCTCCGGCTGTTTCCAGCCCAAGCGCTGGTACTCAGCCACACCGGCCTGGCTCCAAGCCAGGTAGGGGTCGGCCAGCAGGTCGTGCAGCTCTGCAGGGTAGCTGCCGCGCCCTTCCCGCATTGCCTGCTCCTCCAGTTCGGTTGCGCGGCGCACCACCCGCTCGGCTTCGGCGTAGAGGGCCTCCATGTCCGGGGTGGGGCTCTGGGACTGGGTCACTGCCGGGGGTGTGGTCGGGGTTGGCGATGGTGTGGGTTCGGCGGCGCCGCCTTGGGAGCAGCTGGCCAGCCCTGCAGCCAGGGCCAACCCGATGAGTGGGGTCCATAGACGACGCATCTTCACGTCGACCTCCGGGGTGTAGAGGGTTCGTTTGCCACCGCAGATCATGCCACCCCGGACGTCCAGCGATTCCACCGGTCCGCCGTTCCTGTGGATAACCGTGCGCGGTCGATGCTCGTGGTAGATGCTTCTTGTCGCGGGCTGTCGGGCACCGCGAAGCGCCGGGCTGGAAGGGCAGATCGGCTGCCCGCCAGATCCGGGCATTCCCGCGCCTGGGGCGCGAACCAGCGGTCAGCCGGCTTCGTCCAGTCGTTCGGGTTCGTCCGGGAGCTCGGCTTGCGCGGCCGGGTCAGTCTCCACAGGCGGTTGACACTCGGCTGCGGCCGACTCGGCCTCATCGTCCGCCCCGGCCTCCGGCCCTGCCTCGGCTTGTGCTTCTGCTTCGGGGACTTGGATGCGGGTGGTGCCGTCTGCGGTGACCAGGTACTCGTACCCGGCTGGGGAGGTCCAGTGGAACACCCCCGGCTCGGGCTGCTCGAGCTGCCAGCCGCCGAAGGTCTTCGCGCGGTGGGTGAACCTGGATAGCGGCCCCAGGTTCCCCAGATGGGTCTGGCCCTCGACTCCCGGTGTGTAGGGGATGGTGTGGTCCAGGTCGCAGTTGGCGGACGAGCGGGTGCCGTAGGGGAAGACGTCGACCGGGTTGCGTTGTTCGACGGCGAACCGCATCACACCCGTCGGGTGGTGGGCATCAACGGGGTTGATGGTGGCCGGGTCGATGATCGGCCGCACGATCACCTTGCTACCGGCGAGGAACCGCGGCAGCTGCTCGGTGAGCAGCGGACCCCACTTGTCGACGTGCGCCACACCCGTGCCGGCCTGACCTGCGTTGGCCTGCCCATTGGGATTGATGGCGGGGTCATGGGCCGCGATGTGGACGACCAGGGTGTGGGTGGGCAGCGTGCTCTGCCCGAACGCGGTGCGGGCCAGGATGCCGACGGCGGTGGCGCGGCGGGCGTCCAGGTCGCTGCCACCGGCAGCGGTGGGGTCGTTGGGCAGGCTGTTGGCGATCTGGTTGATCGCGTTGTCGAAGTCGATCCCGTCGGCGGCGTCGAGCAGTCCCCAGATCGCCACATGCCCGTCGTTGATCGGGGACAGGCGCAGGTGGCGGTCCTTGGCAGCCGCCGCGACCCGCGCGCTTGCGGCCTCGGGGTCGGCCTCGATGATCCAGGCCGGCAGCGCCCGGATGACTCGCGGCCACGGCCACGCCGGCAACGCGTCAGCCAGTTGCTTGTCCACCCGGGCGGCCGCGTCCGCGGAGAGTTGGGCGGCGGCCTGGCAGACCTTCAACGCCTGCCACACCTGCACCTGCCCGGCCAGCACCGTGTCCCACAATTTGGGTAGCCGGTGCCGCAGGTCGAGGGCGTCACCGATCCGGCCCATCGCCGACTGCGGGGAGACACCGAGTAGTGGGCCGATCTCGGTGGCCAGGAACTCACCCACCAGCGGTGTGCCGTCATGGCCGGGCTGCACCAGCCGTTCCATGCCGTCCAGCACGGCTTCCTGATCGACCTGATAGAGGTCGGCGGCGTGCACGACGGCCACCAGTTCGCTGACCTCGGCGGCCAACCGTTGCTGGTGGGCGTGGTCCAGGGCGGCGAACGCGGCCCGGACGTCGCCGGGTGGCGGCGGCTCGAAGACCTGTTTCTCCGGGGCGGGTGGGCCTTCTTCGTCTGGTGCCGGTGAATCGCTCATGGGACAAGTCAACCGGGCAGGACTGACAAAAATCGGCCGCAGAGCATCCTTTTGCGAATATATGTTCCTATATTTTCCCACTCCTTGGCCGACCGGGAGGACGAGGATGTGGGCCATAGGTCAGGTAGTAGCGGGCGCGAGCAGGTAGGCGACCCGCCACGCTACTGGTGCCCGCCGGGATGGCGACCCAACCCGACCAGCACAGGCGGTCTCCGGGTTCGATTGTGTGCCCGACCCGGAAGCCGGACCTGAGCCGGACGCCGGAACCGACCCTTCCCGCACGGGCGGCCTAGGTCGAGGGCCAGTTCTCACCCTCGGGCAGGTCACCGGTGATCACGTAGATGATTCGGCGACCCATGCTGACCGCGTGGTCGGCGATGCGCTCGTAGTAGCGTCCGAGCAGCGCCACGTCGACCGCGGCCTCGACGCCGAACTGCCAGTTGTCGCCGAGGATCACCCGGAACTGGTCACTGCGGAGCTCGTCCATCTCCTCGTCCTGCTCGGCCAGCTTGGAGGCCTCCTCCAGGTTGCGCTCGGCCAGCACGCGTCCGACGTTGCCGATCATCTCCTGCGCAACGGTCGACATCCGGGCGAAGTTCCCGGCGAGCGGCTCGGGCAGCGCGTGGTCGGGGTAGCGCAGCCGGGCGATCTTCGCGACGTGCGCGGCGAGGTCGCCCATCCGTCCCAGCGCGGCCACCATCTGGATCACCGCTACCAGGGTGCGCAGCTCACCGGCCACCGGTGCCTGCCTGGCCAGGATGGTGAACGCGCGATGCTCCAACTCGTCGTGCATCGCATCGATCCTGGTGTCGCCGCTGATCACCCGCTCCGCCACCGCCAGGTCTGCCTCCAGCAGCGCGCGGGTGGCGTCCCGCACCGCGATCTGGATGCTGTCGGACATCACGACGAGTTCATTGACGACGCTGTCGAGGTCATTCTGATAGATCTTGCGCACCGCTCTCCTCCTTGCCTACTGCGCTGATTCTAGGGACCAGCCCGGCACACCATCGCCCGGGTCGGCGACCACCAGCCGACATCCCGGCAAACCCGCGGTTAACTCCGCCACGGCTGCTGGGACCGCCGGGCAGCCGCCGACAAGGCCCCTATCATCGACGATGTGGAGGTCGTGCTCGCAGCGCTGCTGGGTCTGATCCTCGGCCTGGCCTATGCGCCAGTGCTGGGTTGGCTACGGCGTCGCGCCAGGGTCGACCCCGCCAGCCTCGCCGAGCAGCCCCCGACCATGACCGAGCAACTGGAGCAGGCCGTCGACCTGCTGCGTTCAGCAGCCTTCGTGGCCGGCCCCTATGACGAGGTCCTGCACTCCAACCCGCAGGCCCGCACGCTGGGCCTGGTCCGCTCGAACCGGGTCGCCCTTGACGAACTGCTGGAGCTGGTTCGCCAGGCCCGCCACCAGCAGCGGGTAGTGAGCACGCTGCTCAGGTTGCGCCGCGAACCGGGTACGCCGGTGATGGAGTTGGCCGTCCGGATCAGCGGCATGGCCGGCGGACTGGTGCTGGTGATCGCGGACGACCGCAGCGCCCAGGTCCGCACCGACGAGATCAAGCGCGATTTCGTCGCCAACGTCAGCCACGAGCTGAAGACGCCGGTCGGTGCCATCCGGGTGCTGGCCGAAGCGGTCGAGCAGGCAGCCGACGATCCACCGGCGGTGCAACGGTTCGCCGACCGGATGATCCACGAGTCCGAGCGGCTCAGCGAACTGGTCCAGCAGATCATCGAACTGTCCCGGCTGCAGTCCGACGACCCGCTGCTGACCCCGTCCGAGGTGTCGGTGGACGACGTGGTCGCCGCTGCCGCAGCGCAGTGCGGCGAGCTGGCGGCGTCCCACTCGGTGACCCTGACGACATCGGGGACGCCCGGTCTGCGGGTGCTCGGCAGCGAGGCGCAGCTCACCAGCGCGCTGGTGAACCTGATCACCAACGCCATCAGCTACTCCGACTCCGGCGCCCGGGTGGCAGTCAGCGTCCGGCTGGCCCAGGACTCCGACGACGACTTCGTCGAGATCAGCGTCGCCGACAACGGCATCGGCATTCGCGCCGACGAACTCGAACGGATCTTCGAACGCTTCTACCGGGTCGACTACGCCCGCAGCCGCGCCAAGGGTGGGACCGGTCTGGGGCTGTCGATCGTCAAACACATCCTCGCCGCGCACGGCGGCACCGTCAACGTCTGGAGCCGGGTCGGGCAGGGGTCCACGTTCACGCTGCGCCTGCGGGCCCACGACGAAGCCATCCCGGCGCCGACCGCGACGGACGCCCAACCAGCACAGGAGGTCAAGCGATGACGAGAATCCTGATCATCGAGGACGAGCAGTCCTACCGGGATGCCACCGCGTTCATGCTGCAACGCGAGGGCTTCGACGTCTCGCAGGCCGAGGACGGCGCGTCCGGGCTCGCCGAGTTCGAGCGCAACGGTGCCGACCTGGTGCTGCTCGACCTGATGATGCCCGGCATGCCGGGCACCGAGGTGTGCCGCCCGCTGCGGATCCGCAGCAACCTGCCAGTGATCATCGTCCCCGCCCGCGACTCCGAGATCGACAAGGTCGTCGGTCTCGAGATCGGGGCGGACGACTACGTCACCAAGCCCTTCAGCCACCGGGAACTGGTGGCCCGCATTCGTGCGGTGCTGCGACGGGGTCAGGACGCCGAACTGCTGCCCGAGGTGATTGAGGCCGGCGACGTGCGGATGGACGTCGAGCGGCATGAGGTGTGGGTGCGCGGCGAAGCGGTGAAGCTGGCCCTGAAGGAGTTCGAGCTGCTCGAGGTCCTGCTGCGCAACGCCGGCCGGGTGATGACCCGCGGTCAGCTGATCGACCGCATCTGGGGCGCCGACTACGTGGGCGACACCAAGACCCTCGACGTGCACGTCAAGCGGCTGCGCTCGAAGATCGAGGCCGACCCGGCCCACCCCGTCCAGCTGGTGACGGTGCGGGGGCTCGGCTACAAGTACGAGGGCTGACCCGCCTCAGCCGCGATGCTGCTGCACTGCGGTGAACATCTCGGTCAGGATGGCGCGCCAGTCGGGGTGGGTGACTATGCCGCTCGTCCCGCCCGAACCGTCGGCGCCCTGCCGCAGCGCCGCCGCCACGTCGGCGCCGCTGCTGATCCCGGCCGCCTGGATGACCAGGATTGATGGGTCCACGTCCTTCACGATCCGGGTGGTGCGTTCGATGTAGTCGCCGGCATCCATCTGGCCGGTGCCGATGTTCGCAGTCGGCTCGCAGATCATCAGGTCCGGGCCCATCGCGGCGATCGCCCGGCACTGGGCGTCGGAGTCGGCGCAGACGATGGTGAGCAGGCCGACCTCGCGGGCCCGCTGCATCGTCTCGTCCAGCACCGCCAGGGTCAACTGGTGCTCGGCGTGGTTGAGCACCACCGCACGAGCGCCGGCCTCCACCAGTGAGTCGGGCAGGATGAAGCCCATGCCACGGCCCCTGACCAGCGGGTCCATGTGCTGCGCGGTCACGATGAGGTTCGAGGTGTGCTCGGCGACCAGCCGCAGGTCGACGTGCTGGGCGGTGAAGATGACGTCGACGTCGAACTGGCCTGCCAGCTCGTCGGTCAGCCGGGCCAGCTTGAGGGTGTCGGCACTGCCCAGGTACGCCTTCGGGTTGACGATCAGGAACGGCGTGCGGATCGTGACAAGCTCCGGGTGCCGAGTCGTGTCGTTCATGCGTAGCCCTCCTGATTCGCAAGTGTCAACCTCGCGATTCTCGCAGCGCCTCCCACCGCCCGCAACCCGCCCAACCCATGTGACAGACTCCTCTGCATGGCACAACCGGTGGTGGCCGTCGTAGTGGCGGCGGGTCTTGGCGTCAGGTACGGCGGAAACACCCCCAAGCCGGCCCTGCAGGTCACCGGCAAGTCATTACTGGTGATGTCGGTTGAGGCGATGGCCGCCGGCGGTTGCACCAACGTAGTGCTGGTGCTCAACCCCAAGGTCGCCCGGCACCTCGGCAAGGGCCTGGCGAAGCTGCCGATCCCGGTCGTCCAGACCTTCGGTGGGGCCACCCGGCAGGAGTCGGTGCACAACGGTCTGAAGACCGTGCGCGACGAGCCCCTCCTTGCGAACACCCAGGTTGTGCTGATCCACGACGCGGTCCGACCGATGGTCCCGGCCAGCGTGGTCGCCGAGGTCATCCAGACGGTCCGGGACGGCGCGCAAGCCGTCGCGCCCGCAGTGCCGGTCAGCGACTCGATGCGAGTACTCACCGACGACGGCGCCAGTCGCGGGGTCGACCGGTCGAACCTGCGAGCGATCCAGACCCCGCAGGGCTTCCCGCTGGACGTCATCCTCCAGGCCCACGACCAGATGGCGGCGTCCGGCGCCGAGTTCACCGACGACGTCTCGTGCGCCGAGCAGGCCGGCCACCAAGTGCGCCTGGTGCCGGGCTCGCGGCTATCGATGAAGATCACCGAGCCCAGCGACCTGCTGGTGGCCAGGGCACTGTGGAAGGCCCGCGGGACGCTCGGCCACCACACCGCCCAGCGTCGGTTGCGCACGGGGTGGCCGCTGTGATCCGCACCGGCATCGGCTACGACGTTCACCGGCTCGTCCCGGGCATCCCGATGTGGGTGGCCGGCCTGCACTTCCACGACGAGCCTGCCGGGCTGCAGGGGCACTCCGACGGGGACGTGGTCTGCCACGCCGCCTGCGATGCGCTGCTCGGCGCAGCCGGCCTGGGGGACATGGGCAGCAACTACGGCACCAGCGAACCGGAGTGGGCGGGCGCGTCCGGGATTGCGTTCCTGACCGAGACCCGCCGCCGGGTTGAGGCGGCCGGGTGGCGGATCGGCAACGTGGCGGTGCAACTGGTCGGGAACCGGCCGCGACTGGGCACCCGACGGGACGAGGCCCAGACACTGCTCAGCCAGGTGCTGGACGCGCCGGTCAGCCTGGCCGCCACCACCACCGACGGGCTCGGCTTCGCCGGCCGTGGCGAGGGCGTGGCCGCCGTGGCGTCCGCACTCATCGAGCGCGATTGATCAACGAACCTCCGCGTCCGGCGCGGTGAAGGTGTTGCAGGCGCCCATCGAAGTGGTCTGCGTACCCTCCAGGAACCAGCCCCGCCGGGAATCACCGCGACCGTGGTTGCCCTCGATGTTCGGATCACCGGTCAACTGGTCGTCCCCGATGGAGAAGAACAGCAGCGACAGGTTCTGCACGTCGTTCTCGCCCAACCCGACCGACTGGCCGACCGAGTTGATGAACTGACCCGACCAGCAGTCGGCCTGCACCTCGAGGCGACGGGAGAACGCGTTGGCGTCGGACTCGCTGGACTGCTGCTCCCAGGCGGCCTCCGAGATGAGGATGCCGGTGCGGCCCTGCAGTGCGTGGGCGAACTCGTGGGCGATCACGCTCTCGACCACGTACGGGGTGGCCTGCAGCTGCGACGGGACGATCCGCGGCAGGTCGGCGGCGTAGTAGACCTGCTGGTCAGCCGCACAGTAGGCGGCGTTCATCGCCGGCATGGTGCCGCAACGGGTCTGCACCGGCTGGGAGTAGATGGTGACGCTGGGACGCACCGGGATGTGACCCGCTTCCTCGACCGCCGGCCCGAACACCCGCATCAGGCAGGCGGTGAGTTCGTTCATGTGGTCCTGCAGGGCGCCCAGCGAGGCGCTGCTGAGGTTGATCGGCTGGGCCTCGCAGAACACCGGCACCGCGATCTCGGACTGGTAGATGGCATTGTCAACCATCCACTGGGTGGCCTCACCGTAGGTCTCCGGCATCGGCAGTTCGGGCGGGTTGGTGTCGATCGGCGGCACCTGGTAGTTCTCGTTCTGGTACTCACCGGGCGCTTGCGGCCGGGACGGGCCCGCGGGCTGCGCCTCCTCGGTCAGCCAATTGACCACGAACATGCCGATGATGATCGCCCCGATGACGCCGACAAGTGCGCGCATCGCCGAGCCGCCACCACGACGAGGCGGCTGGGCAGCCGGCTGGTAACGGTTGGGTGCCGACGTCACCCAACCCTGCTGCTGTGGCCGGGCCCATTGAGCAGCCGGTCCCCAGTGGCCAGACGGTTGACCCCACTGCTGCTGAGCAGGCCTACCCCACGGCTGTTGGCCGCGCGGCGCGTACCCCTGACCCCACTGACTCACGTGCACACCCTATCTGCTGCGACGCGGGTGGGGAACCTGCGTGCGGAGCAGCCGTACGCTACCTTGAAGCTCGAAGCCAGTCACTGAAGGTGGCCGCCGTCCATCGAAAGGATTGTCCGTGAGCACTCGACCTGGGCCCGACGGCCCCCGCCGGCCGTTGCGGGTGGCCGCCGCGACGATCGTCACGCTGCTCTTGGCGATGATCGGGCTGGCGGCTCCGGCCACCGCCCAGGAGATGGCCGAGTCGTTCATCGTCGAGGGTGAGGTGCTCCAGGACGGCACCCTGATGATCACCGAGACCATCACCCTGGGCTCCGCCCGCCCCGACCAACTGGAACAGCGGCTGGCGACCAACCGGGAGCTGCTCGACAACACCCACCTGAGTTACCAGATCTCCGACGTCACGGTGAGCGCCGGTGGCGTCGCGGTGGATCCGACCATCGCCACCGATGGCGACTACCAGGTGATCACGGTCGACACCGCCGACCTGGCAGACCCGGTCGTGATCAGCTACACCGTGCGCGGGGCGGCGGCCGCGCTGCCGGCGGTGCCGGGGCAGCCCGACATGACCGAGGTCTCCTGGCGAGTGCTGCAGGGCCTCAACGTCGGGGTCCAGGACGTCCAGGGCGAGATCGAGCTGCCGCCCGGTACCCGAACCAGCGACATCAACTGCCAGGCCGGCCCGCCGGCCAACACCGTGAGCTGCCGCACCTACGCGTCCGGCACCTTCGAGGCGACCTATCCGCAGTTCACCGACGGCCCGCGCGGCCCCGGTGAGGTCGTCATCCTGACCTTCTCGCTGCCATCCGACGTCGTGACGCCCAACCAGATGGTGAGCGAGGAGTGGAGCCTGGACCGGGCCTTCTCCGCACAGCCGGTTCCGTTGCTCTCCGCGCTGGCCGCGCTGCTGCTCGGCGGGCTGGGACTGTGGCTGCTGCACCGGACCCGCGGCGCCGACGCCGCCGGCGGAGCCCCCACCATGGTCGCGACCTTCGAACCGATCGCGGCCGGCGAGGAACGCTTCACGCTGGTCGAGAAGATCCTGCCCGGTGAGGTCGGCACCCTGACCGACGAATCGGTCGACCCGATCGACATCACCGCCACTGTTGTGGACGTCGCCCAACGTGGGCATCTGACCATTGTCGAACTGCCACGCACCGGCGGGGGGCATGGCGCGATCGAGTGGACCTTCGAGCGTGGCCAGGGCATCGACCAGTTGCAGGACTACGAACGCACCCTGATCGATGCGCTCGCCCCGCAGGACGGCGAACCCGCCAAGGTCTCCCGGATCAACGAGGCGCTCGCCCCGGTCATCCCGGTGGTGCAGGACCAGATCTACGCCGAGGTCGTCAACGAGGGCTGGTTCGCCGGCCGGCCGGACGAGGTTCGCAGGACCTGGACCCGGATCGGCACCATCGCAGTGGTCGGCTCACTGGTAGCGCTCGGGCTGCTGGTTGCCTTCACCCGTTTCGGCCTGCTGGGCCTGGTGCTGGTCGGCCTCGCGGTCGGCCTGCTGTGGGTCAGCCAGCAGATGGCCCGCCGCACCGCCAAGGGTTCGTCGGTGCTGCGCGGGCTGCAGGTGCTGGCCATGAACCTGGCCACCCAGCCCACCACCAACGTCCCGAAGAGCGACGCCTACGCCGAGATCTCCCGGATCCTGCCCTACTCCATCGTGCTGGGCAGCTTCGACCGCTGGCTGCAGGCGCTGGTTGACGCCGACGACGACCCGGGCGTCCCCGACCCGGACGACCTTGGCTGGTACCGGGCGCCGGCCACCTGGCAGCTGTCCGACCTGCCCAGCTCGATCGACGCGTTCGTCACCACCGTGGAGGGCAAGCTCTTCTCGCGGCACTGACCAGCCGGACGCTGCGCCGGGGTCAGAGCTCCAGTCCCGGGTACAGCGGGTGGTTGCCGAGCAGCTCGCCGGCGGCGGCCTTGGTGGCGGCCGCGACCCCATCGGCGATGGCGTACTTCGCCTTGCCCGGGATGCCCGCGGGGGTCATGGTGGGCTGGGTCTGCCGCAGTGCACCGACGATCAGGGCGGCCACCTCGTCCATGTCGGAGGTGGCGAAGCCCCGGGTGGTCAGGGCCGGGGTGCCCAGCCGGATACCGGAGGTGTACCAGGCGCCGTTCGGGTCGCGGGGGATCGAGTTGCGGTTGGTGACGATGCCGGAGTCGAGCAGCGCGCTCTCGGCCTGGCGTCCGGTCAGCCCGAACGAGGACGCGACGTCGAGCAGGACGATGTGGTTGTCGGTGCCGCCGGTGACCAGTCGGGCGTCCCGCCTGAGTAGTCCCTCGGCCAGCGCCTGGGCATTGTCGGCCACCCGCCGGGCGTAGTCCTGGAAGGCCGGCTGGCGGGCCTCGGCCAGCGCGATCGCCTTGCTCGCCATCATGTGGCCGAGCGGACCGCCGAGCACCATCGGGCAGCCCCGGTCGACATCCTCGGCGAACTCCTCGGTGGCCAGCACCATGCCACCGCGCGGCCCGCGCAGCGACTTGTGGGTGGTGGTGGTGACGACCTGGGCATGCGGGATCGGGTCCTCATCGCCGGTGAACACCTTGCCAGCCACCAGGCCGGCGAAGTGCGCCATGTCGACCATCAGCACCGCGCCGACCTCGTCTGCGATCTCGCGCATCGTGGCGAAGTTGATCCGCCGGGGGTAGGCGGAGTAGCCCGCGACCAGGATCAGCGGCCTGAACTGCTTGGCCTGCTCACGCACAGCTTCGTAGTCGATCAGCCCGGTCCGGGGGTCGGTGCCGTAGCTGCGCTGGTCGAACATCTTGCCCGAGATGTTGTGCCGGAAGCCGTGGGTGAGGTGGCCACCGGCGTCCAGGCTCATGCCCATCAGTCGCTGGTTGCCCAGGTCGTGCCGGAGCTTGTCCCAGTCGGCCTGGCTGAGGTCGTGCACGGTCTTGGCGCCGAGGTCGGCCAGGCTGGGGCGTTCGATGAAGTGGCTGAGGATCGCCCAGTAGGCGACCAGGTTGGCGTCGATGCCGGAGTGCGGCTGCACGTAGGCGTACCGGGCGCCGAACAGTTCCCGGGCATGCTCGGCAGCCACTGCCTCGACGGTGTCGATGTTCTGGCAGCCGGCGTAGAAGCGGTGACCGACGGTGCCCTCGGCGTACTTGTCGCTCAGCCATGTGCCCATGCCGAGCAGGGTCGGCAGCGAGGCGTAGTTCTCCGACGCGATCAGCTTCAGCGACTCCCGCTGGTCACGCAACTCGGCGGTGATCGCCTCGGCTATCCGGGGCTCGACACCGGCGACGAGCGACAGGATGGCTTGATATGCACTGCCGGCGGTGGCTGCTGGGTCGGACACGGGCGCTCCTGATCGACATGGTTGGGGTCGGTTGAAGCCGACCCGGGAAAAGATCCAGCGCCACTCTAGCCGGGCAGGCCGGTCAGCTCACCTTGGGTTCGCTGAGCAGGGACGGGCCAACCTCACGCAGTGAGCGCACCTTGACGTTGGCCAGGTGGGTGTACAGCGCCTGCTTGGCCCGCTCCAGGTCCTGGTCCTGGACCGCCCGGAGCACCGCCGCATGCTCCTCCACCGACATCTCCGAGTCGTGGATGCCTCGCGACACCGACTGGCGCAGCCGGTGCAGGTGCGCCGGCAGGGAATCGGCGGTGGCCAGCAGGTAGGAGTTCTTCGAGTGCCGGAAGATCGCGTGGTGGAAGGCCCAGTCCGCGGACATGTAGTCGCGGTAGGCGTCGATCGCCTCGCGGTCGGGAGTGACGTTGAGCACCGCCTTCGCGGTCTCCTCGTGCACCTCGTGCGCCGCGGCCAGGTCGGCGGCCAACGCGTCGACGTCCTGGAACGCCAGCTCCAGCGCACCGAGTTCGATCACCATCCGGGCGTCGCACAGTTGCGCGATCTGGTCGGTGCTCAGCGGCGACGCCACCCGGTAGCCGCGCAACGGTGCGCGGGAGACCAGGCCGGTCCGCTCCAGGTGCACCAGTGCCTCGCGAACCGGGGTGGGTGACACCTGCAGTTCGCTGGCCAGGCCGTCGATGCTGAGCGGGGCCCCCGGTGCCAGGATGCCGGACATCAACATGTCGATGAGCGACTCGTACACCGTGTCGCGCAGCACCTTGCGCTCCAGGGGTTTCACTCTGGTCCCTGCCATCAGGTCTCCGTTCATATCGCGGGGGGTCGGTGTCACATCACCACGCCGATGTGCCACGGGACGAATTCATTGCTGCCGTAACCCAGCGCTTCGCTGTTGGACGCTTCCCCCGAAGCCAGATCCAATAGCGCATTGTAGATCTCGAGGCCCTTGTCAGCCAGGGAGACCCCAGCCGAGAAGATCGGCCCGCAGTTGATGTCCATGTCATCGGGCATCCGCGCGTAGACGTCGTCGTTGGTCGCCAGCTTGAGGGTGGGGGCCGGCTTGGTGCCGAGCGCGGAGCCGCGTCCGGTGGTGAAGCAGATCAGGTTGGCACCGCCGGCGATCAATCCGGTGACCGAGACCGGGTCGTAGCCGGGGGTGTCCATCATGCCCAGGCCGGGCTGGTCGATCGGGGCGGCGTAGTCGTAGACCGCCTGCAGCGGGGCCTGACCCGACTTCGCGACCGCACCCAGCGACTTCTCCAGGATGGTGGTGATGCCGCCGGCCTTGTTGCCCGGTGAGGGGTTGGAGTCCATCGTCGCGTTCAGCTTCGCGGTGTAGTCCTCCCACCAGGCCAGCTTGTCGAGCAGCCGCTGGGCGGTGTGCTCACTGGTGGCCCGCTGCACCAGCAGGCTCTCGGCGCCGTATACCTCGGGGGTTTCGGCCAGCACCGAGCGGCCACCCTGTGCGACGATCAGGTCGGACGCGTAGCCGAGCGCCGGGTTTGCGGTCAGCCCGGACAAGCCGTCAGAGCCGCCGCAGTTCTGGCCGAGCACCAGTTCGCTGACCGGCCGCTCCTCGCGCACGAACGACGCGTTGACCTCGGGCAGCATCTGCGTGATGGCGTCCAGTGCGCTCTCCACGGTGCTCCGGGTGCCACCGGAGGTCTGGATGTTCATCCTGACCAGCGGGGTTCCCGGCCGCAGCTGGATCTGGTTGATCATCTGCTCGACCTGGTTGAGCTCGCAACCCAGGCCGATAACCACCACACCGCCGACGTTGGGGTGCGAGGCGAACCCGGCCAGCGTGCGACGCAGGATCTCCAGGCCGTCCACCGACATGCCGCAGCCCAGGTCGTGCACCAGCGGGATGACGCCGTCCACGTTGGGGAAGTCGGCGAGCAGGCCGCGGCGGCTGGCCTCGTTGGCGACGATGTCGCAGACGTTGGCCGAGCAGTTCACCGTCGAGACCACCGCGATGTAGTTGCGGGTCGCGGTGCTGCCGTCGCTGCGGACCGCGCCGCGGAAGGTGGTGCGGGCCGGCAGTTCGGGGGCGGCCCAGCCGCGGGAACCGGCGTCGGTTGCGGCCGGCTTGGTGTGTGAGCTGAAGCCGAGGTTGTGCACGTGCACGTGCTGGCCGGCCCGGATCGGCTGGCTGGCGGTGCCGATCTGGTAGCCGTACTTGGCGACGGGGGAGTGCTGGGCGATGTCGTGCAGGGCGACCTTGTGGCCGACGGCGACCTCGTCGAGCACCGTGATCGGCCCCCGGGGTGTCTGCAATGCGGTTCCCGGCGTCAGTGGCTGTCGTGCCACCGCGACGTCGTCGGTTTCATTGAGGACCAGGAGCCCACTGGCGGACAGCATCAACAAGGACCTTTCGGCTGCTCAACCCATGCCGGGTGCGATTCGATGGGAAAATCCTATCAAATATGGTATGTCCGAAGATAGGTCAGTTGCCGCGTTGCATCAGCCGGGGTAAGTCCTAGACGAGGTCGCCCCGGCAGCGGGCCACCTCGTACAGCGCGATCCCCGCCGCCACCGATGCGTTCAGGCTCTCCACCTGGCTGGAGATCGGGATCCGGGCCAGCAGGTCACAACGTTCCCGGGTCAGTCGGGCCAGTCCCTCACCCTCCGAACCGACCACCAGCATGAGCGGCCCATCCACGCCCGGGACGCCGGCGATGTCGGTCTCGCCCTCGCCGGCCAGCCCCACCACGGTGAACCCGGCCTTGGCGTAGTCGACAATGGTGCGGTTCAGGTTCCCGGCGCGGGCCACCGGCACCCGGGCCAGCGCGCCCGCCGAGGCCTTCCAAGCGACCGCGGTGACCGAGGCCGAGCGGCGTTCCGGGATGACCACGCCGTGGACTCCGAAGGCAGCCGCCGAGCGGATGATGGCGCCCAGGTTGTGCGGATCGGTGATGCCGTCCAGCGCGACGACCAGCGCCTCCCGGGTCTCGTCGGCCAGGGCGTCCGCCATCACGTCATCGGGATGGGCGTAGTCGTAGCTGGGCAGTTGCAGCGCCACCCCCTGGTGGACGGCCCCGCCGGTCAGCCGGTCGAGCTCTGCCCGGGTGGTCTGGAGCAGCGAGATCGAGTGCTCCGCGGCGTACTTGAAGATGTCGCGCAGCCGGTCGTCCCGTTCGCTGCCCTCGGCGACGTAGCCGGCCTTGATCGGCAGGCCGGCCGTCATCGCCTCCAGTACCGGGTTGCGGCCGACCACCCAGTCGGCCCCGGCGCCGTGACCGTGGCTGCTGGGACGCCCGCCCCGTCTGCCTGCCTGCTTGCCGCCCTGCCCGGCGCCCTGTCTGGCCTGGTATGCCTTGTGGTATACCCGGTCCTCGGCCTTCGGCGTGGGGCCGCGACCCGCCAGCCCGCGCTTGCGTTGCCCGCCCGAGCCAACCTTGCGTCCGGTTGCCATGTCGTCTCCTAGATGTTCCAGCGGACGCCGTCGGGGGTGTCCTCGATGGTCAGGCCGAGCGCGGCCAGTTGGTCGCGGATGGCGTCGGCAGTGGCCCAGTCCTTGCGGGCCCGGGCCTGGCTGCGCTGCTCCAGCACCAGGTTCACCAGCCCGTCCACCACGCCGCTCAGGTCGTCGCCGCCGCGAGCGGCCCAGACCGGGTCGTGCGGGTCGAGGCCGAGCACGTCGAGCATGGCCCGCACGCTCGTCATCGCCTGCTCGGCGGCGACCCTGTCGCCGGCGTCGATCGCCCGGTTGCCCTGCTTGACGGCGTCGAAGATCACCGCGACCGCGGCCGGGGTGCCCAGGTCGTCGTCCATCGCGGTCACGAACTCGGCCGGCAGTTGCGCCGGATCGAACTGCAGTTCGCCGGCCGCGCCGGCCCGCTCCAGGAAGGAGTCGATCCGGTCCAACTGTGCGCTGGCCTCGGTCAGTGAGGTGGGGCTGAACTCGATCGGAGACCGGTAGTGCGGTGCAACCAGGTACAGCCGCACGGCGCGCGGGGCGTACTGCCTGGTTACCTCGCTGACCAGGGCGCTGTTGCCGAGCGACTTGCTCATCTTCTCCCCGGCCATGGTGACGAACGCGTTGTGCATCCAGTACTTGGCGAACCCGTGCCCGGCCGCCCGGGACTGGGCCAGTTCGTTTTCGTGGTGCGGGAACCGCAGGTCGAGTCCGCCGCCGTGGATGTCGAACTGGCTGCCCAGGTACTTCAGGCTCATCGCCGAGCACTCCAGGTGCCAGCCGGGACGTCCGCGTCCCCACGGGCTCGGCCAGGACGCGGTGGCCGGCTCGTCGGGTTTGCTGCCCTTCCACAGCGCGAAGTCGCGTGGATCGCGCTTGCCGCGCGGGTCGGCGTCGGGTGCGGGAGCCATGTCTTCGACCCGCTGGTTGGACAGTTCGCCGTAGTCGGCCCAGGACAGCACGTCGAAGTAGACGTCGCCGGAGCCGTCCAGGGCGGGGTAGGCGTGACCACGGTCGATCAGGGCGTGGATCAGCTCGATCATCTCGGGGATGTGTCCGGTGGCCCGCGGCTCGTAGTTCGGTGGCCGGCAGCCCAGCGCCTGGTAGGCCCGGTGCAGTTCGAGTTCCATCGCGTAGGCGAGCTCGTACCACTCGATGCCCTGGGCCGCCGACTTGGCCAGGATCTTGTCGTCGATGTCGGTGACGTTGGCGACGACCCGCACCCGGTAGCCCTGCACGGTGAACCAGCGGCGCAGCACGTCGAAGACGACCTCCTTGCGGATGTGGCCCAGGTGCGGGGGCGCCTGCACGGTCAGCCCGCAATGGTAGATCGACACCTCGTCCGGCTTGAGTGGGACGAACTCGGTCAGCCGGCCAGCGCGCTCGTCGTACAGGTGGAAGCTCACCTGTCGCAGTCTAGTGGCGGGGTTGTCGCGGGCACACCGCTTGGCGTCGGGGCTGGTGGGCAGCAACGTACAATCGCGGCATGGCAGAGGTTCGCAAGCACCGTCCACGCACCAGCTCGATCGGTGACCAGGTCAGGGCGAACATCGACAGCGGTCCCCGTCCGGTGGCCCCCGGCGCGCCCCCCACACCCGACTTCGACCCGTTCTTCACCGAGGAGCCGAGCGAGGACGTCGAAGCCAGCCACACCACCAGCAGTGCGGCGGCGGTCAGCGGCACCGGCGGCTGGTTCACCTTCGGCGTGGCCACCGACGAACCCGACGCTACTTCTGACGGGCCTTCCGCAGCGAGTTGAGGTCGAGCCGGGAAGCCTGCGCCAGGTCGACCTCCTCGGCGGCATCCTCCCAGGGGTCGACCACCGGGAGGTCCTCGGTGGCCGCGTCCTGTTGGTGGGCGGCCCGGTCCGTGAGCGGCATCGCCTCGTCGGGCAGGTTGCTCAGCACGTCCCGGACGTAGCCAGCGGTGGCGTCGGCCAGCGGAACCTCGCGGCCCTCCCGCTCCGACTGATACCACCGGTAGTCCAGCACCTCGTGGAAGATCTGCGCCGGGTCGCGCTTGCGCATCAGCTCCGGCGGAACCGCCCTGATCACCGGCTCGAAGGTGTCGTTGAGCCACTGGTGCGCGGCCACCGCCTCGTCCATGTGGTGGCGACCGGTTCGCACGACGTAGGTGTCCAGGTCGTTGAGCAACCGCCGCGCCTGGTTCTCCTCGGTGTCCAGCCCGGTCAGCCGCAGCAGTCGGCGGGAATGGTGGCCGGCGTCCACCACCTTGGGCTGGATGCGCACCGTGGAGCCGTCCGGTGAGGTGCGGATGTCAAGCTCGGCGATGTCGAAACCCAGTGCGTTGAGCCGCCGCACCCGGCCCTCGATCCGGTTCAACTCGTTGCCGCTGAACTCCTCGACCCCGGTCAGCTCATGCCACAGCTCGGCGTAGCGGTGCTCGATGGTGGCCACCATCGCCAGCGGGTCGAGCGACCCGTCGAGCAGCCCGCCGGCCTCCAGATCCGAGAAGTCCCCGAAGATGTTCACCCGGGCGATCGCCAGGTCGTGGGCGCGTTGCCCGGGGGTCAGCCGGTCGTGCAGTTCACCGGTCTCGGCGTCCACCAGGTAGGCGGCGAACTCCCCGGCGTCCCGGCGGAACAGGATGTTTGACAACGACACATCGCCCCACATGAAGCCGGTCAGGTGCAGCCGGACGATCAGCACCACCATCGCGTCCACCAGCCGCAGCACCGTCTCGCTGCGGACACCGGGGGTGAACAGCGACCGGTATGGCAACGCGAACTGCAGGTGCTTGGTGAGCAGGATCGGATCCAGCGGCGTGCCGTCGGCGGCCACCCGCCCGAAGACCACACCGACCGGCTCGACGCAAGGGGTGCCAAGGCGCCTCAGGTCGTGCAGCAGCCGGTACTCGTGCAGCGCGAGCTCCTCATTGACCTCCTTGGCTGCGTAGACCTCGTCGCCGACCGCGATGAACCGCACCACGTGCCGGGACAGGCCGCGCGGCAGCGCCACCAGGTGGTGCTCCGGCCATTCACCAAGCGCGATCTGCCAGGGCAGCGGCAGCAGGTTCGAGTTGGGCGTCGCGGACAGGAAGCGGGGCATGGCTGGTCCACCGTTCAGGCGACGGCGCGGTCGAGGGCCTCGGTGAGGTCGGCCAGCAGGTCGGCGACCGGTTCGATCCCGACCGACAGACGCAGCAGCGCCGGGCTGATCCCGGCGGCGAGCTGGGTGGCCGGGTCCATCGCCGCGTGGGTCATCGACGCCGGGTGGGCCACCAATGACTCCACCCCACCCAGCGACTCGGCCAAGTTGAAGATGCGCAGCCCCCGGCAGAAGGCCTGGGCAGCGTCCGCACCGCCCGACAACTCGAAGCTGACCATGGAGCCGAAACTGGCCTGCTGGCGGGCCGCGATCGGGTGGCCCGGGTGGTCGGGCAGCCCCGGCCAGTAGACCTGCTCAACGGCGGGGTGGTCGAGCAGCGCAGCCACCAACTGCTCGGCGTTGGCGTCGTGGACGCGCACCCGGGCGTCGAGGGTGCGCAGCCCCCGCAGCGTCAGCCACGCGTCGAAGGCGCTGCCTGTGACGCCCATCACGTTGGCCCAGTGGCTGATCTGCTCGGTCATCTGGTCCGTGGTCGCCACGATCGCGCCCCCCACCACATCGGAGTGGCCGTTGATGAACTTGGTGGTGGAGTGCAGCACCAACTCGCAGCCGAACTCGATCGGACGCTGCCGCACCGGCGAACAGAACGTGTTGTCGGCCAGGGTCAACACACCGGCTGCGCGCGCCGCCGCAACCGTTACCTCCAGGTCGACCAACCGCAGCAGCGGGTTGGAGGGGGTCTCGATCAGGCACAGGTCGGCCGGGGTCTGCAGCGCGGCCGCCAGCGCGTCCGGGTCGGTCTGATTGACGTAGTCCACGCGGCAGAAACCACGATCGGACAGGTGGTTCAGCAGCCGCCAGGTACCGCCGTAACAGTCGTGCGGGGCGATGATCCGGCCGCCCTGCGGCACCATCGCCGCGAAGACAGTGGTCAGCGCCGCCAGCCCGGACGCCGTGACCACCGCGCCAACCCCGCCCTCCAGGGTGGCGATTGCCTGCCCGAGCAGGTCGCGGGTCGGGTTCCCGGCGCGGCTGTACTCGTACTGCGGGGACTCGCCCAGGCCGCTGAACGCGAAGTTCGTGCCGGGGTAGATGGGCGGGATGATCGACTGGTAGCGGGGGTCGGTGTCGAACCCGGTGCGCAAGCCACGGCCCAGCTGGGAGATCTCGCCGGTCATGTCGCCCAAAGATAGCGCGGGCGGGGCCCGCCGGTGCGAGCCCCGCCCACAGCCATCCGGTCACGAGATGCGGTCGCCGGACTCCTTGTCGAAAACATGCACGGTGGCCGGGTCGACCTGAAGCCGGACCAGGTCGCCGCGCTGCGGCGGGGTGCGGGTGGTGACCCGTGCCACGATCTGCGGCTCCGACTCGCCGGTGACGATCTCCTCGAGGTGCCCCTTCAGCGCGCCGTACAGGTAGGAGTCGGCGCCGGTCTCCTCGACCACCGCGATCTCCATCTGGATGCCCTGGTCACCGGACAGGTCGAAGGACTCCGGCCGGATGCCGATCACCACGGTGTCGCTGCTCGCCCTGCCCAGCACGTCGCGGGAGATCGGGATGACGTGGTCGGTGACGCTGACGCCGCCCTCGACGATCCGGGCCTGCATCAGGTTCATGGCCGGGGAGCCGATGAAACCGGCGACGAACAGGTTGACCGGCTCGTCGTAGAGCACCAGCGGGTTGTCCACCTGCTGCAGCAGGCCATCCTTCATCACCGCGACCCGGTCGCCCATCGTCATGGCCTCGACCTGGTCGTGGGTGACGTAGACGGTGGTGACGCCCAGCCGCGACTGCAGGGCAGCGATCTGGGTTCGGGTCTGAACGCGCAGCTTGGCGTCCAGGTTGGACAGCGGCTCGTCCATCAGGAAGACCTGCGGGTTGCGGACGATCGCCCGGCCCATCGCGACGCGCTGCCGCTGGCCACCGGACAGATTCTTCGGCTTGCGGCCCAGCAGTTCCTGCAGGCCCAGCAGTTCGGCTGCCTCACGCACCCGGCGGTCGCGTTCGTCCTTGTTGACGCCCTGCATCTTGAGCGCGAAGCCCATGTTGTCGGCGACGGTCATATGCGGGTAGAGCGCGTAGTTCTGGAAGACCATCGCGATGTCGCGATCCTTCGGCGGCAGGTCCGTGACGTCCCGGTCGCCGATCCACACCGATCCGGAGTTGATGTCTTCCAGTCCGGCCAGCATCCGCAGCGAGGTCGACTTGCCGCAACCCGAGGGGCCGACGAGCACCATGAACTCGCCGTCACCGATCTCGAGGTTCAGCTTGTCGACGGCCGGGTGGTCGGAGCCGGGATAAATGCGCGTGGCATCCCGGTAACTGACAGTGGCCATGAGCCACCCATCCTTTCCATGGGCAGGAACGTGCCCAACGATCCGTGGTAGAAGGACGGAAGGCCCCGTCCTTTGATCAGAATGCCATGCCGATCGAAGCTTGGCAGGGACCTGCTCAGGCCGGTTCGGCGAGCCAGGTGATCAACTGCCACCGGCCGTCGACAAGGATGAACACCCGCAGGTTGTCGAACGTTTGCACCTGCTGCGGATTACCCAGCGCCCACTTGTCGACCAGGCAGCGTGCGGTGGCGCGGTGGCTGCCGTGCAACTCGACCGAGAGCATGGTGGTTCGGCGCTCGCTGCCCGGCGCCAGGCCGGCGATGAACTCGCCCCTGGTCGACAGCGCGCCCCCGGGCCGCCGCATCGTGAACCGGTCATGCAGCAACTCGCCGAACCAGTCAGCGTCCGCTGCCGATTCCGCCGGTCCGATGCGTTCGTTGATCGCCATCAGTTCGGCTAATGCCGTGTAGTCGCTCATGCTCGACAGCGTAAGGGCAATGACCGGACGCCAAGCCGGGCTGGGCAGCAGGTAGGCTCGCCCGGTGGCAGCTCAGCGTCCCGATGACGAACTGAATGCACCTGTGCCGCAGGTGGACGCCGGGGCCGAGGCCACCGGCGAGGACGTCGCGTCCGCGGAACCTATCGACCAGGGCAGCGGCGAGCAGGAGTGGTGGGAAGACCCCGGCATGCCGTGGCGGCACAAGCCCACCCGGCAGGACATCGCCTGCCTGGCCTGGATCGGCTTCCTCGGGGTGTTCAGCATGGCGATGCTGCCGCTGCGGGCATGGCTGCTGGGTGCGCCCGAGCGGCTGCCCTGGCTGGTCGCGCTGATGGGGTCGCGCACGGGCGCCGCCGGACTGGGGTCGCTGGTTCGGGTCGGCGCCGAGACGCCGTTCATCTGGCCGCTCCTGGTCGGCACGCTGATGTCGATCAAGCTCGACTGGACGTACTGGTGGGCCGGCAAGCTGTGGGGACGCGGCATGATCGAGATCTGGGCCGGGCAGTCCGAGCGGGCGGCCCGCAACTACGGGCGGATGGAGCGGTGGGCAGACAAGCTCGGTTGGCTGGGCATCTTCATCGCCTACGTACCGATCCCACTGCCGATCATGGCGGTGGTCTTCGTGCTGGCCGGCGCGCAGGGGATGAGTTGGAAGAAGTTCATGGTGCTCGACTTCTTCGCCGCGCTGATCTGGTTGATCGGCTACTTCTTCTTCGGTTACGCAGTGGGTGAACCCGCCGTCGCGCTGCTGGAGGCCTACGCCAAAGTCGCCAATTACGTCGCGATTGGGCTGGTGGTCTTCGTGGTGGTGGCCAGCTTCTGGCGTAGCGGCAAGGCCGCCAGGGTGGCCAGGGTCGCTGGCTGACCCCCGTCAGCGATTTCGCGGCCGAGCCCGGTGCGGGCACAATGTAATCGGCGTGTGCGTGGCTAGCGGCCCGTGCCTGCCTCCGTAGCTCAGCGGCCAGAGCATCCGCCTTGTAAGCGGAGGGTCAAGGGTTCGACTCCCTTCGGAGGCTCCCGCTGCCGAGATCAGCGCGACTGCGTCCCAGTCAGTTGAGTTCAGCACAGGCTCTCAGGCGTCCATGCCGGTGGCGACCAGGAAGGCCTGACCGTCGCCGCTGGCCCAGACCTGCTCGCTCGCCCCGATGAATGCCGATTGGCCACACTGCAGGATCAGGCCGTCCGGCCCGGTCGACAGCCCCACCTCACCGCTGGTGACCAGCAGGATGCGGCCGGAAAGTTCGGCCGGCAGTTCGATCATCCGGCCGGGAGCCGCGTCAATCCGCCATGTGGCGAAGGCCCGCTCGCCGGCCATGTAGTGCCACAGGCCGGGGGCCTCCTTGTCAGGACGCAGCACGGGCATCTGCTGGGGTGTGAAGTCGACCACCTGCACCAGTGCGGACGCGTCGATGTGCTTGTTGGTCAACCCGCCGCGCAGGACGTTGTCGGAGCTTCCCATAACCTCGACCCCGGTTCCGGACAGGTAGGCGTGCATCGTGCCCGGACGCAGGTGCAGCGCCTCACCGGGTTGCAGGTTGCGTCGGTTGAGCAGCAGGGCCGCGAGCAGGCTCGGGTCGCCGGGGAAGTGCTCGTCCAGCAACACGGCGGTGCGGGCGAACTCGCCCAGTTCACCTTGGGCGTCGAGATGGTGGACGGCGGCGGTGACCACGTCGGTGACCGCACCACGACGCTCCTCGTCGAGCACCAGGCAGTCCAGGAAGACCTCGGCCAGGCCGGCCGCCGGTGAGCGGTGCCGCAGCGGGGCGAACAGCGTTTCGGTGTGCGGGGCGATGCCCAGCCGCGACAGCAGGTCGGCAGTGACCTTCGGGTCACGGAAGCCCGCCAGCGCTTCGAACTGGGTGAGTGCGATGATCAGTTCTGGCTTGTCCCACGGGTCGCGGTAGGTGCGCTCGGGGGAGTCGATGGGCAACTGCACGCGGTTCTCACGCTCATAACCGGCCTGGGCGTCGGCGAGGTTCGGATGAGCCTGCAGGCTGAGCGGCCGGGCCGCGGACAGCAGCTTGACCAGGTATGGCAGCCGGCCGCCGAACTCGTGTCGTGCCGAGTCGCCGATCATCGACGGGTCGGACTCGATGGCCTTGTCCAGCGCGGTGCCACCGTTGAGTTGGGACACCCCGAGTGGATGGGCACCCAGCCAGTACTCGGCGACGGGTTGGCCATCGACGGGGATGCCGAGCAGCCGCGGGATGGCATCCACCGAACCCCAGTCGTACCGCTTGATGCTCCCGGTGAGCGGTTGCATCCATCCCTCCTAGCTGTTGCCGATCCTTGATGCTAACGAACCCACAGCGCAGGCGGCTAATGACATCGATGTGATTCGCGGTCTAGTATCAGCGCCATGACCGAGGCATCGCGAGACCTTCCCAGTCAGTCAGCATTGACCGAGCGCGAGGTCGCGATCCTCGACTTCGAGAAGAGCTGGTGGCAGGCCAGGGCGTCCAAGGAAACCGAGATCCGCGAGCGGTTCGACATGTCGGCCTCGCGGTACTACCAGATCCTGAACTCGCTGATCGACCGGCCGGAGGCGCTGGCACATGATCCGCTGCTGGTCAAGCGGCTGCGTCGGCTGCGCGAGCAGCGGCAGCGCAACCGGTCGGCGGCCCGGCTCACCTCCCGTTGATTGGGTAACCGCCCTTCAGCAGGTCGGCCCTGACCTCGAACAGGTTCGCCCCGTGATTGGTGCCGGTCCGCAGCCGGCTCCACGCGATGGCCGCCAGGTAGCCGGGCAGGAAGAACAGCCCCAGCCAGGCCCACTGCTCGGCGTGGGTCTTCTCGTGCTCGAGCAGCCCGGGGTTGCGCTGGGTCAGGTCGTCCCACCGCCCGTCCGGGACGAGCACCACGCTGCCCACCATGAACGCACCGGCCTTCGGCGCCGGCCCCCGGTAGCGATCTGCGACCCATAGCCACATCGGCCCGCGGCGCAGCTCGGCTCGTCCCAGCCTGGCCAGCAGCAGGCCGAGCGGGGTGGTCAGGTTGATCCAGTTCACCACTGCGCGCACCCGGTCGAGGCTCACCCCTGCCAGCGTACAACCGGCCCGAATCGTTTGCACTCGCACCGGTCGAGTGCTAAGAATTGTGTTGGCACTCCGGACCGAGGAGTGCCACCGCTTCCGATCATGGTGGCAGGTGAGGCCAATTGGCCGTCCGTCGCGGGCACCGGCAGCCATGGGACGAGGCGAGCCCCAACCGGGCAAGCACTGGACCACCAAACGGGGCGTACCGCCCCTGATGCCAAAGGATTTCTTACAAGACCATGGCAAAGCTAATTTCATTTGACAGCGACGCCCGCAAGGCGCTCGAAAAGGGCATGAACACCTTGGCCGATGCGGTCAAGGTAACTCTTGGGCCGAAGGGCCGCAACGTCGTGCTCGAGAAGTCGTGGGGCGCTCCGACGATCACCAACGACGGCGTGTCCATCGCCAAGGAGATCGAGCTGGCCGACCCGTTCGAGAAGATCGGCGCCGAGCTGGTCAAGGAAGTCGCCAAGAAGACTGACGACGTCGCCGGCGACGGCACCACCACCGCGACGGTCATCGCCCAGGCGATGGTGCGCGAGGGCCTGCGCAACGTGACCGCGGGCGCCAACCCGATGGAACTGAAGCGCGGCATCGAGAAGGCCGTGGCGGCGATCAGCGACAAGCTGGTCGAGATGTCCACCGACATCGAGACCAAGGAGCAGATCGCCCAGACCGCGTCCATCTCGGCCGGCGACCCCGGCGTCGGCGAGATCATCGCCGAGGCCATGGACAAGGTCGGCAAGGAAGGCGTCATCACCGTCGACGAGTCGAACACCTTCGGCATGGAGCTCGAGCTCACCGAGGGCATGAACTTCGACAAGGGCTTCATCTCCGGCTACTTCGTCACCGACGCCGAGCGCATGGAGGCGGTCCTGGAAGACCCCTACGTGCTGCTTGTCGACGGCAAGGTGAGTTCCCTGAAGGATCTGCTGCCGGTGCTGGAGAAGGTGCAGCAGACTGGTCGCCCGCTGCTGGTGATCGCCGAGGACGTCGACGGTGAGGCCCTGGCCGGCCTGGTCGTCAACAAGATCCGCGGCACCTTCAAGTCGGTCGCCGTCAAGGCCCCCGGCTTCGGCGACCGCCGCAAGGCGATCCTCGCCGACATCGCGGTGCTCACCGGCGGACAGGTGATCAGCGAGACCGTCGGCCTGTCGCTCGAGACCGCCGACCTTGAGCTGCTCGGCCGCGCCCGCACCGTCACCGTCACCAAGGACGACACCACCATCGTCGAGGGCGCCGGCGACTCCGAACAGATCCAGGGCCGGATCAAGCAGATCCGCACCGAGATCGAGAACTCCGATTCCGACTACGACCGCGAGAAGCTGCAGGAGCGGCTGGCCAAGCTGGTCGGCGGCGTCGCGGTGATCAAGGTCGGCGCGGCCACCGAGGTCGAGATGAAGGAGCGCAAGCACCGCATCGAGGACGCCGTCCGCAACGCGAAGGCGGCCGTCGAAGAGGGCGTGCTGCCCGGTGGTGGGGTGGCGCTGATCCACGCCGCCAAGGAGGCCAAGCTGGACGGGCTGTCGGCCGAGGAGATGGTCGGCGCCAACATCGTGCTGACCGCGGTCGAGGCCCCGCTGAAGCAGATCGCGATCAACGCCGGCCTGGAGGGCGGCGTGGTGGCCGAGAAGGTCAGGAGCCTGCCGGTGGGCGAGGGCCTGGACGCGGTCTCCGGTGAGTACGTGAACATGCTCAAGTCCGGCATCATCGACCCGACCAAGGTCACCCGGTCGGCGCTGGCCAACGCGGCCTCGATCGCCGGTCTGTTCCTGACCACCGAGGCCGTCATCGCGGACAAGCCCGAGAAGGCGCCCGCGATGCCCGCCGGCGGTGACATGGAGGGCATGTACTGATCGACTGACGCAGTCGCAACAAGCGCAGGGGTGGTCCCGGATCGGGGCCGCCCCTGTTTGCGTCCCCGCTCAGCGCTGCGGCAGCGAATCGAGCAGGATCCGCCAGCCGCGCACCAGGGAGCTGTCGACGGCCGCCGAGAAGTCGCGTCCGGGGCGCGCCTGCCGGCCGACCTGGAACGCCCGCACGCCGACCCGCCCCAGCCAGGCCACGTGCTCGGGGACCAGGCCACCGCCGGCCAGCACCAGGCCAGCGATCTGTGGGTCGAGCCTGATCCGGGCGATGAGGTCCTCCAGCCCCGCCGCCATGCCCCTGCTGGAGCCGCCGGTCAGCACCTGGTCGCAGCCGCGCATTGTCCGGAGAGTCCGCCAGGCCTGATCGACGTCGATGCAGTGGTCGATGGCGTGGTCGAACGTCCACGGCCACGCCGCGTTGCCGGTGAGCTCGGTGACCACTTCGACGTCCACCTGCGAGTAGCCGTCCAGGAAGCCCAACACGAACCCCTCGGCGCCCTCGGCCAGGTAACTGGTCACCAGTCCGTGCAGCCTGGTCACCTCGCCGCCGTCGGTCCGGTAGCCCTCGCGCAGTCGCAGCAGTGGCCGCACCGGGATGGTGCAGGCGCCACGCACCCGGGCGAATGCCCCCGGTTCCGGTGAAGTGCCTTGTCCGGTAAGTCCACCAACGACCATCAGCCGATCGGCGCCACCCTCTTCGGCGCGGCGCGCGTCCTCGGCGGTGAGGACGACCACCTCGAGCAGCCCAGGCATGGCAACATGGTGCCGCACTCCGCGCCGAAACCCGTGGTGGCGCTCCGGTTAGGCTCGGTGCCATGAACCTGGATCGGCGTCCCATGATCTCGGTGCCTCCGCCGCAGCGTCCACTTCGGAAGCGACGGGCCGCCCGGGTCGTCGTTCGCGCGCAGGGACGCGTCCTGCTGATGGCCGATTCCGATCCGGGACTGCCGGGGTCTGGCTGGTGGGTGACGCCGGGCGGTGGGCTGGACGTCGGCGAGACCTCGCTGGCCGCTGCCGTCCGGGAGCTGGCCGAGGAGACCGGGTTGCAGGCGGCGGCGGAGGACTTCATCGGACCCATCGCTCGCCGGGTGGTGCGCCACGGCTACACCGACCAGGTGCTGGTGCAGCAGGAGGACTTCTTCGCGATCGACCTGCCGGCGACCTTCGAGCCACAGACCAGCGGCTTCACCGAGCAGGAACGGCTGACGCTGTCCGGCTTCGGCTGGTTCACCGCCGAAGAGCTGGCGGGACTGGCGGTCTGGCCGGTCGAACTGGGCCGCCTGATGCAACTCACCGACCTGGCCGGCCCGATCGACCTGGGCGAGGTGGAGGAGTCCACCGTCCCGGTCGCCCTCGGTCATCGCGGTTGATGCGTCAGGCGGGGTCGCGCGGCACCGGCAGGTCGTGGATCACCACCGGGGCTACCGCCTCGGCGGCCACCACCCTGGCCAGCGGGACGTTGAGTCGCGGACCGGCGCGGCGCACCAGGAACGTCGACCCGTGCCCGACGAACAGCACCCGCACCACGTCCAGCCCGAGCGACCCGTCGTCGGTGGCGTAGGCCAGTCGCACCCAGTGGTCGTCGGCGGCCGCGGCATCGAGCACTGCCCGCCAGTCGCCGGGTGCCAGCTCACCGAGCAGCCAGGCGGCCAGCGCCTCCAGCATTGTGCGGGAGGCCTCGGACGGCTCGTCGTCGGTCGGCATGTCGAAGCGGGGGAGGGCCGGCAGGTCGGCGGCCAGGTCGTAGAGCC
>NZ_JBASCI010000253.1:0-1837 GCF_049651565.1 Brooklawnia sp.
GGATCATGAAACTTGGCAAATATATCATTCTTGAAGAACTAGGCAGAGGGGGATTTGGGATCGTCTACAAAGCGAAAGACAGCGTCCTTGGGCGGCTGGTCGCCCTGAAAGTCCTCCACAACCAGCTCACCGTCGACCCCGGCTTCATCGGTCGTTTTGAACAGGAAGCCAAACTCGCCGCGCAACTCGACCACCCTAACCTCGTGCCTGTTTACGACCTGGGGCAGATTGAAGGTTGCTTTTACATCGCTTTGGGTTTGATGTCGGGCGGCTCGCTCAAGGACAGGCTTAAGCAAGGCGCTTTACCTGAAGCATCCGCAATAAAAATATCATCGCAAATCCTTACCGGGCTCAAAGCCATCCATGAGAACGGCATCATCCACCGCGACCTCAAACCGGGCAACATCCTTTTTGATTCTTACGGCACGGCAAGGATCAGTGACCTTGGTTTTGCCAAAGCCCTACAATCTGATTCGAGTATGTCCCTGAGTATGAGCGGCGGGATGATCGGCACGCCTGCCTACATGGCGCCGGAAGTCTGGCGCGGCAACCAGGCATCAGTGCGGTCGGATATCTACAGCCTCGGCTGCATTCTCTATGAGATGTTGACGGACATGGTCCTTTTTGAAGGCGAAACGCCTGCCATGGCAATGACCAAGCATCTGATCGAGGGACCTCGATTTCATCAGAGCCTGCCCGCAGGCTGGGACGCCCTGCTCAAGAATTGCCTTGCCATGGATCCGGATGACCGCTATCCTTCCGCCGAAGCCCTGCTTGAGGTCCTCGACCGAGGGGTATTGGAGGCATCGAATAGAACCGCTGAACAGGACGGTCAAAGCCCAAAGCAGCCTGAAAAAACTTCTGAGGCGAACAGCAGCGGGAAGGGAACTGCGGCGGATGAACCGCCGAGCCGCGCTCCGTCCCAAGCGGAGACAAACGGGAAACAGAAACTTGGATCTGTTGGTGAAAAGAAGGACAAGAGAATGTGGGTTGTTGGCGCGGTTATTGGCGCGCTGTTGTTGATGCTGGGTGTTCTCTCTTTGAGCCTGATCGGAGCGGCGATCAAAAAAGCGGCAGCCCCCGTTCCGAGCAAAACAAGCACGCCCACGATCACCTCTCCCTCTCAACCCACGCTCGGGATTGGGTCAATTATGACCCGTGAAGAAGACGGGATGGAAATGGTCTATGTGCCTGCCGGGGAGTTTGAAATGGGCGGCAACGACGCCGATGCCTGGGACGATGAAAAACCGGTACACACGGTTTATCTGGATTCCTACTGGATCGACAAGTACGAGGTCAGCAACGCGCAATACGCAAAATGTGTTACCGCTGGCGATTGCACGAAGCCCAGTTATACAGGTTCTTATACCCGCAGCAATTACTATGGCAATCCGGAATACGATGATTATCCGGTCATCTATGTTGATTGGAATCAGGCAAAAGATTATTGCCAGTGGGCGGGAGGAGACTTGCCGACGGAAGCCCAATGGGAGAAAGCGGCCAGAGGGACAGACGGCAGGGCTTATCCCTGGGGCAATGACAGCCCAACCTGTCAGCTGACAACTTTCGACCAAGGAAGCTATGAAAACCCAAACTATTGTGTAGGCGACACCAGCCCGGTGACAGATTACGAGGCAGGCGCGAGCCCTTATGGAGCTTTGAACATGGCGGGCAACGTCTGGGAGTGGGTTAATGATTGGTATGGCAGCAACTATTACAGCACCTTACCAACCAGGAACCCAAGCGGACCCACTTCAGGCAAATACAGAGTTATTCGTGGCGGCTCCTGGTACCTCGACCTCAGGTGGCATGTCCGGGCGGCTAACCGGAACTACAA
>NZ_JBASCI010000254.1:0-9930 GCF_049651565.1 Brooklawnia sp.
GGGCAGACGTCGCCCCGTCGGTCTGCTCGATGGTTTCGAGCTGGGCGAAGGCGGCACTCAACTGGGCCTGCGCGAGCGCCACCGCGTTGGCCAGGTCGCGGTCGTCCAGCCGGGCCAGGGCCTGGCCCTGCCGCACCTCGTCACCGACCCGCACCTCGACCTGCTGGACGGTGCCCGGCACCGCGAACGAGACGTTGGCCTGCTGCTGCGGGGCGATCGTGCCGGCCAGGCCGACGGTGCGGGTCTCGGTCGTCCGGGTGACCGTGACCACCTCGGTCTCCGGTCCGTCCTCGGGTGCCGGCGACAGGGTGATGGCCAGCCAGGCCGCGAGCACCAACAGCAGCAGCGCTGCGGCCGCGGTGAGCACCCGACGCTTGGTCGACCATGCCGGTCGGGGCCGTCTGGCGTTCATGGGGCTCTCTTTCTGGCCCATGCTGGCTGCGTGGTGCGGACACTGCCAGCGTAGTCACGGCCGCAAAGCGGCGTCCCGGACGCAGCCGGTGGTCAGGCCAGCGTCCAGTACAGCTCGGTGACCATCGAACCGGGGTCTGCCTGCGGGGTCGGCTCGGTGACGTAGACCTCCCACATCGCCGACCCGGGCTGACGGCCCTGCGACTGGAGCCAGCTGAACAGGTCGCCGTAGGCCTGCCGCAGGCCGTCGTAGGCGCCCACGTAGGTCGCGTGGGCGACCTCACCGCCCGGCAGTTGACTGGCCACCACGTTGCCGTCGGGGCTGATCGGCGCGGACGTGGTGAAGCCGACCTCCACCTCGATGGTGTCGGTTGGCATCCGCGGGTAGTAGCCGAACGCCTCGTGCGGGGTGACCCCCTGCCGCTGCACTGCCTCGGCGACCTGCTGGTACGACGAGTCGAAGAAGTTGCTCAACTCGGCCATCTGCATCGTCCCGATCACCACAGCGGTGGGTTGCGGTTCGACGGTAATGATCTCGGGGTTCTGGATCGATGTCGGTTGTTCGCTCATACGTCCTCCCACGGCTGGATCACTCAACGCTAGTGCCGCACCCGGCAGCCCGCTGCCGGTTCACCGGGCCGGCAGCCCCGCACTATCCCAGCGGGATCAACGCCGCCAACATCACCAGCGGCAGTGAGACCAGTGATCCGATCGACGTCACCGTGGTCATGGTCTTGAGTGCACCCTGTGTGGTGAGCCCCAGCAGAGCCTTGAACATCCAGAAGAAGTTGCTGTTGACCTGAAGGGCGAACATGGCTCCCGAGGCCACCGCCAGGCCGATCACGACCGGCGGCACTGGCAGCGAGCCCACGATGGGGGCGAGAATGCCGCCCGCGGTGATGGCCGCCACCGAGACCGAGCCGATGGCCAGGTGCAGCAGCGCGGCGATGAACCAGGCGAGCAGGATGCTCACCACCACCGGCACGCCCTCGCCAACGGTGAACAGCCCACCGAGCAGGTCGGCCAAGCCCGTCTGCTCGATGACGGCGCCCAGCGACCCGCCCACGCCGGTGACCAGCAGGATCTCACCGGTGGTGTGCAGGCCATCGGTGAACGCCTCTTGCGACCTCTCGGCCCCCACGAACCGGCGAGCCATCACGAATGCCATCAGCAGGCCCACGAACAGCGCCACGTTCGCGTTTCCGATGAATCCGATCAGGGAATTGCTGAAGCCGAACAGTTCGGCAAACGCGCCGAAGGCGATCATCAGCAGCGGGAGCACGATCGGTGCCAGCGACAACAGCAGGTTGGGACGCTGGTCTGCAGGCACTTCGGCTCCGGCGGCCTCTTCCTCCGCCAACGCCTCGGACTGCTCTTCGTCCTTGTCGGTCTTCCACCAGCCACGGTTCAGCATTCGTCGGAAGATCCAGACCGTCAGCACGGCGGTCAACGGGCCGATGACGATGCCGAACAGCAGGTAGGTGCCCAGCTGGATCTGCAGCAGACCCGCGATCGAGATGGCGGACAGGCCGGGCACCACGAAGACGTAACCGGCGAAGATGCCGATGCCGAGGGCCCCGGCCAGCCAGGCCAGGCCGTTCGGGCCCAGGAACTTCGACGACGACCGCGCCACCGGGGCAGCCAACACGACTTGCACGTCGACGTAGATCGATGGCGCAATGGTGCTGAGGGCAATGGCCAACGCGTAGGGCAATCTGTTGGGGGCGATCACCCGCACCAGCGCCGCCACCATCGTGGTGAATGCGCCCATCTTGTACAGCAGGGCCCCCAACAGTACGCCGAAGCCGATCAACAGGCCGATCTTGGCCATGATGTCACCGAACCCGAGCGTGATCGCCTCCACGGTGCCCTCGAAGCCGACGCCGGAGGCGAGGCTCAGGTAGAAGCACCCCAGGATCAGGGCGACAATGGGGTCGACCTTGAAGCGAATGATCAACAGAATGATCGCGACGATCGCGATCGCCGTGTGCAGAGCAACCATGCAGAAGTCCTCCTTGGTCAGCGACACAGCTGCGTGCCGCACCAAAAGGCTGCAACGACAAGGCCCGGGGAGCATCCTTGAGTTCATAGTGTTCACCGGGAATCGAAGCGTTGCCTACCACGTGCTGGCCGCACTGGGCCTGGTCACCGTGCTGGTGGTGATGATGTCGGTCGGCCTGGCCTACTGGCAGGCCTACCGTCAAGTCGAACAGGCCGCGTCCGGCAAGGTCACCAATGTCGCCTTGACGATCGCGGGAACCGACGATGTCCGTGAGGGCCTGAGAGCGCAAGACCCGGCCCTCGCTCTGCAGGAGTTCATCGAACGCGAGCGTCAACTGACCGGCACCGATTTCATCGTCGTCATGTCGGTTGAGGGCATCCGCTACACCCATCCGAACCCTGACCTGGTGGGTGGTCAGTTCATCGGCACGATCGCGCCCGCCCAGGCCGGCGGGGTGGTCGTCGAGCAGTACACCGGCTCGTTGGGGCCCTCCACCCGCGCTGTGGTCCCGGTCATGCAGGGCGACCAGGTGCTCGGGTTGGTCTCGGTCGGGCTGACCCGTGAGCGGGTCTGGGACCAGCTTCGGGGGCTGATTCCGAGGGTACTGCTGGTTGGTCTGGCGGCCGGGTTCGTGTCGGGGGCGGCCGCGCTGGTCATCGCGCGAAGTGTGCGTCGCCAGACCCTGGGGTTGAACGCATCAGAGGTGGCCAGACTGCACGACCACCACGAGGCTGTGCTGCATGCCATTCAGGAGGGCCTGATAATCACCGACCGGCAGGGTCGCATCCAACTGGTCAACGACGAGGCCGGACGTCTGCTGGGCCTGGACAGCGAAGCGGCGGGCCGTCCCATCGGGCAGCACGATCTTCCGGCTGACCTCATCGCCACGCTCACCGGCACCGAGCAGCAATCCGACGTTCCCCACGCACATCGTGGCCGCATCCTGTTGGTCTCGTCCAGCGCCGTGGTGCGCAATGGACGTCCGGTCGGGACCTTGACCACGCTGCGGGACCGCACCGAACTGGAGGAACTCACCGGACAGCTGAACACCGTTCGCGGCATGGCCGACGCCCTGCACGCGCAGGCCCATGAGGCGGCCAACCGGATGCACTCGGTGGTCACCCTCATCGAGCTGGGCCGCACCGAGGAGGCGCTCCAGTTCGCCACCGAAGAACTTCGGGCAACCCAACGTCACCGAGATGCCATCCTCGCGGCCGTGGCAGAACCGGCGGTGGCTGCTCTGCTGCTGGGCAAGACGGCCCAGGCTTCGGAACTCGGGATCGACCTGGAGATCGATGCCGAAGCGCATCTGCCGGCCGGAGTGCTGCCGGCACGTGAAACCGTCACGATCCTGGGCAACCTGATCGACAACGCCATCGAGGCGTTGGCCGATGGTCCCGAGGGCCCGGATCGCACCATCGTGGTCGACGCCCAGGTCGACGGCAACCTGGTCCTGCTCACCGTCAGCGACACTGGTCCGGGGCTCACCGAGCAGGCCGCGCAGCGGGCCTTCGAGCGAGGCTGGTCGACCAAGCCGGCAGCCGGGCCTGCCGGCCGTGGCCTCGGGCTGGCGTTGGCGCAGCAGACGGTGCGTCAACTTGGCGGTGAGATCACCTGCACGCCAGCCCCGGGGGCCACCTTCGTCGTGACAGTTCCGGTCCCGGAAGGGATGGGTGGGCCGAGTGCGTGAACTCAGGGTGTTGGTGGTGGATGACGAACCACTGTCCGCCTCCGGTCACGCGGAGTATGTCCGGCGGGTTCCGGGCTTCGAGGTCGTCGGGACGGCTGGCACCGTGCGCGCGGCCATCCAATCGCTGGCCCGGGGCGAGATCGACCTGGTGTTGTTGGACCTCAACCTGCCTGACGGGCATGGTCTCGACATCGTCCGGGCGATCCGGGCGGCCGGGCGTCCGGTCGACATCCTGACGATCACTGCCGGGCGTGAGGTTGATCTGGTCCGCGCCGCTGTCTCGCTCGGTGTGGTGGGTTACCTTCTCAAGCCGTTCACCTTCGCCGACCTGCGCGAGCGGCTGGAGGCCTATCGGCGTTATCGAGAGAGCCTGGCCGCCTCGACCACGGCCAGCCAGGCAGACGTCGATGCGCTCTTCCGTGACCTCCGACGCCCGGTTGCAGCGGGTGGTCTGCCGCCGAAGGGCCTGGCTGCCGAAGTGCTGGATCGTGTGGTTGAGCATCTCACCCACGCCGGCACCGACGGCCTGTCGGCCTCGCAAGTGGGCAGCGCGCTCGGCATGTCCCGGGTCACCGCCCGCCGCTACCTTCAGTACCTGGCCGACGAAGGGCGCGCGGTTCGCGGTCAACGTCTGGGTGGCTCCGGCCGCCCGGAGATCACCTTCACCTGGCGCGGCTAGCGACCGCCGACGACTCGAACCGCCACCTCAGTTGCCGCCCTCGCGTCCCAACCGGTTCGGTCGGGTACGGGGGGTACGTTGAGCAGGTGACGAAGCTGGCCCAGCCCGAGAGCAGGGCTGGAGCGACCCTGACGGTTGGCGACCGGAGGCTCATCGTCGGGATCGCGATCGTCGCGTTGCTGGTTCGGCTGTCCCGCTACCTGCCGATCAGCTCGATCCTGGTCGGGCAGGGCTACGACCCGTACGTCATGTACGCGGCGTCGGCGTCGTACCTGTGGGGTGACATGCCCTACCGCGACTTCGTCTTCCTGCACCCGCCCGGGGTGGTGGTGGCGCTGGTGCCGTTCGCGATGGTCGGGACGGTCGCCGGTGACGCCTTCGCGGTCGGGCTGGCGACGATCGCCTCGATGGTCATGGGGGCGATCACCACCGCGCTGGTCGGGTGGTTCATGCGTCCCTACGGGCGGCTGGCGATGGTCGCCGCCGGCGGGATGTACGCGGTGTGGAACGCGCCGGCTTACGCCGAGCAGATGCTGATGCTGGAACCCGCGCTCAACCTGCTGCTGATGGCGGCCCTGCTGGCGCTGCGGATGCCGACCAACCGTCGGTACTTCGCCGCGGGTGCGTTGCTGGGGTTGTCGGTGATGGTGAAGCTGTGGGCGGCGGTGGACGTGCTGCTGATCGGCGCCATCATCCTGCTGACCAGGCGGGGCAAGCTGCGCAGGTCGTTCGTCGCCGGGGTGGTGATGGGCGGTTGCGCGCTGGGCCTGCCGTTCTTCCTGGCCGCGCCGAACCGGATGTGGCGGATGATCGTCAGCACCCAGCTCGGTCGGCCGCACGAGGGCATGACGCTGCTGGGCCGGCTGGAGTACTTCGGGCCAGGGCCCTACCCGCAGCACCCGGTCGTGCTGGCGCTGGTCGGAGTGCTGGTGGTTGGGCTGTCGCTGTACTGCCTGGTGGTGCTGCTCGCTGCTGCCCGGCACCGCGCCTGGACCGAACACGCCACGATCGCCTCGATCGGCCTGACGCACCTGGTGATGATCGCCACGTCGGCGTCCTTCTTACGACCACTACGCCGCTTTCCCGGCGCCGGCGCTGTGCTGCGCGCTCGGCTACCTGATGGCGGGTGGGCGCCGGGCCTGGCGCCAGGCGGCCGGCAGGGTGGTGGTCGGGGTCCTGCTGGTCGCGATGGCGGTGGGCTCGGTGGCGTCCTCGTTGCGGCACACCCCGATCGCCAGCCTGGCCGAGATATCGGCCTGGAGTTCGGACCAGCGCTGCGTCCGGGCTCACGTGAAGGACCTGGTGTGGGCGGACGCGGTGAGCCGCAACGCCCGCATCAACTGCGAGTTCTGGATCGACCCGTTCGGGGTGCAGCTCTACCTGGGCGAGCAGTTGGGAGCCGAGCAGGCAACGCAGGTGTACTCGGAGCAGCGGATGGAGCAGTTGCTGGCAGCGGATGCGCTGATCCTGTACCTGGAGGAGTACCGTTGGCAGTTCTCCGCGGAGGAGATCGCGCTGGTCAGGTCGCGCTGCCAGCTGGCCCTGGAGACCTCACCGGTGGTCACCTGGGTGGACGGCAGGCAGGTTACGGCCCATCGGGGCCTGTGGGAGTGCCCATGACTGATGAATCAGGACGCCGCTTCGCCGACGTGGTCGTGATCGGCGCCGGGCAGGCCGGGCTCTCTGCGGCCTACCACCTGCAGCGCCGCCGGTTCTCCTCGGCGCTGGAGGAAGGGCCCGGGCGATCGTTCATCGTCCTTGACCAGGAGGACGGCCCGGGAGGGGCGTGGCGCCACCGCTGGGACTCGCTGGTGGTGGGCACCGTCAACGGCATTCACGACCTGCCCGGCATGGCCCAGCCTGACCCCGAGGACTGGGAGCGCTCGAACGTAGTACTGCCCCGATACTTCGGTGACTTCGAGCGCAAGTTCGACCTGCCGATCCTGCGCCCGGTTCGGGTGCAGTCGGTTGAACGGGTGGACGACGACGCGCACGGCATGCTGGCGGTGCACACCGACCAGGGCGACTGGACGACCCGGGCGATCATCAACGCCACCGGCACCTGGCGGCGTCCCCACTGGCCCTACTACCCGGGACGCGACAGCTTCGCGGGCCGGCAGTTGCACACCGTCGACTACGTCAGCGCCGAGGAGTTCCGGGGTCAGCACGTGGTCGTGGTGGGTGGCGGGATCTCGGCGGTGCAGCACCTGGCGGAGATCTCGAAGGTCACCACCAGCACCTGGGTGACCCGCCGGGAGCCGATCTGGCGAGAGGGTGAGTTCGGGCCGGACGAGGGCAGGGCGGCGGTCGCCATGGTCGAGGAGCGGGTGCGGGCGGGCCTGACCCCGCTGTCGGTGGTGAGCGTCACCGGCCTGATCTGGACACCGACGCTGCGCGAGGCGGCGGCCAGGGGGGCGCTCGACCGGCACCCGATGTTCAGCTCCATCGAACCGGATGGGGTGCGTTGGGCGGACGGCTCCTTCCAGCCGGCCGACGTCATCTACTGGGCCACTGGGTTCCGGGCCGACCTCGGCCACCTGGCGCCGCTGAAGCTGCGCGGGCGGGGCGGTGGGATCATGATGGACGGTACCCGGGTGGCGGCCGACCCGCGCATCCACCTGGTCGGGTACGGGCCGTCATCCTCGACCGTCGGAGCCAACCGGGCCGGACGCGACGCCGTCCGCGAACTGGCCGCCCTGCTGGGCTGACCCGTTCCCTCGGCACCCGCCATTCCCTCGGCATTCGCCGCTCGGAAGCGCCCGATCGGCTGGCGCGTTGCCCCTGATCTGACCTCGAGAGGCTCCGTAGCGTTGGTGAATTCGGAAAACGGCACCCCGAGGCCACCGAATCAGGTCAGGTGCTCGAACTCGGCCGCTTCGTCGGGGCTGTAGAAGTGCTGGGCGCCGTCGTCGGGTAGCTCATCACCGGGGACCCCGAGCAGGTACCGCTCGCGCTCGGCCCGCCGGACGGCGGCCTGGGCCTCCAGGTCGCGCAGCCGGTCGATGACATTGCGCTCGGCCAGCAGCCGGCGTCCGGCCTCGTGCAACTCATGGTTGCCGGTCAGGAACTGGGCCTCGTCGAAAACCTTGCACGCGACCATGTGCTGAAAGGTGTCGAACCCGGCCTGCTCGACGAGTTTCGAGAACCGCTTGACCACGTAGTCGACCTCTTCGCGCAGCGCCGGGTTGCGCAGGTACAGCCACTTGCGCTTGCGGATCGCGTCGTCCAGCGCCTCGACCACCTCGTCGTCGAGGTCGTCGGCGGCCAGCAGCACCAGGTCGAGGTCGGATCCGTCCACCAGCCCGCCGGTGCTCGATTCACGCCGGCTGACGTCGTGCGACATCTCGAACACCACATCCCCCGCGATCAGCACGCACAGCCGATCCCGGTCGGCCGGCTCGGGCAGCACCTCGTCCAGCACCTCGGCCATGAACCGTTCGGCCACCCGCCGCTTGCCCCGGCTGATCGCGACGGTGCGGCGCTGCAACTTGGCCGCCTCCCGGTCGACCGTTGCGGCCTGCTCGGGAACACCGATGACGGTGTAGGTGACGAACTCCCGCAGGATCGACGGCGACAGCCGGGCGTACCCGGGAACGGTCCGGTCGAGCCGCAGGTAGCGCCGTCCGATCCGGCGGCAGACGAACTGGTCGGACTGGCAGGCCTTCCACAGTCCGAAGACCTCCTCGCCGGTTGCCTCCTGCAGGCCGGCCCCGGTGAGCGGGCCCGACTCGGTCAGCGCCCGGTGGATGGCCGCCAGGTCGGCCACTAGGTCAGCGTCCCGTTCTGCGGCGCACAACAGAAGGCCACGGTCGCCATCGACTCGTAGGGCTCCCCGCGGTGGTCGATGATCTCGAAGCCGCGCGCCGCCACCTCGTCGGCCCGGTCCAGCAACTCGGCCGCCGCCTTCTCGTCCAGGACGAAGGTCAGGTCGCCGCCGTCGGCCACGTATTTCTGGCCGTACGAGAGCGGCACGTCCGGGGTGACCGCGCCGAGCACCGCCTCGACCACCGGGCCGGTCTTGCGCGGTCCGTTGGCGACCATCAGCACCTTGCGGGCCCGGAAGACCAGTTCGGCACCCATCGAGATCGCGAAGTGCGGCGCCACGGCCTCGGAGATGAAGTGCTGGTCGATCACCGCGTCGCGCAGGGTCTGCTCGTCCAGCTTCACCAGCAGCATCGGCGAGGCGTCGAAGGGGATGCCGCTCTCGTGGAAGGCAACGTGGCCGCGGCCACCCACGCCGATGACGTGCAGGTCGATCCCGCCGGCGGCCGCGATCTTCTTCGCGTATCCGTCCAGCACCTCATCACGGATCCAGCCCAGGTAGCCCTCGGCGTCCGGGCTGATCACCACGGCCCGTCCCTTGTCGGTGCCCACCAGTTCGCAGCCGTCCCCGGCCTCGAGCGCGGCCAGCAGTTCGTCCTGCTCGATCAGCGTTCCCCACGGCACGTTGGTCTCGGGGATCCGGGGGTAGCACAGCCCGAACAGTTCGGTGATCATGAAGTGGCTGTACGACTCCGGGTGCAGGGCGCGCTGCTGCGGGTTCTCTCCGGGCAGGCCGACGTACTCGTCCAGGTTGAACGTGGTCACCCGCCGGGCGTCCAACCGGCCGGCGTTGAACGCCTTGGCCAGGTGCTTGTACAGCCCGGTCGGGCTGTTACCGGTAGCCAGGCCGAGAACGTAGGAGTCGCGCTCGGCCAGTTGGGCCGTCATCGAGTCCTCGACCACTCCGGCCGCGACCTGGCTCATCTGGTCGAAGTCCTTGGTCACGTGGATCCTGAAGGGCATCTGTGGGTCTCCTTGCTGACCGGACGCCGTGGTGGGGCGTCTCAGGGTGTGAGTGCGGTGAAGATCGGGATGGGGACAGGACGGGTGTCAGGGCTTGTCGAACAGCCGCAGGGACGGGACGTGTTCGGCCGCCCGCGTGGTGCGCTGGTCGACCAGGCCCTGCAGCCAGGTGGTGCCGGCTTGCCGTGCGGCCGGCGTGAGGCCCTGGATGGCAGCCAGGTAGTCGTCACCGGCATCCCGGGCGGCCTGCAGTTCGGCGGCCAGCTCATCGGGGACGCTGACCTGCGGCGTGCCGAACCCGGCCACCAGCTCGCCGATGTCGTCGCGCAGCTCCCGGCGTCCGGCGTCGGCGCCGTCCAGGCG
>NZ_JBASCI010000255.1:0-9878 GCF_049651565.1 Brooklawnia sp.
GGCGTGGTCACCGGCTGGAAGGCCGCACTAGGCGAGCTCGCCCTCGTCTACCCCGACCGCATCAACCCCTACCTGTAGTAAACCCAATGTGACCCAAAATCAGTTACACAAACATCTTGACAAGCTCGGGCAGCGCGCGGCCCCGAGCACTTGGGGTTCACCCTATGCCGTTGTCGCAAGGAATCCGATGGTTTCGGGATCCGCCCGTTGTGAGGTTCGCCCCGCACCCGGGTGCGATCGCCGGCCCTTGGGCAGACACCTTTGGCGTCGGTACAGTCGCCTCACCAAGGATCGCGAGAGGACCTCACCATGCCCCAGCCCTGTTCTCACCTGGACGAAGTGATCTACGCCACCCCGTCGGCCAATGGCTGCGAGGACTGCCTGCGCACCGGTTCCAGGTGGGTCCACCTGCGGATCTGCATGACGTGCGGTCACGTCGGCTGCTGTGACAGTTCACCCAACCGCCACGCCACCGCACACTGGCACACCAGCCAACACCCGGTCGTCCGCTCCTTCGAGCCGGGTGAGGACTGGTGGTTGTGCTACGTCGACGAACTCGCCTTCCAGGTATCGGACGCCCCGCCGGCGCCGTCGTACCTCTGACGACCTCGGCCGGGCAGAACCGCCACCACCGCGCTGATGACGAAGGCCGCAACGCCCACCAGCGCAGCGATGCCCACCTGCGGGTAGGCTCCGTCCCAACCCTCGGCGGAGTTGTGCTTCAGCCAGATGCCGAAGTAGGCCCAGATCAGCACCAGCGCATAAGCCGGGTCACGGTCACGCAGGATCACCGCCACCGCGATAAGCGCACCCACTGCAAGAATGATCACAGCCCACGTCGGTTCCGCGATGCCGAACCCGTCCCAGCCGATGCTCACCAGCCAGATGGTGATGTTGGCGATCGTCGCCACGGTGACCCAGCCGAAGTAAACGCTGAACGGCAGCCGGACGAAGATTTTCTCCCGACCGGACAGTCGCTCCCGCTGGATCGTCCGGGTGATCAGGATGAGCAGCACAAGCAGGGTGGCCAGCAGCACTGTGGACAGTGCGATCAGGTCGTAGTGCCAGGTCACCAGCCACGAGGCGTTGACCAGGCTCGACACCGAGAACAGAAGCCCGACGCGCTGTAGCAACGACCGCCGGCCGGCTGCCTCACCGTCCCGTTGCCGGAACAGGCCGAGCTGGTAGAGCACGTGTGCTGCCAGCAGCAGGTAGATCACGCCCCAGACCGAGAATGTCAACCCTGCCGGGGCGAACAGGTTGGGGTAGGAGTCGGATATCTCACCAGTTGAACGCCCATTGATCGGCAGCGCGTTTGCCAGCGCGTTAGTGGCGATCATCACCAGGTAGGTGAGCACAACCAGAACCTTGACCGGCGTGCTGGCTGTCCGTGGCGGCGTCTGCATGGTTCCCCGATACGTCGCGGATGCTGGGCTGACCTCAGCGTACGGAACCGGTCCAACCGCCAGCGGTAACGGCATGCCGGATCTGACCACCGATGCCAACGGTTGCCACTAGGCTTGCTGCCCGAGCACCCGCACGACCGTTGGGAGTCCGATGTCCAGTTCGAACACGTCCCAAACCGCCCTCATCGTCATCGACCTGCAACGAGGGTTCTTTGAGAAGGACTCGCTCGCCGCGGAGGCCGGCCGGGTGGTCAGCAACGCAAACGCCCTGATGCGGCAGGCCGCTGGGCGAAGGGCACCGATCTTCGTGTACCGGACCGTGCACCAACGGGATCGTTCCACCTGGACGCTGTCCATGCTCGACGACGACCAGGGGTTCAATTTCGAAGGCAGCTCGCAGGCCGACCTGATGACCGGTCTGGAGGTGCCAGCGGGCAGCCACCACCTGACCAAGATCCGCGACAGCTGCTTCCACGGCACAGACCTGGCGCAGCGCCTACGCCTGCTGGGCATCAGGCGGTTGCTGCTGTGCGGTGTCGAAGCCGAGAACTGCCTGGCCATCACCGGCAGGGACGCCTTCGCCCACGACTTCATCGTCGGATTCGCCGTGGACGCGATCGCGTCCGGGCAACCGGAGCGTGGCCGCCGTGCACTCCAGGACAACCACACCGAGGTTCGGCAGCAACTGCTTGGCCTCGATGAAGTCGCCGACTGGTGGTGAGCCGGAGCGGCCCTAGAGGACAAGTAGTTGTCGCATTAATTGAATCGGATATGATTGAGTCATGTCGACCCCGTGGCTCACCAAGGACCAACTCACCGCCTGGCTGAAGCTCCAGGCCCTGGTTGAGTTGCTCCCGGGGGTGCTCGAGACCCAGTTGCGTCGTGACTCCAACCTCACCCACTACGAGTACCTGGTGCTGGCGATGCTGTCCGAGGCGCCAGACCGAACCCTGCGGATGTCCGACCTGGCCAGACGGACCAATGCGACGCTCCCCCGGCTGTCGCACGTGGTCAAGCGGCTCGAGGGGCGAGGACTGGTCGAACGTAGTGCCAGTAGCGAGGACGGCCGGGCAACCAACACCCGGTTGACCGAACAGGGTTGGCGGACGCTGGAGGCGGCCGCGCCGGGCCACGTCAGGCAAGTGCGGTCGGCAGTGATCGATGCCCTGTCGCCCGAGCAGGTCGACCAGTTGGACCAGATCGCTGACGCGATACTGCAGCGCATCGACCCCGATCGGCGGGTATACCCGATGCTGCCCGGCTGACGACTCGGAGCAGGCCCAGCAACCACCGCTGTGTGGAGCTGCTCGCGAGGGACCTGTCCGGGGTCACAGATCCTTGGCAGCCTCCAGCACGAGCCGCACCGTCTCGTCGACGCCCAGCCTGGGAACGTTGAGCACCAGGTCGTAGTACTCGTTGCCGGCCGGGTCGAAGTTGTAGGTCTTCTGTGACAAGGTGCGCCGGAACTCGTCCTCCTTGGGCAGCCGCTTGGTGGCCTGCTCCAGCGAGATGCCCTTCTCCCGTGCGGCGGCCTCCGCGCGAGCCTTGGGATGGCCGTCGAGCTTGACGTGGAGCGCCCGGGGATGTTGGTGCAGGATGAACGCGCCGTTGCGTCCAAGGACCAAACCGCCCTGGGCAGCCTCGGCACGGACGACCTTGGTGTTCCTGGCGGCCATCTCGACCCACGATTCCTGCTCATCGCGGGCACTGGTCGCCACGGCGTCGCCGATGTGCAGCGAACCGATGCGACGTACCATCCGCATGAAGCCACCTTCCTCAGCACGCGCGGCTTCGGCGGCCTCGATCTGCTCTGATGAGAACGCCTGCGCGTGCACTGGAACGCCGAGGTTCTCGGCGACCAGGGCCGCGACCTGTTCCATCCCGGAGCCATAGGTCTCCCATATGGTGATGACCAACGGCATCTTGCGTGCTGCTTCCGTCATGTGTTGCTCCTCATTGAGTGTGCGAGGGGGTCCCCGCAGCAATCCGGGGGGTCACCAACATCTTGCCTGATTATCCTGCCAGCCGGACGGCCTTCCGCAACCTCGACGCTCCTGTTTGGCCTGCTCAGGCTGACAGAAGTACCTCGGCGGCCGATCAACCGGCCTTCAGTGCGGCCGCCTGGCGAACGGCTTCCCTGGCGTCCATCTGGGCGACCTGAACCAGTTCCAGGCCCATCTTGGCCATGGTGTGCAGCATGGGCTGCCCGGCGTGGGCGAACAGCACCCGCTGCACCCGGTTCTCCTTCAGGAAGCGAACGATCCGGGCGTGGTGCTGGCCATGCTCGCCCTGGTCGTGCAGGACGTCCCAACCAACTTCATGCAATTGCCAGTCGGTGATGTCACCATCGGTGACGGTGGCGACCACCATCGTCTCCGCCTTACCGAACCTGGTATCCACCTGGCCTTGCGACGTCACGGGAACAGTGAGGATCATGCCGCCATTTCACCGCATATCACCCGGGCTGCAAAGCCGGGCGGGGAGCGGGAGCTGTTGGGCGTCTACGCCCCGGCAGGGCGTCCCAGCCGCCAAGTACCGTCTGCGGTCCGCCGCACCATGCCCAGCTGTTCAAGCTCGATCAACGCTGCCACCACGTCGGGGACGGGGTGACCACAGGCGATGGCCACCTCACCGGCGGATGCGGCCCGTCGTCCCGGCATCGCCTCCCGGATGGCGAGCAGTCGGGGGTCCAGCAGGTCGAGCGGCCGCTGCTCACCTCGGCTGGGCAGAACAGGGCCTCGTCCGATGGGAGCCAGCAGCGCGGCCACATCGTTGGAGTCGGCAACCAGGGTTGCCTGGCCGTCCCTGATCAGCCGGTGACAGCCGACGGACATCGCCGAATCGACCGAGCCCGGTACGGCCATCACGGCGCGGCCAAGTGCGGCCGCCCAGGACGCGGTGTTCTGTGCGCCGGAGCGCTGGGCGGCCTCCACCACCACGCAGCCGAGCCCGAGGGCGGCGATCAGGCGGTTGCGGGCCAGGAAGCCGGCCCTGGTCGGTGGCAGGCCGGGCGCGACTTCCGAGATGACCAGTTGCTCCACCGCGAGTCGTTCGAACAGTCGCGCGTTCTGTCTGGGGTATGGCTCGTGCAGGCCGCCCGCGTAGACCCCGATTGTGCGTCCACCGACCGTCAGTGCACCCTTGTGTGCTGATGCATCGATGCCAAAGGCACCGCCGGAGACCACGGTGTAGTCGTACCTGCCGGCGGACAGTTGCCCGGCCAGTTCGGTCGCGACCACCTCCCCGTACCTGGTGGCCGCCCGGGCGCCCACGATGGCGACCGCGTTGCCCAGCCATTGGTCGAGTCGAGCCGTCCCGAGCACCCACAGCCCGAGTGGTGCCCCACCCATGCCGCCAATTTCCTCGCAGCGGTCGAGGTCAGCCAGCCCGGCCGGCCACTCCGCGTCGGATGGCATCAGGTAGCGCAGCCGAAGCCGTTCGGCGCGGTCCACCAGGGCTGACGCGTCGGCTGTTCTGGCCCTGCGCACCCACGCGGAGTCATGCCCGCTGCGTCGCAATGCCGCCAGCGCGTCCGCGGCGCCATGCCCACTGATTAGCCTAGTCAGGCGTGGGTCGCCCGGTTCGCAGACTTGGCTCAACACCGCCCTGGCCAGGCGTTCGTCGTTCCAGTCGCTCATGCTGCACACCGCCAGGAGTCCTGCCGCAGGCCCAGCGCTCCGGCCACGTCGGCTCGAGACGGGCGGTCGTGGCCCTGCAGGTCGGCCAGCGTCCAGGCGATCCTCAGAACCTTGTCGACGCCCCGGGCGCTGAGCCGGCCGCTGTGCACCGCGTCGTCCACCAATGACATGCCCTGTGGTGCGGGCAGCTTGCGCACCTGGAAGCCCGGCACCTCGGCATTGGTGGTCCAGTCGGTGCCGGCCCACCGTCGCTGTTGTCGATCGCGGGCCTGCCGAACTCGAACGGCCACTTCCGCGGTGGGATCCCCGGCGGTGCTCTGCGCAAACACCCGGGTGCTCGGAAGCATCCGGTGGTGGATGTCGATCCGGTCCAGGATCGGCCCGCTGAGCCGTTCGTTGTAGCGGCGAATGGCCATCGGAGTGCAGGTGCAGTCGCCACCCGCCACACCCAGCGACCCACATGGGCACGGGTTGGCCGCCAACACCAGCTGGAACCGGGCGGGGTAGCGCACGTGGCTGGTGGAGCGGGCGATGGTGACCTCCCCGGTCTCCAGGGGGGTACGCAGTGCCTCCAGCGCACGCGGGTTGAATTCAGGTGCTTCATCCAAAAACAGCACCCCGCGGTGCGCCAACGAGATCGCGCCGGGTCGCGCTACCCGGGCGCCGCCGCCCACCAGTGCTGCCACCGACGCATTGTGGTGCGGATGTGAGTAGGGCGGACGCCTGATCAACTGGCCGGCCAGTTCGGTACCAACCAACGAGTGCAGGGCCGACACCTCCAAGGCGTGGGCATCGCTCAGCTCGGGCAGCAGCCAGGGCAACCGCTCGGCGAGCATCGACTTGCCGACCCCAGGGGCCCCGTGCAGGAACAGGTGGTGGCCACCGGCCGCGGCCACCTCGACCGCCCAGCAGGCCTCGGCCTGTCCCCGCACGTTCGCGAGGTCCGGGATTGCCTCCGGATCGGGGGCCGGGGGCTGCGTGGGTTGTTGGTGGCCGAGGACCGGGCGGCCGTGCAGTACCTCGACCAGGTCGTCCAGCCCCGAGACACCCCAGACGGTGATGCCTTGCACCAACTGCGCCTCGGTGACCTGTTGGGCCGGAACGATGGCGGTTGCGTGTCCGGCGTCGCGGGCAGCCAGCAGCGCGGGCAACACGCCTCGTACCGGGCGGACGCGTCCGTCGAGGCCCAGCTCACCAACCAGCACGCTGGACGACGCGATGCTGCGTGGTACCTTGTCGGCTGCGGCCAGCACAGCGGCGACTATGGCAAGGTCGTAGTGCGAACCGGCCTTGGGAAGGCTGGCCGGGGTGAGGTTGATCGTCAGCAGTTGCGACGGCCAGTCCAGTCCGGCGCCGGCGACGGCTGCCCGGCAGCGGTCGCGGGCCTCGTAGAGTGCGGCGTCCGGCAACCCGACCAGGACGGTTCTGGGCAGGCCCGAGCCGATGGCGGCCTCCACCTCGACCAGCACGCCGTCCATTCCGAGCAGTGCCACCGACCAGGCGCTCGCGGTGCTCACTGGATGCCCCTGACGTGGGTGATCCGGGGCCGGATGCCGGGAACCTTGACGATGCCGACCGCGTCCAGCCGCAACCCCGACAGCGGCTGCGAACAGGCCTGCCACCACTGACCGGCCAGTCGGCGCAGCCGGGAGTTCTTCTGTCGGGTGATCGCTTCCAGGGGGTCACCGAAGCCGGTGCCGCGGCGGCACTTGACCTCCACCACTACTCCGACCGGTGGTGCGCCCTCAACCGGTTCCAGCGCCACCAGGTCCAGCTCGCCGCCGTCGCCGCGCCAGTTCCGGGCAACCACCCGCCAGCCGAGTCCACTGAGGTACTCCGCTGCAGCCTGTTCGCCCCATGCTCCTAGCCGGGTGGGACCTGCCGCGTTGTTGATCTTGTTCATGTACACCTCCACCTTGTGCGGAGAAGATGGTTGTTGGTCGATGACCGGATCGGTCAGTTGTCCACAGGGGCAATCTCACGAACTTGCCAAGTGCCTGAGACAGTGGCAGCCAGAGCGAGCGGCCCAAGGTGCGAACCATGGGCTGGTCGGCGACAGCTGGCCGGCGTCACCTTCTCCAACGCGATGGACGAGCCTCGCGAAGTGCCCTTTGCAGGTGCACTTCCCGGCCAAGCCGAGCGATACAGCCCGCGAAACGCACCCGAGGCGTGCCCTTTCCGGCCAAGCGGACCGATCCTGCACGCGAAACCCCGGGGCGTGCACTTCCAGGCCAGGGCGACCAGTGCCGCCCGCGTTGATTCCCCGGGGAAGCCCTCAGGCCAGGCGGCGGTCACGGCGTCCACCAGTGGGCGCCCAACGGTTGGTCCGAGCCTGCCTGCTCCGACTCACTGGGGTGTGTGGTCCCGCTATTCCTGGTCGGGGATCTCCAGTTCGCGGTGCTGGATCTCCTCGATGGACACATCTCGGAAGGTCAGCACCTTGGCCGACTTGACGAACCTGGCCGGACGGTACATGTCCCACACCCAGGCGTCCCCCATCGACACCTCGTAGTAGACGTCGCCGCCCTCGGTGCGCACCTTCAGGTCGACCGCATTGCACAGGTAGAAGCGTCGCTCGGTCTCTACCGCGTAGGTGAAGATGTTCACCACGTCCTTGTACTCGCGGTAAAGGTCGAGCTCGAGCTTGGCCTCGTAGGCTTCCAGGTCGTCGGTGCTCATCGTGAGGACACTCTATCTGCTTGGGCGAGGCGCTGCCGATCGAGCGCCCGCCGCACGTTCTGATACCGCATCCGGTGGATCGGGCACGGCCCCAGTTCGTCCAGCCGCTCCTGGTGTTCTGGGGTGCAGTACCCCTTGTGGGCCGCAAATCCATAGCCCGGGTACTGGGCCTCGTAGCCGTCCATGAGCCGGTCGCGGGTGACCTTGGCGATGATGGACGCCGCAGCCACGCAGGCGGCCACCTGATCACCCTTCCAGACCGCCAGCCCCGGGATGCCCAGGCCAGCCACCGGGAAGCCGTCGGTGAGGGCGAAGGCGGGCGGCACATCCAACCGCAGCAGCGCCCGCCGCAACCCCTGCAGGTCGGCCTCGTGCATGCCGAGGGTGTCGCACTCCTCGGGCTCGACGGCCACCACCGACCACGCCACCGCCTTGGCGACGATCTGCTCGTACAGTCGCTCGCGGGTCTGCTCGGTCAGCAGCTTGGAGTCGTTGAGTCCCTCGATCAGGCGCGACCTCCGGTCGTCGAGGATGACCGCGGCGGCCACCAGTGGGCCGGCGCAGGCACCGCGGCCGGCCTCATCGGCGCCAGCGACGGGAGCGAAACCGGCCCGCGCCAATGCCCGCTCGTAGCCGTAGATGCCCCGACCAGGGCGGATCCCCTCACTCATCGCGGTGACCTGCAGGTGCCCTCGCCAAGAACCGGAGCCGCCGGCGCCTCGGCGCCGGGCGGAACGGCAGCGAAGGTGTCCGGCGTGGAGAAGAGCCGCCATCGGTGCGGCGGCAGCACCACCGACACGACCGGACCGACCACGTCCTCGACGGGGACGAAGCCATTCATTCCGGCGGGGACGCCGGGCTCGGTCGACTCACACAGGTGCAGCCGGGAGTCACCCGACCGGTCGCGGTGGTCACCGAGGACGAAGATGTGCCCGGCCGGCACCACGACGTCGAACGGGGTCTCGGATGGACGCACTGCCTGGCCAGAAGCGTCGGTGAACAGGTAGTCCGACTCGTCGAGGGGCACGCCGTTCACGATGATCCGGTCACTCTGGTCGCAGCAGGAGACGCGGTCGCCAGCGGTGCCGATCACCCGCTTGACCAGGTATCCCTGCGAGCTGTCCGGCAGCAGGTACAGCGCCTCGAGGACCTGGCGAACCGGATTGGTGCTGGCGGGTTGCGTGCCCATCCACTCGGCGGGCGGATCCTCGAACACCACGATGTCGCCGCGCGAGAAGTCGGCCAGCCGAATCGCCACGATCCGGTCGCGCTGCTCCAGGGTCTGCTCCATCGAGCCGCTCGGCACCTGGAAGACCTGGAAGACGAACACCCGGAGCAACGCGGTGATGACCAGCGCCACGACGATCGCCAGTGAGGCCTCGGCGAGAAAGCCGAAGAACTGGCCCACCGAGGACTTGGGCTCGTCCCGGCTGGACTGGGAATGGTGGGTCGCCCTTGGTTCGTCGAAGTTGACGCCGGATCGTGCGGTAGCCTCCTCGCCGGCGAGCTGTCCCGGTTGCTTCACTGTGAACTCCTCGCGTCGACGGGCGCGTCCAATCCTACGTCCCATGACACGGCAAGTCCCGGCACCCCCAGGTGCCGGGACCTCGCGCCAGAGGATGGCCGCCCTTAGCCGCGGTACTCCTTGATCTTGGCCGCCTTGCCGCGCCGATCGCGCAGGTAGTACAGCTTGGCCCGCCGCACGTCGCCGCGCCGCTCGACCTCGATGCGGTCGATGATCGGCGAGTGCAGCGGGAAGGTGCGCTCCACGCCGGTGCCATAGGAGACCTTACGAACGGTGAACGCCTCGGTGATGCCCTTGCCGTTGCGGGCGATGACGACGCCGGCGAAGACCTGGATACGTGACTTGTTGCCCTCGACGACCTTCACGTGCACGCGCACGGAGTCACCGGGCCGAAACGCCGGGACGTCCTGGCGCATCGAGGCCTTGTCGAGTTCGTTGATGATCGGGTTCATGATTGTCCTCGTCGGTGCCACAGGTCACCTCGCGGTTGGCTCGGTCGGATCCCCACCGTGCGGGCCGATCCCCCTGTGGCAGGAGCCGCACGCCAGAGCAACCTGACAATCATGCCACAGCCATCCTCGCGTGCCCAAACCCCGCGCCCAGTGGCCGGAACGCCGGACGGCGCCGGGG
>NZ_JBASCI010000256.1:0-5137 GCF_049651565.1 Brooklawnia sp.
GGGCAGACCTGCTGCGCCAGGCCGCCCGCCGGATGGAGGACCGCCGCGGCGAACTGATCACGGTGATGGCCGCCGAGGGCGGCAAGACCGTCGCCGAGGCCGACCCCGAGGTCAGCGAGGCGATCGACTTCGCCCGCTATTACGCCGACCGGGCCGAAGACCTGGAACGCGTGCCCGGCGCGAAGTTCACTCCCGACCGGGTGGTGCTGGTGACCCCGCCGTGGAACTTCCCGGTGGCCATCCCGATGGGTTCGGTGCTGTCGGCGCTGGCCGCCGGCGCCGCGGTGATCATCAAGCCCGCCCATCCCACCCCCGGGTGCGTCGAGGTGGCGTCGGAAGCTCTGTACGAGGCGGGCATCCCGCGCGAGGTGCTGCAGGTGGTGCGCAGCGGCAACCGGGACGCAGCCAGGGCGCTGGTCGCCCACCGCGACATCGAAACCGTGATCCTGACCGGATCGACCGAAACCGGCGCCATGTTCGCCGGCTGGCGGCTCGACCACCCGCGTGGCCCGCGGGTTTACGGCGAGACCTCCGGCAAGAACGCCCTGATCGTCACCCCGGCCGCCGACCTCGACCTGGCGGTCGCCGACCTGGTCAAAAGCGCCTTCGGGCACGCCGGCCAGAAGTGTTCTGCGGCGTCCCTGGGCATCCTGGTCGGCTCGGTCGCCACCTCGGAACGGTTCCAGCGGCAATTGGTGGACGCGGTCAGCTCCCTCAAGGTGGGCTACCCGAACGACCTGCAGGTGACGATGGGCCCGATCATCGAACCGGCCGAGGGCAAGCTACTGCGCGCCTTCACCAAGCTCGATCCGGGCGAGAAGTGGCTGGTCGAACCCCGGCAACTCGACGACACCGGCCGACTGTGGTCGCCCGGCCTCAAGACCGGCGTCAAGCCCGGCTCGTTCTTCCACCTGACCGAAGTCTTCGGCCCGGTGCTCGGGCTGATGCGGGCCAAGGACCTCGACGAGGCGCTCGAGCTGCAGAACGCCACCGCCTTCGGGCTGACCGGCGGGCTGCACAGCCTGGACTCCGACGAGATCGCCCAGTGGACCGAGCAGGTGCAGGTCGGCAACGCCTACATCAACCGGCACATCACCGGCGCGATCGTGCGGCGGCAGAGCTTCGGCGGCTGGAAGGACTCGGTGCTCGGCCCGGGCGCCAAGGCCGGCGGCCCCAACTACGTCGCCCAGTTCGGGCAGTGGGCCTCCGACGGCCCGGTCGAACGGGGCAACTCGCCACTCCCGCGGGTCTCGACGCTGCACAACGTGCTGGCGCCGCTGGTCGACAACGACGACGAGCGGGCCTGGCTGCTGGCCGCCGCCCGGTCCGACTCCGGCTACTGGAAGAGTGAGTTCGGCGTCGAGCACGACGAGAGCGCGCTGCGGGTCGAGTCGAACGTCTTCCGCTACCGGCCGGCGCCGCAGGTGGTGGTGCGAGCCGAACGGGACGCCCGGCCGGCCCACGTCGTCCGGTTGCTGCTGGCCGCCGAACTGGCCGGCACCGAGGTGGCACTAAGCGTGGCCCCCGAGTTCGCTGGCGCGCTGCCGTCCGGCTACACCGGTGAGCTCGACCAGGCCCGCCGGCAGCTGGAGTCGATCTGGCGGGTCGAGTCGTCGGCTGAACTGGCCGGCCGGCTGACCGACGAACGCGTCCGGGTGGTTGGTGACCCGGCCGAGCTGATCAAGGTCTTCGGGGCCACCAAGGCGACCCTGCTCACCGGTGAGGTGCTGGCCACCGGACGCCGCGAGCTGCTGCCGTTCCTTCGTGAGCAGGCGGTCAGCAAGACGCTGCACCGCTTCGGCCACGTGCCACCGGAACGCTGATCGGGCCGCTCGTCCCCCGCTCCAAGGCGGGGGACCGCCCGCTAGATTGGTGCCATCACCACCAGCGAAGGGGGCGCGTCCATGGCCAAGATCAAGGTAGCCGGCACAGTCGTCGAACTCGATGGCGACGAGATGACGAGGGTCATCTGGTCGTTCATCAAGGACCGGCTGATACTGCCTTATCTTGACGTGAATCTGGAGTACTACGACCTCGGCATCCGCAACCGGGACGCCACCGACGACCAGGTCACCGTGGACGCCGCCCAGGCCATCCGCAAACACGGGGTCGGCGTCAAGTGCGCCACCATCACCCCTGATGAGGCTCGGGTGGAGGAGTTCGGGCTGAAGAAGATGTGGCGCTCGCCGAACGGCACGATCCGCAACATCCTGGGCGGGGTGATCTTCCGCGAGCCGATCGTAATCAGCAACATTCCGCGGCTGGTGCCCGGCTGGACCAAGCCGATCGTGGTCGGCCGTCATGCCTTCGGCGACCAGTACCGGGCTACCGACTTCAAGGTGCCGGGCGCTGGCACGGTCACCCTGACCTTCACCCCGGAGGACGGCTCGCAGCCGATGGAGTTCGAGGTGGTGAAGATGCCCGAGGGCGGCGGGGTCGCCATGGGCATGTACAACTTCAACGACTCGATCCGCGACTTCGCCCGGGCGTCGATGAGCTACGGCCTGCAGCGCGGCTACCCGGTCTACCTGTCTACCAAGAACACCATCCTCAAGGCCTACGACGGGCAGTTCAAGGACATCTTCGCCGAGGTCTACGAGGGTGAGTTCCGGGCCAGGTTCGAGGAGGCCGGGCTGACCTACGAGCACCGGCTTATCGACGACATGGTCGCCGCGGCCCTGAAGTGGGAGGGCGGCTACGTCTGGGCCTGCAAGAACTACGACGGCGACGTGCAGTCCGACACCGTGGCACAGGGCTTCGGCTCGCTCGGCCTGATGACCTCGGTGCTGATGACCCCCGACGGCCGCACCATCGAGGCCGAGGCCGCCCACGGCACCGTCACCCGGCACTACCGGCTGCACCAGCAGGGCCAGGCCACCTCCACCAACCCGATCGCGTCCATCTTCGCGTGGACCGGCGGGCTCAAGCACCGCGGCAAGATGGACGGCACTCCCGACGTCACCGTCTTCGCCCGCACCCTGGAGAACGTCTGCATCAGCACCGTCGAGGCGGGCAGGATGACCAAGGACCTCGCCCAGCTGGTCGGCCCCGACCAGGAGTGGTTGACCACCGAGGAGTTCCTGGCCGCACTGGACGAGGAACTGGTCCGCCGCCTCGGCTGACGGATCGGCCGGCGGCTGGGCGCTGCGTGCCGGCTCGTGAGTTCACGTCGGCGCCCGGGCCGCTGGTTAGGATGGCTGGGTGGTGAGTGCCCATGTCTAGCCTCGGCGTGTCGATCCTGGTCATCTTCGTCCTGTTCTTCATCGGCGGGCTGTTCGCCGCTGCAGAGATGTCCCTGGTCACGTTGCGCGACAGCCAGGTTCAGCAGCTGCGTACCAAGGGCAAGCGGGGCAAGGCGCTGGTGTCGCTGCTGGACAACCCGAACAAGTTCCTGTCCTCGGTGCAGATCGGCGTCACGCTGGCCGGCTTCCTGTCGTCCGCCTTCGGTAGCGACTCACTGGCCGGTAACTACCTGGCGCCCTGGCTGGTCGAGCGTGGCATGGCGCCCGGGGTGGCCAGCGTCACCGCGGTGATCGTGGTGACCGCGATCATCTCGTTCCTGTCGATCGTGCTCAGCGAGCTGACCGCGAAACGGCTGGCAATGCAGAGCCCCGAGGAGTTCGCGCTGGCGTTGGCGCCGATGATCAACACGATCGCCAAGCTGGCCACCCCGCTGATCTGGCTGCTCGACAAGTGCACCAACATCATGGTGCGCATCCTCGGCGGCGACCCGGGTGCCGGCAAGGAAGCCGTCACCGAGGACGAGCTGCGCTCGATGGTCGCCAGCGCCGAGATGCTGGGCATCGAGGAACGCCGGATCGTGGACGACGTCTTCGACGCCGGCGACCGCAGCCTGCGCGAGGTGATGGTGCCACGCACCGAGGTCGACTTCCTCGACGGCGAACTGCCGGCCTACCGGGCGATCCGCATCGTGCAGGACGCCCAGCGCTCCCGCTACCCGGTCACCGACGGCTCACCTGACCAGATCGTCGGCTTCCTGCACGTGCGCGACCTGATGAACCTGGACACCCAGACCCGGCACACCCCGGTCAAGCAGTTGGCGCGTCCGGTGTTGAGCCTGCCGCAGACGGTGAAGGTGTTGAAGGCGCTCACCGAGATGCGGCGGGCGTCGTCCCACCTGGCGATCGTGCGGGACGAGTACGGCGGCACCGCTGGCATCGTCACCCTGGAAGACCTCATCGAGGAACTGATCGGCGACATCACCGACGAGTTCGATGTGGTCGACCCGATCGAGCAGCTGCACCAGCAGGTGCACGACTTCGAGGGCCTGATCTCGCTGGAGGACTTCGCCGACCGCACCGGCTACGTCGTCCCCGAAGGCCCCTACGACACCCTGGCCGGCTTCTTCATGTCGCAGCTCGGACGCGTCCCCCAACTGGACGACGTCATCGAGGTCGAACTCGAGCCGGCCACCCCGGGCGAGGACGGCGAGGCAACCTGGGCGCGGGTGTCGATGCGGGTTTCCGAGATGGACGGCCGGCGCATCGCCTGGGTCGACATCACCCGACTGGAGCCCGTCGAGGGACCGGGCATGCGCGCTCGTCCGGTCGACGACAACGAGCGCGCCCGCCGCGAGGACGAAATTGTGCGCCGTCGGCTGGCCGAGGCGTCCCACGCCGCCGATGACGCCGAGCACGCAGCTAGGCTTCTGAGGGACGAACCACGCGGTGCGGAGTCGTAATGTTGGGTTGGCACCAGCCACAAGCACAGTGCCGGCGCCGTCCAGACCGTGCCTCTCGGGTTCACCAGCCTCCACCTGAGCGCCGGTCGACAGTGTATCGGCGACATCCCTAAGAATGCCAATTGTTAACGGGTCGCGCTTCTGAGATGCCCCTATATCTCGCGAAAAGCGCGCCAAGACCTTGCTGGGGATGTAGATTGCTGGCTCATCACATTTGAGGGTGTAGAGGCGGGGTGATCTGGGCGGCGCGTCGGTCCGCCGTTGAGGGTCGAGGCCTCCCGAAGATGGAAGTTCTCACACTCACCATTCGGAAGACCTCGACGTGCCTCACGCTACCTTCACGCGCCCTGACCTGACCACGTTCACCCGCCTCGACGAGCTCGGCCTGGAGGTCGTCGGCCAACAGATCGAGCCGAAGCGGGCCGTGTTGGCCTG
>NZ_JBASCI010000257.1:0-2048 GCF_049651565.1 Brooklawnia sp.
CATCACCACCGTGCCGCCCGCCCCACCGGTCGACCCGGCGAAGGCCGTGATGGCCGACCCGGTCGTCCCCGAGCCGCGCCGCAACTGCCCCAACTGCGGGGAGCCGGTCGGCCGCGGCAAGGAGGGCAAGCCGGGCGAGGTCGAGGGCGAGTGCGCCAACTGCGGCACCCCGTTCAACTTCCGCCCCGCAATCGCCGCCGGTGAGCTGATCTCCGGGCAGTACGAGGTGATGGGTGCGCTCGCCTACGGCGGGATGGGCTGGATCTACCTGGCCCGCGACCGCAACGTGTCCGACCGCTGGGTGGTGCTGAAGGGCCTGCTGAACGCGGCCGACGAGGACGCCAGTGCGGCCGCGAAGTCCGAGAAGGAGTTCCTGGCCGCCGTCGAGCACCCGCTGATCGTCGAGATCTACAACTTCGTCCAGCACGAAGAGGCTCGTTACATCGTGATGGAGTACGTGCCCGGCCGCTCCATCACGCAGTTGCTGAAGCAGCGCAAGGAGGCCAACAACGGCAACCACGACCCGCTGCCGGTGGACTGGGCGCTGGCCTACGTGATCGAGATCCTGCCCGCCTTCACCTACCTGCACGACGGTGGTCTGCTCTACTGCGACTTCAAGCCCGACAACCTGATGCAGGTCGGCGACTCGGTGAAGCTGATCGACCTGGGTGCGGTGCGTCGCATAGACGACGACGTATCGCCGATCTTCGGGACCATCGGTTACCAGGCCCCGGAGGTCGCCGAACTCGGTCCCTCGGTGGCCAGCGACATCTACACCGTGGGTCGGGCCCTGATGGTGATGTCGAGCGAGTTCCGCGGCTACCAGACCCAGTACGTCGACTCGTTGCCGCCACTCAGCCGGATGCCGCTGTTCGCCGAGCACGACTCGTTCTACCGGCTGGTGCAGCGGGCCTGCGCGCCGGTGCGCGAGGACCGCTTCCAGACCGCCGAGGACTTGCGCGTCCAGGCGCTCGGCGTCATGCGTGAAGTGGTCGGCCGGGGCACGCCGGGCGCGGCCACCGCGTCCCACCAGTCGACGCTGTTCGGCCCGCCGATGAGCGCTGGCGAGAGCATCGACTGGACGCAGCTGCCGCACCTGCTGCCCGATGCGACCGATGAGATGTCGGGTTGGCTGGGCTCGCTGACCCTGGACGACCCGCGGCAGCGGATGGCCGCGCTGACCCAGGCCCCCAAGCGCACCGCCGCGGTGATGCTGGCCCAGATCGAACTGGCGCTCGGCATGGGCGACCGGACGACCGCGGCCCAGGTGATCCGCGAACTGCTGCGGGCCGACCCGTGGGACTGGCGAGCGGTCTGGATGCAGGGGCTGGCCGCTGTGCGGGCGCACTCCTGGCATGAGGCGCAGGCCCCGTTCAACACCGTCCACGCCCAGGTACCCGGCGAGTTGGCACCCAAGTTCGCGCTGGCAGTGGCCTGCGAGTACGGCGAGCAGCTGGCGCTGGCCGAGGAGCTGTACGCCATCTGCGCCAGCACCGACGCCAATTACGTCACCCCGTCGGCGTTCGCGATGGCCCGGATCCGGATGGCCCGCGGCGACGAGGAGGGCACCCTGTCGGCGCTCAGCCTGATCCCGCCGACCAGCCGTGGTTACACCGACGCCCGCAAGGCCCACGCCAAGCTGCTGCTGAAGCGCGATGGCGGCAGCATGGGCGACCTGGCCGCCGCCTGGGACTCGATCCACGCTGCCAGCCTCGACCCGATCAGCTCGGCGAACCTCGAGGTGGAGGTGCTGGAGAACGCGTTGCGGCTGGTGCGACAGAACAAGGCGAACAGCAACTTCCGGTTCGCCGGCGAACCGGCGACCGAACGCAACCTGCGTCCCAAGCTGGAGAAGGTGTACCGGGACCTGGCCATGTGGGAGCGCGACGACGACGAACGTCGACGACTACTGACCCAGGCCGACGCGACTCGTAGATGGAGCCTGCTGTGACCGAACCGAGCGTCCCTGCGCAACAACCCGGCGACCCGGCTGCATCGCCGGCCTCCTGGGCGCAGCCACCGTCGGCCGCCGAGCGGGCAGCCGGCTG
>NZ_JBASCI010000258.1:0-27978 GCF_049651565.1 Brooklawnia sp.
CTTGTCGGCTGCCCGGCGCCGCCGCCGTGACCATTCGCCCGCTCTTGGCTGCTGCCGCCCATGCTCATGTTTCCGCTGTACTGCGCCCGCCCAGCAGGTATGGAGAATCTTCTGGGAAATCAGGGCCACATTCATGGGGGTGCTCTGCGGTCGCCATGTCTACCGCCAAGACTATCGAACCCTCCTGACTAGGTGTTTCGCATTGCCAGATCGGGTTCCTACGGGTGTCCGAGAGAGGACTTGAAGCTCCACGCCATTTGTCGAAAAAGTGCCCTCTGACAAGGGATTATGTTCGTTGAACATCACTTCGTCACCTTGTCGTGGGGAATGCGTGGGGGATCCGAACGTGCCGCCGCCGAGCGTTTACCTGCTCAACTGCACCGTCAGGCTAGCGCGGCGGGGCAGCATTCTCGGGGCCACGGCGCGGGGATTGTCGGATGCCTGGTCAGGGTGCTGGGCGGAACCATGCCGCCGCCAGTGGGCTGCGCGGTAGAGGTTACCCGTTGAGGCGGACGATGCGGACGGCGAGTTCGACGAGGCTCCGGGCCCTACGGACGAGCGCCTCAGCCTTGACCGCGGCAATGAGGGTGACGCCGTACTCGACGTCTGCCTTGCTCGAGATCAGTTCGCGGAGCGCTCTTTCCGCGCCGGGGGCGTCGGGTCGCTGTCCCAGCGCTCGCCGTAACTCCTTCACGGCAAGTGTGTGGTCCTTGCCCTTCGTTGTTGTGCCGGTGAGTTCGGTGACGATGGCGTCCTTGGCGCAGATACCGGCGTGGATGGCATCCCCGGCGGCGACGGTGTACCGCTGGGCGGCCAGGTTTGCGTCGGCGGAGGCAAGGTACTCCTCGGCCTTCCTCAGGAAACTCCGCGCGTGATTGCGGTGTTCGAGCGTGGCCATCACGCCACGCCAACCTTGCCCTGGGGAAGCGCGCCAAGCAGAAACACTCCGTCAGCGAGGATCTTGGCGACGACCGGTTCATCGCCGCTGGCTGCGAGCCGGCTGAACTCCTCGGGGGTGAACACCAGCACATCGCACTCGTTGCCGAGCCGGGCACGTACCGCGTCCTCCAACGCTGATCGGCCGTCCCAGTCCGGGGACGCGAGGACGGCCAGGTCGATGTCGCTGTCGGCGGTCGCCTCGCCGCGGGCCACCGACCCGAACAGGATCACCGCATCGACACTCGACCCGACCGAACGCTGGGCTGCCTCCCGCAGTGCCGCGAAAGGATCGAGCAGGACGCGCAGTGGCTGGATCGCGTAGTGGTCCTCGTTGATCGTGTGGACCATCGCGCGACCCACGGTGCGACTCTCCACCACGCCGAGCCCGACGAGGGAGGCGAGCGCCTGCTGGACAGACCACAGGCTGAACTGGTCGCGGACCAGGCCGTGCACCTGCCGACCTGTCATCGGAGACCCTGTGCGCAGGAGCGCGGCCAGCACCACCCCACTCGCCCCCGGGATCAAGCCTCCGAACGCTGCATCGAATCTCATATGACCACTGTAGCGGTCATATGACTGTCAGGCCAGTCGTTCGAGACGAGGCCCCACGGCTTCCTCGGCGCCCATGAGGACGCTGCGGGCTGAGAACCCGGGAGGCTGCTCTGACCCGTGGTGCCTGTGATGTGGCTGCCACGGCACGGCGCGGGGCACGGTGGTGTGTCGGTTGGCGCACGAGCCGTTCGGGTGGCGGGCCACCACGCTGCTGGTCACGGTGCGTCGCTACCACTGCAGCGGGTCTGGGCCCTGTGCGGTTGCTGATGGCGTTCCACCGACGCTCCCGAGCAGCGGATGCGCGCGGGCGACCGGTCCCACCTGGAGGTCGGGCAACTGGGCCCAATACTCTCAGTCCGTGACTGGTACCTGGGTGATGCGGAGGGCTGCGTGATGGCTCTCGAGACTGCGATCGTCATCGGCATCGGCATGGTGGTTGTCGCAGCGCTGTATTCGTCGGTCGGGCATGGTGGTGGCTCAGGCTACTTGGCGGTGATGGCCCTGTTCACGGTGGCGCCGGAGGTTATGCGGCCCGCAGCCCTGGTGCTGAACATTGTGGTGGCGTCGTTGGCCGCCTGGACATTCCTGCGGCGTGGGGCCTTCTCGTGGCGGGCCTTGTGGCCGTTGGCGGTGACGGCTGTCCCGATGGCGTTCCTCGGAGGCCAACTATCCGTCCCGGGGGTGGTGTACAAGCCGTTGCTCGCGGTCGTCTTGTTGTGGTCCGCGGTGTATCTGGTGTCGCCGGGGGCCCGCCCCTGCGACGACCCGACTCTGATCCCGCCGGTGGGTCCCGCGCTCGGAGCGGGCGCCGTGCTTGGACTGCTGTCCGGGCTCACCGGCATCGGCGGCGGGATCTTCCTCAGTCCACTGTTGTTGTTCGCCCGATGGGCACCCACCCGGCAGGTCTCCGGTGTGGCAGCGGCGTTCATTCTGCTCAACTCTTCGGCGGGTCTGGCGGGTCAGGTATCGACGGTCGTGAAGATTCCGTGGACGTCCCTGACGGTGTGGGTGCCGCTGGTTCTTGTCGGTGGTGTGGCTGGGGCCCGCTATGGTTCCCGCACCCCGAACACGAAGAACATCTACCGCTTGCTTGGGGTGGTTCTGGCGGTCGCCGCCGGGAAGATGCTGCTGACCTTGGGTGGCTAACCGACGACGATCAGATAGACCGAGACTGCGGCCAACAGGATCAGGACGTAGCGTTCGAAACCCTTCGCTGAGACACGGCGCAGATATCGGTTGGCGATCCAGGTGCCGACGACCATGCTGGCGCCGAGCAGGGCCGCCAGACTCCAGAAGCCGGCATCGAGGCTGAGGGTGGCGCCGTACACGATGGTCTTGACGGCGTGCATGGTCAGGGCGGTGGTGGCTTCGCTGGCCACGTAGGCCACGGGGGTCAGTCCCAGCGAGAGGAACACGGCAGCTCCGAGGGGCCCGGCGCTGCCGATCAGGCCGGACAACACACCAGTGAGGGCTCCACCTCCCAGCAGTAGCCCGTTCGATGCGCTGAACGTGAGGATCCGGAAGTACTTCAGCATGGCGAAGGCCAGTACCCCCACCCCGATGGAGCGGGTCAAGATGCCCGGGGGGAGCGAAACGAACAGCAGGGAGCCGGCGACGCTGCTGGGGACGGCGCCGATCAGGAACAGGCCGACCGGCCGCCAAGCGATGCAGCGGAAGCCGAACCCGACCCGGGAGATGTTGCCGACCAGTTGGGCGACGGTCAGCAGTGGGACCGCTTGCTCTGCTCCCACAACAGTGGTCAAGAGGGGCAGGAGCAGCAGGGCGCCTCCGAACCCGGCCGAGCCCGACACGGCGGCTGCGACCAGCGCGCCCATCACCAGGAGAGCCACGCCCAGCATGTGACACCCCTTCCCGTGGAGCGATCGGTGGCCAATGCGACTGTAGCGCCGGCTGCGTGTCTGTCACGTGAGTCCGCCACTGCCGCCACGTCGAGGGCGGCCTCGGGCTGTCTGGGGTCGGGGCCGGTACGAGTCTCGGCCGCGGCATGCTGGGTGAATCAATGGGCAGCGGATGGGGGACGTCTAGCGTGGAGTATGGCCGATCACTTCGATGTGGGGGTCCGGGGGGTCGGCCCCGGCGGATACGTGGCGGCGATTCGCGCAGCCCAGCTGGGGTTACCAGGTGGGGATCATCGAGAACTGCTGGGGCGGGGTGTGCCTGAACGTGGGCTGCATCCCGACCAAGGCCCTGCTGCGCCACGCGGAGCTGGTGCACATCCTCACCCCCCAGGCCGACCTGTTCGGGATCCGGGGCGAGTTCAGTTTCGACTATGGCACGGCGGTCTCCCGGAGCCGGCAGCTGGTGGAGCGGTCGGTGAGCGGCGTCCACTTCCTGATGCGGAAGAACAAGATCACCGAGATGCACGGCTGGGGCGAGTTCACTAACGCCAAGACGATCAAGGTGAAGGCGGATTCCGGCGAGCAGGCGGTGACTTTCGACAACTGCATCATCGCCGCTGGTTCAACCACCAAGCTGCTGCCCAACAGCCATCGCTCTGCTCGGGTGTTCACCTAGGAGGAGCTGACTGGTGGTCGGCGGACATGGGCGGATGGGGGTCAGGCGGCGCGTGGTGAGTACATGATGACGGCGACGCCGATCAGGCACATGAGGGCGCCGGCGATGTCGTAGCGGTCGGGTCGGAAGCCGTCGAAGGTCATGCCCCACGCGAGGGAGCCGGCGACGAAGACGCCGCCGTAGGCGGCCAGGATGCGACCGAAGTTGGGGTCGGGTTGCAGGGTGGCGACGAAGCCGTACAGCCCGAGGGCAACGACGCCGGTGCCGATCCAGATCCAGCCTCTGTGTTCTCGTACGCCTTGCCAGATCAGCCAGGCTCCGCCGATCTCGGCGATGGCTGCCGCGATGAACAAGGCGATTGATCTGAGGGTGTCCATGGTGGAAGTTTCCCAGCTGCCGCTCCTTCTGTGGGTCCCGCCCGGCGGGTGGGGCGTTTCCCTGGGGATTGTCAGGTGTGGGGGGTGTGTTCGCTTTGCGCGTGGTCGGGTGGTTCGAAGAGTCGCCGGACGCCTTCGATGAATGCGTCTGTCGCCGCGGACTGCGAGGAGGTCGGCGGCTTGGGCGCCGGCGGCGAGGACCTCGGCGCGGCGGTATCCCCAGGTCCGTTCGGGGTTGGGTGGGCGGAGGCGAGTGAGACGGCGATCAGGGCGATCAGGAGGCCTGAGGCGTCGGTGAGCATGTGGCCGGCGTCGGCGAGCAAGGCGAGGCCGTTGGTCCACAGGGCCGATGACCTCGGCGATCAGGATGGTGGTGGTGAGCGCGATCGCGAGTTTCGTGCGGTGGGTGTTCGGGGTGGTCGCTGACCAGGCCGTGCACCTGCCGACCTGTCATCGGAGAACTGTGCGCAGCAGCGCGGCCAGCACCACCCCACTCGCACCCGGGATCAAGCCTCCGAACGCTGCATCGAACCTCATATGACCCCTTCACCGGTCATATGACTGTCATACCGGTCGCCGGGTCGCGCCCTCGAGGCTGACCCGCTCCCTTACCCCTTCGGTCGACTCGCCGTCGGCCTCCGGATACCTGCAGGTACCCGGGTTTCTCATGGTGTGAGGCTGAGCTGACCCGTGGTCGTCGGCCATTGGATTGCAGGGTGGCGTTCCGCCCCTGACCCAGAGGGCCGATTCACTTGGCGCCTCAGGGTTGATATTCAGCCGGCTTCAACACAGGGGTCTCGCGCTACTGCGTGCAGCTCGACACGAACTCCGCTATGGGGCCGAGCGCACCCGCGCGGAGGCGGTAGTGCACCCAGCGTCCACGCTGGTCTCGTTCCAGGAGTCCGGATTCCACCAGCTTCTTGAGGTGGTGAGACAGGGTGGGCTGGGAGATGCCCAGTGCGTCCGGCAGGTGACAGGCGCAGGCTGTGGTGTCGGGGGAGTCGGCCACCAGGCGCAGCAGCCTGAGCCTGACCGGATCGGCGAGCACTTTGAGCACGGCGGCGAGTCGCTCGGCTTCGACTCCGGGCATTAGCTCGTCGTTGCTGGCGGGAGCGCACTCGAGGGTGGGCAAGGTACGGATCATTTCTCTCCCTCACGTTTGTCTGTCATCGCTTGCATGAGTTTGCGCACCCGCTCGGCGATGTCATCCCTCATCAGCCGGACACGCTGGAGTCCGTCGATCCCCTGATCTGCGGGATCGGGGATCAGCCAGGTTTCGATCGGCGCCCGCATGCCCTCAACGGCGTCCACTCGGGCTTCGTCCCCAAGCACGATGATGCGGTCGGCGGCAGTGAGCATTCTCGGTTCGAGCCGGGTAGGCACCTGGTTGGACATGTCCGCCCCCAGTTCGGCGACCGCAATCGCGGACAGGTCGTGCACCTGTGCATCCGGGTCGGTCCCTGCTGATCGGACGTCAACGAGCCCGCCAGCCAGTTGCTGCATGATGGCAGCGGCCATCTGCGATTTGCCGGCGTTGTGGACGCACACGAAGAGGACGATTGGTCTGGCCCGCCCGCTGGCAGCAGCGCTCACCACCGGGTCAGGGGCGACGGTCTCCACCATGGTGTCCCCTTCAACATCGACAACTGTCGATACGAACTTTAGCCCACCTGGCAGGAACACTCGGCGACGCAGCCAGTCAGCCAGGTCAGATTGACTGATGTCGATACGAGGGGACTAGAGTTCGTATCGACCGTTGTCGATATCCCAAGGGGGATGCCGTGCTGGAAACTGCCCTTTCTGAGCCTGCGCTGTTCAGCACGCCTCCCACACCTTCGTCGTCGGCGCTGTTGGAGCGGATCCGCGCCGGCGTGATCGGTGACGATCATGTGATGGACGGCCCTTACGGGCCACGGAGGGTCACCTACGCCGACTACACCGCGTCTGGGCGCAGTCTCGACTTTGTCGAGGACTTCATCCGACGCGAGGTGCTTCCTCGGTATGCGAATACGCACACCGAAGCCAGTGGGACGGGGTTCCAGACCAGTTGGCTGCGTGAGGACGCCCGTCGGATCATCCATCAGGCGGTGGGCGGCGATACCAGCACCGCAATCATCTTCACCGGTTCAGGATCAACGTCTGCGATCGACAAGCTGGTCGGGATCCTCGGGCTGCGTATCCCCTCCAATCTCGACGACCAGTTTCACCTCAGCGACGCGATCTCGGCGGAGCGGCGCCCCGTGGTGTTCATCGGCCCCTTCGAGCACCACTCCAATGAGCTGCCGTGGCGCGAGTCGATCGCCGATCTGGTCACGATCCCTGAGGACGCCGACGGGCACATCGACCAGCGGCGACTTGAGGCTGAACTGGTCGCTCACGCAGATCGTCCGCTGAAGATCGGGTCGTTCTCGGCGGCCTCCAACGTCACGGGCATCGTGTCCGATGTTCGTGGCGTCGCCACGCTGCTCCACGCGCATGGAGCGCTGAGCTTCTGGGATTACGCCGCTTGTGCTCCCTATGTGGATATTGACGTGTCGGCCCCTGACGATGAACCGGATGCCTATCTCGACGCGGTCTTCATATCACCCCACAAGTTCGTCGGTGGCCCCGGCACGCCCGGCGTGCTGGCGGTCCGCCGGGAATTGTTGACCAATCGTGTCCCGGATGTCCCGGGAGGCGGCACGGTGATGTTCGTGAACGCGGCAGAGCATCGCTACCTCGACGACCCCGTCCACCGTGAGGAGGGCGGCACCCCCGCGATCATCGAATCGATCAGGGCCGGGTTGGTCTTCCAACTGAAAGCCGCCGTCGGGGTGAGGGCGATCGAGGAGCGGGAGGGTGACCTCCTCAGCCGCGCGATGGCTGCCTGGCGTGAGGAGCCCAGCATCGAGATCCTGGGCAACCCGGAGGCCACCCGGCTGTCGATCGTGTCGTTCGTCATCCGTACCCCCAGCGGCAGCTTCCTGCACCACAACTTCGTGGTGGCACTCCTCAATGATCTGTTCGGGATTCAGACCCGGGGAGGGTGCTCCTGCGCGGGCCCTTACGGGCACCGCCTTCTGGGGATCGATCTTGACCACTCGCACCAGTTCGAGGCCCAGATCGCCAATGGTTGCGAGGGGATCAAGCCGGGCTGGGTGCGGGTGAACTTCAACTACTTCATAGGCGAGGAAGCCTTCGCCTACATCGTCGAAGCTGTTCGGTTGGTCGCACGCGAGGGCTGGAAGCTCCTCGATGACTACCGGTTCGAGCCCGTGAGCGGACTGTGGCGTCACCATGGTGGACCCATCGAACCGCCGCTGCGGCTCACAGACATCAGCTACGGAGTGGATGGGGTGATGGTGTACCCGCGCCGGGACGCGACGGCACCGGTCGAGATCCTCACGCAGCACCTCGAAGACGCCCGTCGGATCCTCGCGGGGGCACGAAGCCCCTCGACCGATGATTCGGGCACCATCTCGCAGGAGTTTGATGCGTTGCGCTGGTTCGAACTCCCCAGAGCGAGTCTGCAGCGGGACTCGAATATCGGGGGTCGCTTCTGCAGTCCGCAGCCACCCCGCGGCAGCGGGACTTCCTGACGGCAGGCCGCGGTTGCGGCGCCCAAGGTGAATGGCGAAGACCTCCCTGCCGGGGGGCTTGGCCACCCACATCCAGCACGGAGGTCTTCGTCTACCCCTGCCGTTCGTGAACCACGAGGGCGGCGGTTGGCGAGTTCAGCAGCCGGAGGCTGGTGCGATCAGGCTCGGGTAGTCCGCGCCGAGCGCACCACTCACCTCACGAGCCACCGTGGGCAGGTAGGCCTTGACGGCGTTGGTGGCCCGCAGGTGGTTCATGATGACCTCGTTGGCCCGGACCTTCTCCTGGCTGCGGCGCAGCTGGTTGACCTGTTCCTGGCTCGGGGGCAGTCCGGCCTGTTGCGTCCGTACGAAACTGGCCTGCGGGCCACGGAGGGCCATCATGGTCTGTTGCGCCTCAAGGTCGTCGGCCAAGGCGTCGGTTGCGGCCCGGTAGGCGGCTACGGCGGGGGCTTGGCGGAGTGCGCGGCCGAACGTCAGGGCAGCGTCGTGGAGATCGGGGGTCAGCATGATTGTGTTCTCCTGTCAGCCGCAGCAGCCGCCGGAGCGGCTGTTGGCGGCAAAGTCGATGCCGATCTCAGCGGTCACGACGGATGCCGTGTCGCGACATACATCCTGGAACGCTGACATGGCCGCCGCGTAGGCGGCAACAGTCGGGACGCTGAGCATCGCTTCCTGGCTGCGCTCCAGGTCCGCGCGGTGGGCGTCGGTCAGGACTCCCACCGTGATCTCCGCCCGAAACTCCTGCTGGAGTTGTTCGAACGCGGCAATTGCGGCGTTCGCCTCGGCGTCGGTGGAGACGGCCTCGTCGGCGGCCAGCAGGGCGGTGAACTCGTTGCTGGACTTCAGCGCCGCACCGAACGCTCTCGCGGCGGCGTGCACCTCGGCTTCGGCGTCAGCCGGCGCCTGGAGGGTTGGATTGAGCATGGGGTCAGGGCTCCTCGTGGTGGTGGGTGTGATGCGGTCGAAGACTGGGCCGTGCGCCGTGGTTTCCTAGGAGGCCAGGCGGGCGAGCCGCTTGGGTCCGATGGGTTCCTCGTGCAGCAGGGGGACGATGGCGAGCCGCTTGGCGCGGGCCCGCACGGAGTCGACAGGTCCTTGTTCCTGGATTGCCCGGTGACGGAGCAGGGGCGAGGTAGTGGTGGCGGCGGCAAGCGACTGGTTGATCACCCAGGCCCAGGGCTGGATGCCGGCCCGCTTCAGGTCGTCCTCGAGGATGCCCGCCTCCAAGACGGGTGTGGTCTCCGGCAGCGTGACGAGCAGGATCCTGGTGTAGTCAGGGTCCTGGAGTCGCATCATGGGGGTGGCGTAGTGGGCACCCTCGGGCATGTTGCGGGCGATCTCGCGGTGGTAGGAGCCGGCGGCGTCCATGAGCAGCAGGGTGTGCCCGGTGGGCGCGGTGTCCATCACGACGAAGGTGCGACGCGCTTGATTGACCAGTCGGGAGAACTGCTTGAAGACCGCGACCTCCTCGGTGCAGGGGGACAGCAGGTCCTCGGCCAACAAGGCCCGGCCCGCGTCATCCAGGTCTCTGCCCTTTGTGGCCATGACGTGATCGCGGTACTCCTGGACTGCCTGAGCCGGATTGACCTGCGACATGGTGAGGGTGGGCAGTGCGTCACCGTCCCCCATCGTGTGCGCCAGGTGCCCGGCCGGATCGGTGGTGGTGAGGTGGACCTCGTGCCCCAACTCGGCGAGGCGGGTGGCGACCGCTGCGGCGATCGTGGTCTTCCCGACGCCGCCCTTGCCCATGCACATGATGAGCCCGTGCCCGGGGGCGGCAAGTTCGTCGACCATCTCGTTCAACGAGGGAGCAATGTCCTCACGCAAGTAGCCGAATGAGTCCATCGGAAGCGTCGTCGAGCCCTCGAACAAGGAACGGAGCGCGGCGAGGCCGACCATGTTGTCGGGCTTGAGTTCGATGACATCGCGAGGGACCCCCGCCAACGAGGCCGGCATGTCGGCGACGGCTGCCTGTTCACGTTTCCGGATGGCGACGACCAGACTGTCGTCGTCTCCAGCGGTGTCGGGGAGCACCCCGTTGATCACCACGTTGCCGGGTTTGATGCCGGTCTCGCTCAGTTCCACGGCGGTCCGGGCGAGCTCGGCCAGGCTGGAGGCCTGGGCCCTGGCGACCAGGACCAGGCGGGTGATCGAGGGGTCGGCCAGTGCGGCCACCGCTTCGCCGTAGAGGGTGCGTTGCTTCTCCAGCCCGGACAGGGGGCCCAGGCAGGAGGCGTCACCTTTGCCGGTGTCGAGGAAGCCGGTCCAGTCGCCGGGTAGCTTGAGGAGCCTGATGGTGTGGCCGGTGGGGGCGGTGTCGAACAGGACATGGTCGTAGTCGGCGACCAGTGTCGGGTCGGCCAGCAGGCCGGTGAACTCGTTGAACGAGGCGATCTCGGTGGTGCACGACCCGGACAGTTGTTCGGTCATCTCGGCGATCTCACGTGCGGGCAGGAATGCTCGCACCGGGCCGATGATCCGCTCTCGGTAGTCGGCAGCGGCTTGTTCGGGGTCGATCTCCAGGGCGTCGAGGCCGGGGACCGACCCCACTGCCGTGATGGTGTTGCCGATCGTCTGGCCGAAGACCTGGCCGACGTTGGACGCCGGGTCGGTGCTCACCAGCAGCACCCGACGGCCGGCTTCGGCGAGCTGCACCGCTGAAGCGCACGCGATCGAGGTCTTGCCCACGCCGCCCTTGCCGGTGAAGAAGAGGAAGCGGGTGGGATTGCTGAGGAATTTCACGTCCACAGCCTCAGCAACCGCCGCCGCCACAGCAAGAGGCGCCACCCACGGTGGCCAAGCTGAAACGCGGACGAAGAGTGGGGGTGCCAAGGCCCGCGTAGCGGGCGAGCATCTCACGCGTGGGGTAACTGCCGGTCAGCACGGTCACGTCGTCGACCAGCACCAGGGGAAGCCCCTCCGATCCGGCCGCCTGAAGGAAGCTCATGACCGCAGGGTTCTCCACGAACGCCGTCGGGTCGTTGGCCAGGTTGTGCCGGGTGATGTCGACGCCCTGCTGCTTCACGTAGTCCAGGTCGGCGGAGAAGTTCACCAACGCCTGGTCCACGTCCTCACCACACACCCCGGTGTTGCAGCACAACGCTGGCTCGAAAACTCGGATATTGACCATGATTTCCTCTCAAAGACACATCGAAGACCGTCGATGTGAACTCTAGCCTAGTCGAATCGATGGAAGTCAATCTGGCGGGGGTGGTGCCATGCCGGCGGGTCGGCTACTGCCAGGTTCCGCGGTACATGACCCTGGCGACGTTCGCGTCGTCGTCGAGGGCGACCAGGTCGGCTCTGGCCCCTGCTGCGACTCTTCCGACGTTGTGGAGGCTGAGGTACTCGGCCGGAAAGATGGTGGCGCTGCGGACCGCTTGGGCAAGCGGGATTCCGTAGGCGACGGCGTTGCGTACCGCCCTGTCGAGGGTCAGGGTGCTGCCGGCGATGGTGTCGAGTCCGGCCAGTCGAGCCACCCGATCGCTGACCTCCACCGGGAGGTCTCCCAGCATGTAGTCACCGTCCGGGGCCCCGGCGGCCGCCATGGCGTCGGTGATCAGGACAACCCGATCGGGCAACATCCGCATCACGTAGGCTGCCAGTTCGGGGCTCACGTGGATGCCATCGAAGATCAACTCGACCGTGGCCCTGGGATCGTCCAGGAACGCCAGGACCGGCCCGGGATCACGATGTCCCAGAGCTGGCATGGCGTTGAAGATGTGGGTGACCCCCGTTGCACCCGCCTCGATGGCCTGCTTGGTGGTGGCGTAATCAGCGGCCGTGTGGCCGATCGCGGGCAGGCAGTTGCTGGCCAGCATCACCTGAATCGCTTCCATGGCCCCGGGGAGTTCCGGTGCAATGGTCGCCATTCTGATGGTGCCGCCGGCGGCGGCGGCGAGTAAGGCGGCGACGGTGTCGGGGATCGGATCGGCCAGCAGCTGTGGGTTGTGCGCCCCCTTGAAGCTAGGCGCCAGCCATGGTCCCTCGAGGTGGATCCCGGCGAGATCCCCGGCGCGGACCCGTCCGGCCAGCAGGGTGACCTGGCTGTGCAGGGTCGGGATGGACGCCGTGATCAGCGAGGCGACGACGGAGGTCGTGCCTGCGGCGCGGTGCGCCGTGATGGCGGTGTCGACATCGGAGGGGTCATCTGTCGCGAAGGCGGCACCACCGCCCCCATGGCAGTGAACATCCACATAGCCCGGCGCCAGGGCGAGGTTCAGCACTTCGTCCGGGCGCCGCAGTGGCCGGCCAGGTCCTGCGGAAATGATGGCCCCGCCGTCGATCTCCACCCACCCGGCAACGAAGTCCCGGTGGGATGGCAGCAGGATCCGGTCAGTGGCGATCAGCACGGGGGTCTCCATTCGACAGAGGCTGACAATCGCCCACTCCTGCGCCGGTCAGGGCAATGACCCCTCAGCTCATCAAGGGGGTCAGGAGCTCCTTGACCTGACGGGCGGTGGGGACCCGGCCGGAGAGGATGACCCGCTCGTCGACGACCAGGCCCGGGGTGCTCATGATGTTGTACGAGAGGATGTCGCCGTAGTCGGTCACCTTCTCGAAGGTCGCGTCGATGCCGAGTTCGGCGGCTGCCTGGCGTGCCGCCTTCTCGAGGTTGACGCAATTGTTGCAGCCGGGGCCGAGGATCTTGATGTTCACAGTGGTGCCTTTCGGTGTTTCCAGGGTGGTTGTGAAGTCGAGGGGCTCGGTTCACGGAGTGGTTTGAGCTGTTCAGCTCACAGGATGGCGTTGAAGATGTAGCCGACGGCGATGATGCCGGTGGCGGTGACGCCGACGAACGTGGCGATCAGCCGGGGCTTGAGGACGCGGCGGAGCAGGATCATCTCGGGCAGACTGAGGGCGACGGTGGCCATCATGAAGGCCAGCAGGGTCCCCATGGGGAGCCCCTTGGCGTAGAGGGCGTCGACCAGAGGGAGGATGCCGGCCGCGTTGGAGTACAGCGGAACACCGATGAGCACCGCGACCAGGACCCCGAACGGGTTGTCGGCGCCGGCGTAGGTGGCGAAGAAGTCCGCGGGAACCCAGCCGTGGATCACGGCGCCGAGACCGATGCCGACCAGCAGGTAGGGCCAGATCTTGCGCAGGATGGTCGCGACCTCTTCGCGTCCCATCTGGAAGCGGTCGTCCCATGTGAGCCCGACCGACGGGTCGAGTGGCTTACCACGCAGGGTGGTCTCGTAGACGAACGGCTCGACGTAGCGTTCCAGCTTGAGGCGTCCGATGACGAACCCGGCGACGATCGCGATGGTCAGCCCGGCGGCGACGTAGAGCAGGGTCGGTCCGACGCCGAAGAGGCCGAGCAGCAAAGCGATGGCGACCTCGTTGACCAGCGGGCTGGCGATGAGGAAGCTCATGGTCACCCCGAGCGGCACCCCGGACGCGACGAACCCGATGAACGCCGGCACCGCACTGCACGAGCAGAACGGGGTAACCACTCCAAGGCCCGCGGCGAGCACATTACCCACGCCCTCCCGCTTGCCACCCAGCAGGGCGCGGGTCCGCTCGACACTCATGAAAGAACGAAGCACGGTGACCAGGAAGATGATCCCGCCCAGCAGCAGAAGGATCTTGATCGTGTCGTAGAAGAAGAAGTGGATCCCGCTGCCCAGCCGGGAGTCGAGGTCGAGGCCGGCGACGTCGCCGATCAGCCAGTTCCAGAACGGCTTGTTCACGTTGTAGAGGGCGAACCAGAGAAGAGTCGCGGCGGCCGCGAGTCCCCAACGGCGGACGTTGCGGCGCGTGGTCGGCTCGGTGATCGTGCTCATCGGACGACCACCAGTTGGCGTGACACGGAGGCGGGATCCGGAAGCGCAGCGTGAAGCCGATCCAAGGCGCCGTCGGTGAGGGCGTAGTCGATCCAGCGTCCGCGGCGGGTTCCTTCGATCAGGCCGGCCTCGCGCAGCACCTTCAGGTGGTAGCTCAACAGATTGCCCGGAATCGGCGGCTCCGGCTGCAGATCACAGACACAGCGGCTCTGACCCACCAGCACGTGGAGCAGTTGCAGGCGGATCGGGTCAGCGACCGCTGCCAGCAGGGAAGCACCGGAGATCACCTGTGCTTCAGGGGTTCTTGAATCAACCATGATTGAATAGTGCTCCTTGGGTCAGGACGAAGTCAAGTCAGCCGACCAGGGCGAACACCCGTTGGATCGCCAGCAGGACCAGCGCGACGGCGAAGATCCGTGTCAGGGTCAGGCTCTTGACACGCTTGGCCATGAAACTTGCCCCCAACTGGGCCCCGGCGATGGAGGTGATCGTCGTCATCACGAGCAGTGTCCAGTCGAAGCGGGCCTCGGGCAGGTGGGCGATGAACGCCGAGAAGGACGGCAGAGTCACCACGACGCTGTTGGTGGCGGCGGCTGTCCGGGCCGCGAACCCGAGCAGGACGAGGGTGGGCATCATCAGGAAGCCTGGACCCACGCCAAGCAGTCCGGCGAAGACTCCGATTCCCGAGCTGGCACCAGCCGCCTTCACGCGCGTCCGGTCGGTCACCGTGGACGGTGCCGAGTCGTCCTGCTTGGGTGGGAATGCCATGCGCCAGGCGAGGAACAGCAGGACCGCCACGTACAGCCACCACAGGAGTTCGGTTGAGGTGAACTTGAGCAGCCACACACCGATCGGGGCGGCGATCGTGGTCACGATCAGCAAGGGGATGGCAGTTCGCCAGTCAACCATCTTCTTCAGCGCGAAGGTCACAGCGCTCGCGATCGCCGTGACGCCGTTCAGCCACAGCGACAGCGGCATGATCTCGTGCTGGAGATCCAAACCGAACATCGCCAACACCGGCGTCGCGATGAACGCCACGCCCAGCCCCATCATTCCCGACAGGAACGACAACCCGAACAACACGACCGACAACACCAGATACAACGTCCAGCCGTCCACGACGGTTGCTCCAATCACTCTTGAATCAATGCGCTCTGAATCATATGCCTGCTCAACACCCGGGCTGCGCAGCCCCCTAACTTGCCCAGATCCGCCCGGAGCGGATGCCGATGAGGGTGCGGGCCGTCACGATCCCCCAGGCAGCCAGCAGACCCGCGAAGAGGACGACGGCAAAGCCCTCGAGGACGGGTGAGTGCCAGGAGCGGGCGAGAGTGAGGGTGGCGGCGGTGTAGGCGCCGAGGGGGAAGACGAATGCCCACCAGCCCAGATGGAACGGGACGCCGCCCTTGCGGACGTAACGCACGAGTAGGGCTGCCGCAAGGGCGAGCCACCACAGGCCGAAGCCCCACATCGCGGTGCTCGCCAGGCGGGTGAGCAGGCTCACGGCAGTGGACGCGTCGCCCCACAGCGGCGCACCCGCCCGGGCGAGGGCCATCGGGGCGAGGCTCGCCACCCCGATCGGGCCCAGTCCGATCCAGATGGTGGGAGCCAAGGGCGCCGGATGCAGGGGATGCAGGATCAGGCGGTCGTAGAGGAGGCCCAGCGTCAGCAGGAAGAGCAGGAAGCCCATGCCGAACAGTGCGAAGCCGAGGGCCGTCAGGAGCCCTGCAGCAGCCGGGTCGACATGGCTGATCAGGGGCGCAATCGCCATGGGCATGATGATGGTGACCACCGGGGGGATGAACCAGCCGCCGTTCACCGAGGCGGCTGCGGGCTCGCCGGTCACGAGGGTCAACGTGAAGGCAACGGCCATCACGAAGGCCAAGATGCCGCCCACCGCCGCCACGGCCCCGATGACCCAGGTCGCCGTCGATGGGGACAGCAGGCTGGGGCTCACCACGGATGTCATGACGGCCAGGACCAGCAGCCCGCCGGGAAGCGTGGCGTGCATCGCGCCCTTCACCGGATGACGGAAGTCGGCCAGAGCCGCCTCGGTGTGGGCGACCCATCGAATCGCGTACGCCACCAGCAGCAGGACGCCCAGCGCATAGGCGACCAGGGCCAGCGCGACACCGAGCCCGCGGGCAGCGCTGGCCAGGGGTGCCCACCCGCCGGGATTGGTGTAGGTGGTGACCGCCAGGATGCCGGTACCCATCGCAGAGGCGAACCAGCCCGGATTCAGGTCCCGCATCCGGCCTGCGGTTGGCAGCTTGGGGGCCGCAGTGGCGCGCCTGGAAGTGATGCTCATGTGTGTGACTGCTCCTTCGAGGGGATCTGTGGGGCGCCCGACTCAGCGTTGGTTGGCTGCAGTGGTGGCGCGTCTTCGAGTTCGAGAGTGACGTGGATGAGCCCGAACCTGTCGGCCAGCTCGGATTTGACCAGGTGAGCGACGTGTTGTGCCTCAGCCAGGGTCGGAAGTCCCGCCACGGCGATGTGCGCCGAGCAGGCGGCCTCGTCGGAGGCCAGGTTCCACAGGTGGAGGTGGTGGCCGTCCACCACTCCGGGAACGGCGCGAAGGGCTGACAGGACGTCGTCCGCGTCCAGACCAGGGGGGGTGCCTTCCATGAGGATATGGGTGGACTGCGCCAGGAGACGTCCGCCCGCCCACAGCACCAGCAGGGCGATCAGCACCGAAGCCACCGAGTCGGCCCAGGACCAGCCAAACGCCCAGATCAGCGCCCCGGCCACCAGCGCGGCCAGCGAGCCGACCGCATCGGTGGCCAGATGCACCACGGCCGCCCGCATGTTGAGGCTCTCGCCTTCGGCCCGATGGACGACAACGGCGCTCGCGACATTGATCACCAGCCCTACCAGGGCCACCCACATCAGCCCCGGGGCGTTCACCTCCGGGATCGTGGGTCCGGTCATGCGCGAGACAGCCTCCACGATCACCCAGATCCCGCCGGCCACCAGCAGCAATGAACTGATCTGGGCGGCCAGCACCTCGGCGCGAGCGAACCCGAAGCTGTGCCTGCGACTCAGGGGTCGCCCCGACAACGCCACTCCGGCAACGGCGATACCCAGCCCGAGAACATCGGCGACCATGTGGCCGGCATCTGCCAGCAGCGCCAATGACCCGAACAGGACCCCGGCCACCAACTCCACCACCAGGAAGGCGCCATTCAGGCCCAACGCCCACACCAGCGCACGGCTCTGTCCCCGGCGCACCGGCCCCACCACGTGCTCGGCCATGTGCGCGGCCATCAACCCTCAACTCCCGGGCGCACTGTCCGAAGGGCCAACCTCACGCGTGGCACCAATTCAATGGTGCTTGAATCAAACATGCTTGAAACCGTAGCACTTCCTCCGACGGCGACTCCCTCTCTGGGTCCCGGCGTCCACGACTGGGGGCGACGTTGCGGCTCGTTGATGAAGGGGCGTACGGTGACGTCAGATCAAGAATTCTTGACCTAATGGACTTTGAACTTGAGGAGATTCGATGACAAAAGCTGTGGTCCCGACCACCGACCAGATCCTGGCCAGCATAACTGCCTCTCTGGGGACCGTTCCCGTCGCCGCGCAGCTCGCCGGAGAGGTCGCACCCAAGTTTCTGCTCCGCCACGTCCAGGACAGCGGTTTCGCCATGCCGAAGGACGGCAGCGGTGCGTTGACGGAAGAGACCAGGACTCTGATCTATCTCGCGGTGGCCCTGGCTACCGGCAGCCGCGCCTGCGTGGAGGCTATGACCAACAAGGCGAATGGACTGCAGATCGACCCGGCCAAGCTCCTGGAGACTTTCAAGATCGCCCGCTTCGCCGAAGCCACCCGCATCCTCGGCAACGCCGAGCCTTTGCTCGCCAGCCTGAAGTCCCAGGCCTGACCCGCAGTCATCAGCGCCAGAGCCGGAAGACGATGAAGCCCACCGCTGCAGACCAACCCGTCGAGGGGCCGGCCTCCGGGAACCAACAGTCCAAAGCCGTTGACGCCGGTGCCCTCGCTGACGCACCGACTCTGGGTGAACTCCTGCGGACCACCGCCCATCTCGGCGCCATCGGCTACGGCGGACCGGCGATCCTGGCCCTGATGAAACAGACCTTGGTGACCAAGAAGAAGTGGATCACCGAGAAGGACTTCATGGACGCCCTGAGCCTGGCGCAGGCCCTGCCGGGCGCGACCGGGGTGACCGTCCTGGGTTATGTGGGATTCAAGGTGAAGAGGATCTGGGGTGGGGTGATCGCCCCACTGGGGTTCGTCACCCCACCGACGCTGCTGATGCTCGCGCTGTCGTGGGCCTACTTCGCCTACGGACAGTTGAGTTTCGTCAAGTCACTGTTCGCCGGGCTGGGGGCGCTGGTCGTCGCGCTCCTGCTCAATGCCACTGTCGTCCTCGGCCGATCCGTGTTCGGCAAGCTGAGCCGCGACGACTGGCGAGGAGCGCTCATCGCCGCCGCCGGATTCACCGGCGTCCACTTTCTGCACGCCAACGTGTTGTGGGTCGTCCTCGCGGCCGCCCTGCTGGGAATCCTGCTCTTCCTCCCCTTGTGCAAGCGAGGCGCAGCAGTTCCGGACGCACAAGCCCCACAAACCCCAGAGCGACTCCCTGCGCGTGCCTTCGTACCCGCAGCTCTCGTCGCAGCTGTCGTGACCGCCGGTCTGGCCGTCCCGTACACCCGCGAACTCATGGCCACCTTCCTCGGAATCGGCGCCACCGCCTTCGGCGGCGGTTTTGGGAGCATCCCGCTCATTCACGCCCAGGTCGTCGATGCGCACGGCTGGCTGACCACCAAGGAGTTCGTGGACGGCATCGCCCTGGGTCAGATCACGCCCGGGCCTGTCTTCATCACCGCCACCTTCATCGGCTACCGCGTCGCCGGCGTCATCGGCGCCCTCGCCGCCACCGTGGCCGTGTTCATCCCCTCCGTGACCGCCATCATCCTGCTCGCCGACCTGCACGCCCGGGTCCAGAACCACCCGGCCACCAGGGCTGTCATCAAGGGCCTCCAGTCCGGCTTCATCGGCCTGATCCTGTCCGTCACCCTCCAGTTCGCCGCCAAGTCGCTGGTGTCGTGGCCACAGTGGCTGATCTTCGCCGCCACCTATGTCTGGGTGGGTGTGCTGAAGAAGAACTCGCTGTGGGCCATCCTGGCCACGATCATGATCTCCCTGCTGTTGATCAACTGACTCAGGCCCTGGAGCACCACACCGACCCCCTTGCGCCACTGCGGAGGAAGGTTGCGTATTTGTTTGATTTCCATCAATATTGACGTGTGTCTAAGTCCAAGGATGAGCGTCCGCCAGTGCTGACGGTGGCGCAAGCCACGGCCGCGGCCAGGGTGCTGAAGGCCCTCGCCGACCCGGTGCGGCTTCGCCTGGTGTCGTTGATCTTGGCGGAGGGTCAGTCCAGGGTGGGGGATCTCGGGGCCGAGTTCGACCTCTCCCAACCGACCATCACCCATCATCTGAACGTCCTTTTCGAGGCCGGGCTGCTGGTCCGGACCCGGGAGGGCACCGGTGTGCTCTACCGGGCCAACGTGGCCACGCTCGCCGAGGCTGCGGCCCTGATCACCCCACAGGACTCGCTCCCGGCACCGATTCGCCACACCCACTCGGCTCCCCGTGCGGAGGGGAAGGCTCTTCCGGGTCTGGCCTCGGACAACGCCGAGCACGCCCTGAGGCGGGGGATCGAAGAACTGGCGTTCCGCTACGCCGGGAGCTTCAGCACCGAAACCATCGACCGCTATGTCCACGAGTCGTACCAAAGCCTTTACCGCACGTCCCGGGTGAAGACCCATCTGCCGGTTCTGGCGCTGCGTTTTGCGGGGGAGCGGTTGGCTGCGCTGGCCCAGGCGACCGGGAGGATCGCCAAGCCGGTACCGGAAGTGTTGTTCGTCTGCACCCAGAACTCCGGACGATCCCAGATGGCGGCGTCGCTGACCCAGCGTCTGGGCGGGGCCAAGGTCCACGTCCGATCAGCAGGCTCGCTGCCCGCCGGACAGGTGAACCCAACCGTGGTCGAGGTGATGGCCAAGCGGGGTGTCGATCTCGACGGGGAGTTCCCCAAGCCGATCACTGACGACTTCATCCGGGCCGCCGACGTGGTGATCACCATGGGCTGCGGGGACGCCTGTCCCATCTACCCGGGACGGCGCTACCTCGACTGGGATCTTCCCGACCCGGCCGACCAGCCCCTCGACATCGTGGCCGGCATCGCCGACCGCATCGAGGTAAAAGTTCACCAGCTCCTCACCGAGCTCGGAATCGAACCCACGAAGGCCTGCCGGTGACGCGTTCTCCGGCGGCGAGCCCCTCGACAGGCCTGTTGCTGCCGACAGCTAGCCCCAGGGCAGATGCCCAGACACCCTGGTTATCCGCCGCTCACCTGCGCGACTCAAGCGTCGTTCCCCACCATGGAGGTTTCACATGCCAAGCGTTCTCCCGTCCCAGTCCGCGTCACCCAGCCCCGCGCCGCGCCGGCTCGTCATCATCGGGGCCGTCGCCGCCGGCACCTCAGTGGGCGCCAAGGCCCGCCGTAACGACGAGCGGCTCGAGATCGTTGTGTACGACCGCGACCGCGACATCTCCTACTCCGGCTGCGGGATCCCCTACTTCGTCGGAGGGCACGTGGCCGACGCCGATGAACTCCACCCCCGCGACCCCGCCTGGTTCGCCAAGCGGTACACGATGGACATCCGGACCGGACATGAAGTGCTCGCCGTCGACCATCCGTCCCGGACCATCCGGATCGTGGACCTGGCCACCGGGCGGGAGTTCACCGACACCTACGACACCCTCGTCCTGGCGACCGGCGCCCGCAGCATCGTCCCACCCATCCCCGGCACCGGCGCTCCTGGCGTGTTCACCGTCAGGAATGTGCAGAACGCCGAAGCCATCCGGGCCTGGATCCTGACTCGCGAGCCGAAGACTGCCGTTGTCGTGGGTTCCGGCTTCATCGGGCTGGAAATGGCGGAACAGCTCACCGACTCGGGCTTGGCGGTGACCATCGTGGAGCGCCTGCCCCAGGTGATGCCGGCCCTCGACCCAGACATGGCCTTCCGTGTCGAGGAAGAACTCCTCCGCCGGGGCGTCTCGGTTCATCTCAGCCGCAGCGTGACCGCCATCGAGGCGAGCGACGACTCGGTCACAGGTGTGCGCCTCGACAGCGGGGAGGTCCTCCCCGCGGATCTTGTCATCCTGTCCGTCGGCGTCCGACCAGAGACCACGCTTGCGCTCCACGTGGGTGCCGAACTCGGCCCCACCGGCGCCATCAAGGTCGACCCTGCCATGCGCACCACCGTCGAGGGCGTCTACGCAGTCGGCGACGCCGCCGAGAGCTACTCACTGATCACCGGAGCGCCGCTGTGGCGACCACTGGGGTCCACCGCGAACAAGATGGGCCGCATCGCCGGCGACGCGATCACCGGCGGCGACCTCACCCACCGAGGCATCCTCGGCACGGGGATCGTGCGTGTCTTCGAGTTGGCCGTGGGGCACACCGGCCTGAGCGAAACCGAAGCCAGGGCGCAGGGATTCGACGTGGAAGTGATCCACAACATCAAGCCGGCCCACGCCACCTACGTCGGCGGACGCGAACTGATCATCAAGGCGATCGCCGACCGACACACTGGAAGGCTGCTCGGCGCGCAGGCCATCGGACCTCAAGGTGTGGACAAACGCATCGACGTCCTCGCGACCGCGATCAGCCTCGGCGCGACCGCCGACGACCTGTTCCACCTCGACCTCGCCTACTCCCCACCCTTCGCCACCACCAAGGACCCCATCCACTACACCGGCATGGCGCTTGCCAACGCCCTCACCGGCGAGGCGCCGCTGATCACCCCCAGCGAACTGGACGCACGGCTTGCCGCGGGTGACACCCTGCAGATCATCGACGTCCGCTCCGCCCGCGACTACGCCAAGGGCCACGTCCAGGGCGCGATCAACATCCCGCTGGCCGAGATCCGCAGCCGTATCGACGAACTCGACCCGCAGACACCGACCATCGCCTACTGCAACAAGGGAGTCTCCGGGAACGCCGGCCAGAACATCCTGCTCCGGCACGGATTCACCACGGTGTTCAACCTCTCCGGCGGCAACAGCAACTACCAGACCCACCGCCGGAGCCGCGTCCAAGCCGAGGCGCGTCGGTGACGCCCGCGTCCACGGGGTTGCTCAGCCGGTGATCTTGAGGGCACGGGTCGTCAGCCAGTCGATCACAGGTTGATCATCTGGCCGGCGATGCCCTCCATCGCCTCCTTCACTGCCTCGCTCAGGGTCGGGTGTGCATGGATGTTTCGGACGACCTCCTCGGCGGTCAGGTCCCACAACTGGGCCAGAGTCAGCTCTGGCAGCAGTTCGGTCACGTCCGGGCCAATCATGTGCACCCCGAGGATCTCGTTGTGGGCCGCGTCGGCGACCACTTTCACAAACCCGGTCGTCTCTCCTAGACCGGATGCCTTGCCGTTCGCCGAGAACGGGAACTTCGCGACCTTCACCTGATGGCCGCGGTCGCGCGCCTGCTGCTCGGTATATCCGAACGAACCGATCTGTGGCTGGCAGTACGTTGCGCGCGGGATCATGTCGTAGTTGATCGGCATGGTCTCAGCGCCCGCTATCGTCTCCGCAGCCACCACTCCCATCGCCGAAGCGGTGTGGGCCAGCATCGACTTCATCGTCACATCCCCCACGGCATACAACCCCGGGACGCTGGTCCGCATGCACTCGTCGATTGCGATCGCGCCACGCTCGGTCAGGGCCACTCCCGTGTTCTCCAACCCGTAGCCCTGAGTGCGGGCTGCGAAGCCGATCGCCTGCAGGACCCGGTCGGCTTCCAGAACGTGCGACGGCCCACCCGCAGCCGAACTCAGCGTCACCCGCACGTTCTCCGAGGTCTCTTCGATCGACTCCACCCGGGTGCCGACCAGGACCGTCACCCCGAGCTTGCGATAGGCCTTGGCCAGCTCGGCGGAAATCTCGGGATCCTCGTTCGGCACCATCCGATCCAGAAACTCCACGATTGTCACCTGCGCGCCGTAGTTGGCCAAGACGAACGCGAACTCGGTCCCGATCGCCCCCGCCCCACAGATGACCACCGATCCCGGCACGTCCGTCGAGACGATCTGCTCTTCGTAGGTGAACACCCGAGGCGACCTCGCCGTCCCTGGAAGCAACTTGGTTGTGGACCCGGTGGCGATGATGCAGGTGTCGAACGAGACCACCCGCTCACCCTGTTCACCAGCCACACGAATCGAATGCGCGTCGACGAACCCGCCCCAGCCGTGGATCTCTGTGATCTTGTTCTTCCGCATCAGGAAATGGACGCCGTTCACCGACCGCTCCACCACCTGGCGGCTACGAGAGACCGCCTGACCGTAGTCGAAGCTGAATTCTCCTCGGATCCCGAACACATCGGCCTGGGAGGTGAGGATGTGCACCAACTCCGCGTTGCGCAGGAGGGCCTTGGTCGGGATGCAGCCCACATTCAGGCAAACCCCGCCCCAATACTGGTTCTCGATGATCCCCACCTGGAGCCCCAGCTGCGCAGCACGAATTGCTGCCACATACCCTCCGGGTCCGGCGCCCAGGACCACCACATCGAAGTGATCGGTCATACCCATCACGCTAGGCGCCCGGGCGCGCGTCCGCTGCCGAACCCTTGAGCCCGGCATCGCCCGAGTCGCCACCGATCAAGGGCCGGCGGCCTCCGTAGATCACCGCATCCAGGCGCTTCCAGTAGACATCGATCCCCTCGAAGCCGGCAGAACGGAGGAACCCGACTTGTGGTTCGAGCGCTGTGACGTTCCGGATGTGGTCTTCGTGACCGGCCTGCTCCAGTGAGGTGAGGGGGGCGCCCGGGATCCCGTCGTCAGGGTGGCTTCGAGCATCCGCTCGGTCCCAGGCGGCCACCACGACGGGGTCCGTCGCGGTCACCGTGTCGTAGTTGAGGTACCAGCCGCCGGGGGCCAGGTGCTCGAAGATCTCCCGGAACAAGCCCTGCTTGCGTCGATCGGGCATGTGGTGGATGCACATCGAGGTCACGACAGCGTCCAGTTTGGCCGGAACCTGTGGTGGCCAGCGACCCACTGACATGTCGAACTCGACATAGCGGAATCGTCCGGCGAATGGCTGCATCTCTCGCTCGCCGGCAACCATCATCGGGCGGGAGTAGTCGGCAAGGATCGCGGTGCTCAGTGGGTACAGATCGAGGATTCCGCGTGCCGCAGCCCCAGTTCCGGCGCCGAGATCCATGAACGTGAACGACTCGTGGCTGTCGAACGGCAGCAGTTCGCCCATCAAGCGGAACTGGCGCTCAGGGCTCCTGGCCCCGTTATCGGTCTTGTCGATCCAGCGTTCTATGAACTCCTCGGAATGCCAGATGTCGGCGCTTCTGTCGGTCGGCTCATCCATGTGATCGAGCCCATCCCCTGATGCGCGGGGGGACTTGGCGCACCGGGCGCGGGCAGACCTGGGACGCTCCCGAGATTCCGGCTTCAGCGGTCCTTGAATCAACCATGCTCGAACCTTCCTCTTCGACCGGGTGGGTGTCAAGCATGCCGATGGAGCGAGACGAGGGGCTACTCAGCCAGTGATGTCATAGGCGTGGAGACGCTTGCGGTCGGCCTTCGTCGCGGACGCCTGGAGCGCCAACAGCTCGGCGTAGATGCCGCCCGAGCGGGCCAATTCCTCCGGCGAGCCGATCTCGTCCACCCGGCCGTCGCGCAGCGTGATGATCCTGTCGACCGAGGAGATCGTCGAGAGGCGGTGGGCGATGATCAGGGTGGTGCGATTGGCCATGAGGGCCTCCAGGCCGGCCTGGACGAGCCGTTCGGCCTTGGAGTCGAGGGCCGACGTGGCCTCGTCAAGGACCAGGAGCGGGGCGTCCTTGAGTATTGCCCTGGCCACGGCGACCCGCTGCTTTTGGCCGCCAGACAACTTGATGCCACGCTCACCTATCTCGGAGTCATACCCCTTGGTCAGGCGAGCCACGAACTCGTGTGCGTTGGCGCGCTGCGCTGCGTCCTCGATCTGGGAAGCCGCTGCGTCCGGCCGGCCGTAGGCGATGTTCTCCCGGATCGTCCCCGAGAACAGGGCCGCGTCCTGGAAGACCACGCCTATTTGACCGCGAAGCTGCTGCAGGGGCAGGCGGGTGACGTCGCCGCCGCCCACCTGCACCACACCGGAGTCGGGCCGGTACAGCCCGAGCAGTAGGTTCACGAGGGTCGTCTTTCCCCCGCCCGACTCCCCGACGAACGCCACTCGCTCACCCGGCGCGACGGAGAACGTCACATCTTGGAGGACGTCGGAGGCACCGTCGTAGGAGAACGACACGTGATCGAAAGACAGGGCCGGCGCGTCATCAACAACGCGCCAAGGGGCCAAGTCGGCTGCGACCGCCGCCTCGGTTTGTGCGGGTCGGGTGAAGCTGAGCGCTGCTTCGGGGCCGAAGGGGGCATGCGGCTCGGGGAGCTCATCGAGCGCTTCAAGGTAGCTGTTGGAGCCGGCGATCGCGCGCTGGGAGCTGTCGACGAGGTAGCTCATCATGCTGACCGGCTGCTTGGCCATCGCGACCAACTGGATCAACAGGACCATGGCGCCGAGCGTGAACGCGCCTGACGCCGTGGAGGTGAAGATGATCGCGTAGATGGCGAAGAAGATCAGTGCGAAGGCGCCGCGGCGAGCAACGTCCATGAGGTGCCAATAGCGGGACTGGCCGTGCGTCACGTCGACCGTCTTGGTATAGCGGTCGTTGAAGACCCGCAGCTCACGCAACTCAGCGGTGAAGCTCTTGACCACTCGGATCTGGCCGATGGCCTCAGCGAACCGGCCCCCGGCGATGTCGAACTGCTGGTTCTTCTCGCGCTCGAGCGGTTGCCAGTGCTTTGACGTCAGGGCCGTGAGCCACATGAAGATGGGGTAGATCACCACCAGCAGCAGCGTCAACCAGACCGAGTAGGTCGCGGTCACGACGAGCACGGCCAGCACGGTGAGCAGGAGCGGCAGGAAGTTGTTGGCGAACATCTGGAAGAACTGGGACGTTTCGGCGATCGATCTGGTCAGCCGGTTGATCACGGTGCCGGTGAGCTGGCCATCGAAGTAGTGCTGCGGAAGGGTGAGCATCTTCGCGTAGTAGCGCGACGACAGGATGGCCCTGAGTTTGACCGACATCACGTCACCCAGATAGCCACCCACATTCGTCACCGCCGTGCTGACGAGTTCCACCACCAGCAGCGCTACTGCCAACCAGAGCAGAGCGCGCACTCCGCCGCCCTCCCCCCGGATCTGCGAGACGATCTCGTCGGTGGCGGCCTTGATGATGAACGGCGTCAGAAGTGCGGTTCCCGCCGTTGCCAGCGCAGCCAAGGCGATACCCAGGTAGTAGGGCCAGAGTTCCCGAGCCAGGCCCAGGAGCCGTAGAAGGCTCTGCATGCTTCTCCCATATCTCAAGCTGATTGCCCTATCCGCAGTGGAAGTCTTCCGACCGCTGGGGGCCCATTGATGAACTCGGCACAACGGCGACAGTGAACTGAGCCGCGATTCACGGGAGCGGATCGACCACGTCCCGGGTGAGAGGATCGCAACAGGCGGCGACGCCGACCGGCGTCAGCGCTGCCAGCGTGGCCAACAACCGCACTGGCTCTGCCAGTTGGTCGCAGCACAGAGCGTAGGTATTACTGCGTCCATGCGCGGTGGCGCTGACAAGCCCTTGCTCTCGGAGAAGGCCCAGGTGATGACTCACCAGGGTCTGGCCCAGCCCAGTCCTCTCCTGCAACTCCCGCACCGTGTGGGGACGGTCAGACAGGCAAAGGACCAAGGCAAGCCGTGTCTCGTCGGCAAGTGCCTTCAACTTGGGTGCGAGCAGTCGCGCGTGATCGAGGTCTCCTAGATCGCGGGCGGCGAGCAACCCGACTTCCAAGATCTGGGGCATGACGCCAACCTAGCACCAAGCGATTTCGGTATCAACAACAGACGTTGATCAATAGTGATCGGTGGCGGGTGAGCGGTTGCTGTCAGCGCTGGGTCGCCGCGGTGGCCGTCGGCTTCGGATGAATGTCCGGGTGGCAGGATGGCGACATGGCTGAGCCACCAACGACGTATCAGGTGAGGGCGCAGTGCCGCCCTGGCGGGGTCGCACATGTGCAGGCAGGCGACCAGACGGTGCCGATCGACACTGCTTGGGGGGTCGAACCGTCCGGCGCGCCAGGACCAGCCGAGCTTCTGGCCGCCGCGTTCGCGTCCTGCCTGATGAAGAACATCGAACGAACCAGCACACTGATCGGGTTCACGTACACCAGCGCCGACGTGCGTGTGCAAGCGCGGCGACAAGACTCCCCGCCCCAGTTCGTCGAGGTCGAGTACGACGTGCGCATCGTAACAGATGAGCCCGAACGCCGCGTCGACCTGCTGCACCGAAACCTTCGCCAGTTCGGCACCGTCTACAACACTCTCGCCGCAGTCTGTGACGTGCACGGCACGGTCGCCGCAGCCACAGCGGAGGCGTGATCACTCGCACCCGCCCAGCCGCTAGTGCGCAACCGATGCTTGCCGTCGTGCGACCGTGGGCTTACTGTCCAAGTATGGTTGAACCAAAGGGGATTGAACCGTCGGCGTTGTCGGCGATGTTTCGCCGAGGATGTTCAACCACCTCGCCCAGGCCATACATCGCGTCAACGGCAGCCGGATGCCATGACCACTGCGGGGAGCAGCAACGAATGAGGTGACTTCTGTTCATGGCAAATGAACACTCGGAGCGCAAGCGGCTGGTTGCGAGGATAGTCGCGCCACTTCTGATTGCGCTGGCACTCGTCGTCATCTGGGCAGTCAAGACCAGCTCCCAGGGTCCGGCTGTTGATGAACCTACCGGCTACGCGGCGGATCACGCACTCGTGTCCACATCCATAGATCTCGACACGCTGAAACGCTACGGCTTGCCGATCATCATCGACTTCGGCGCGGATTCCTGTGATCAGTGCAAGCAAATGGCTCCCATTCTCCAGGAGATCAACGCGGAGATGCAAGGCAGCGCCATTGTCAAGTTCGTCGACGTTTGGGAGAATCCTCGCGCTGCACAGGACTTCCCGGTTCAGCTCATCCCAACCCAGATATTTGTCGCTGCCGACGGAATGCCCTACGTTCCCAGCGAAGGCATCCGAATCGGATTTGTGTTCTACAACGATCGGAACACGGGCGAACACCTATTCACTTTGCATCAAGGCG
>NZ_JBASCI010000259.1:0-6982 GCF_049651565.1 Brooklawnia sp.
CTCGAAAAGCGACGAGACGACATCCTGGCGTGGTTCGACCACCCCGGCTCCAGCAACGGACCCACCGAAGCCATCAACGGCCGGCTCGAACACCTCCGCGGCATCGCGCTCGGCTTCCGCAACCTCGTCAACTACCGGCTCAGATCACTCCTCGAAGCAGGCGGATTCCGACCCCTCATCCACTCTCTTTCGTGAAGAGCCGCGTATGGACGTTCGGCTTCGGCAATGAGCAGGTCTGGGCCAGCGTGTGGATCCTGCTCGCGTTCAGCACCCTGTTCTTCGCCGGCTACACCTACGTGGAGAAGTTCCAGACCGGCGTGGTGCTGCTGCTGATCCTGTTCGTCTTCGTCGCCGTCATCGTCTCCAATCCGAACTACTTCGAGGTGCTGCGCGGGCTCCTGCCAACCATCCCGGCCGAGTACGCACCGTGGGTGCAGCAGAAGTATCCGGAGATCGCCGCTCGTCCCATCTCACTCGAGGTGATCAGCTACCTGGGCGCGATCGGCGGCGGCACCTATGACTACATCGGCTACGTGGGCATGTACAACGAGAAGAAGTGGGGCATGCTCGGGTCGCCGAACCTGGACGAGATCAACGCCAAGCTGATCAAACTCAAGGCAGGGGAGCGGTTCCCGATCGACGAAGGCGAGCAGAACACCGCCAATGTGAAGGCGTGGGCGAAGGCTCCGCTGTCAGACACGCTGCTCAGCTTCGTCGCGGTCTTCATCTTCTCGGCCGCCTTCATGATCCTGGGCAACGTCATCCTGGGCGCCGATGGCACCCAGCAGGTGCCCAATGACCGCGAGATCATGCAGTTCCAGGCCCAGTTCTTCGAGCAGATCAGCCCGGCGCTGGTGTACTTCTACCAGCTGGCGGTCTGGGCGGCCTTCTTCGGATCGATGCAGGCGTCGGGCACGATGATGTACGCCCACACGTTCTATCAGTGCTTCGCGCCCGCCATCCGTTGGGTTCGCGAGACCCGGTTCTTCAACGTGCGGCTGCTCGTTGCGATCATCTACTCCGGCGGCGGACTGATCTTGGTATGGACCGGCCTGTCGTTCACCACGCTGGTCTCGTTCGGCGCCCTGATCGGCGGGGTGCTGTCGATCGGCCTGTGGGCGCTCGCCATGTTGTACACCGACTCCAAGTTCCTGCCCAAGAAGTTCCAGATGGCGATCGGCACCAAGATCCTGCTGGGAATCGCCGGCGTCGTCCTCACCCTGATGGGTATCGTCGCGATCCTGCAGTTCTTCAACGTGATCTGAACCGCCCACGATCCGCAGCGCACTAGGAGAATCAAGACATGCGTTCGGCGATCTTCCTGGTCACGGCGATGAGCTGCATGGTGATCGCCGCCGGCTTCATCAGCCGGGGCAACTACCTCGTCGGAGCAGTCGTCGGCGTGGTGGGCGTGTACTACGTCGCCCGGGTCTTCCTCGGTGACCGGCTGGCCGTCCCGGGACGACAGCGACAACAAGTCGACGCTCCCGCGCACCAGCCCGGCAGGCGCGGTCACGCTGCCGACGCCGAAACCGCCGCCCTTCGTCAGGAGCTGGAGGGCATGCTGGTCGAACTGCGCAAGAAGATGGTCACCACCCGCTCGTTCTTCATCGGGACTGCCGGCATCGCGGCCATTGTGTTCTTCGCGAACTGGCAACTCGCGCTTGCGATTGTCCCGTTCGCGGTGTTCTTCGCTGTCCTGTTCTTCCGCAACGCGAAAGCGGTGTCACTGCTGGAGCGCAACCTCTGAGCAGGCATCGGCCGTCCCGCGGTAGGCTCGCCCAGTGATGTCGCATCCGGAGGCCGAGGATCGTCCGCGCGAAGAGTGTGGTGTGTTCGGGGTCTACGCCCCCGGTGAAGTCGTCTCGAAGCTGACCTACTTCGGGTTGTTCGCGCTGCAGCACCGCGGTCAGGAGTCGGCCGGCATGGCCGTCAGCGATGGCCAGCGCATCATGGTCTTCAAGGACATGGGCCTGGTCAGCCAGGTCTTCAACGAGGGGGCGCTGAGCTCGCTCACCGGGCACCTGGCGATCGGCCACACCCGGTACTCCACCGCCGGCGCATCGGTGTGGCAGAACGCCCAGCCGACATTCAGCCAGGTGGCCGGGCGCGGGGTCGCGCTGGCGCACAACGGCAACCTCACCAACACCAGGGAGCTGCGGGCGACGCTCGTCGAGGACAACCCGCCCAACGGTGAGCAGCAGGGCGGGCTGCGGGAGGCGATGGACTCGTCCAACGACACCGCGCTGATCAGTGCGCTGATGGCCGCCCACCCCCAGACCGACGACATCGAGCAGATCGTGCTCGACGTGCTGCCGAAGCTGACCGGCGCGTTCTGCCTGGTGTTCATGACCGAGACCGCGCTGTACGCCGCGCGCGATCCGCACGGAGTGCGTCCGCTGGTCCTGGGACGGCTGGAACGCGGCTGGGTGGTCGCCTCCGAGACCGCCGCGCTGGATATCATCGGCGCCACCTTCGTGCGCGAGGTCGAGCCGGGGGAGTTCATCGTCATCGACGCCGCAGGGTTGCGCAGCACCCGGTTCGCCTCCGCCCGCCTGAAGGGCTGCGTCTTCGAGTACGTCTACCTGGCCAGGCCCGACACCCGGATCGCCGGCCGCCCGGTGCAACCCACCAGGGTGCAGATCGGACGACAGCTCGCCATCGAGCACCCCGCGGACGCCGACATAGTCATCCCGGTGCCCGACTCCGGCACCCCGGCGGCGCTGGGTTACGCCCGGCAGTCCGGCATCCAGTTCGCGATCGGGCTGGTGAAGAACGCCTACGTGGGACGCACCTTCATCCAGCCCACCCAGACGATCCGGCAACTCGGCATCCGGTTGAAGCTGAACCCGTTGCGCGAGGTGATCGAGGGCAGGCGGCTGGTGGTCGTCGACGACTCGATCGTCCGCGGCAACACCCAGCGCGCCCTGATCCGGATGCTGCGCGCCGCCGGGGCCGCCGAGGTGCACGTGCGGATCAGCAGCCCGCCGGTGGAGTGGCCCTGCTTCTACGGCATCGACTTCGCCACCCGCGCCGAACTGATCGCACCCGGGCTGAGCGTCGCCGAGATCGCCCAGGCGATCGAGGCCGACTCGCTGGGCTTCGTCAGCCTGGACGGTCTGCGCGCAGCCGTCGGGTTGGACGCCGAACAGCTCTGCTCGGCCTGCTTCGACGGGCACTACCCGATCCGCATCCCCAGCAGCGCGGCGGCCACGCTGGGCATCAAGCAGGAGACTGCATGAACGAATCCGCCTACGCCCGCGCTGGTGTCGACATCGAGGCCGGTGACCGCGCGGTCGAGTTGATGAAGGCACACGTCCGCCGGGCCACCCGGCCGGAGGTGATGGGTAGCCTCGGCGGCTTCGCCGGGCTGTTCGACGCGTCCGCGCTGAAGGACTACCGCCATCCGGTGCTGGCGACCAGCACCGACGGGGTGGGCACCAAGGTCGACATCGCCCGCGCCATGGGCGTCTACCACACCGTCGGCTGGGACCTGGTCGGCATGCTGGTGGACGACCTGGTGGTCTGTGGTGCCGAGCCGCTCTTCCTCACCGACTACATCGCCTGCGGACGCGTCGTCCCCGAGCGGATCGCCGACATCGTGCGCGGCATCGCCGAGGCCTGCGCGTCCGCCAACACCGCGCTGATCGGCGGCGAGACCGCCGAGCACCCGGGCCTGATGGGACCGGACGACTTCGACATGGCCGGCGCGACGGTCGGGGTGGTCGAGGCCGACCAGATCCTGGGGCGCGACCGGGTGCGTCCCGGCGACGCGGTGGTGGCGATGGCGTCCTCGGGTCTGCACAGCAACGGCTACTCGCTGGTGCGGCGCGTTCTGCTCACCGACGCCGGGCTCGACCTGGAGGCGGAGATGGCCGAGCTGGGACGAACCCTCGGCGAGGAGCTGCTGGAGCCCACCCGGGTGTACGCGGCGGACGCGCTGGCCTTGATCGAGGGTGCTGAGGTGCACGCGATGAGCCACGTCACTGGCGGCGGCCTGGCCAACAACCTGGCCCGGGTGCTGCCCGACACGGTTGCCGCCCGGCTCGACCGGGCAAGTTGGCGCCCGCCGGCCATCTTCGAGCTGGTGCGCAGCGTCGGTCAGGTGCCGCAGCCCGACCTGGAGGCCACCCTCAACATGGGGGTCGGCATGGTGGCGCTGGTTCCCGGCGATGGCGCGGACGCGGCTGTCCGGCTGCTAGTCGACCGGGGTTTACCGGCGTGGGTGTGCGGCGAGGTGGTGGCAGCCGGGCCGGACGACCAGCGGGTCGGAATCTCCGGCGAGCACAACAACTGAGACCCGGCCGGCGGCAGCCACTCTTTGGCGCCAACTCGTGCCATTGGGTAGCCTTGGTGCCACGACAGTTATTCAACATGCCGCGGCCATGCCGCGAGGGACAAAGCGAGGGGGTCGACCCGATATGGGGCGCGGCCGTGCGAAGGCGAAGCAGACAAAGGTGGCGCGGGACTTGAAGTACCGCACTCCCGAATTCGACTCCGCCTCACTGGAGCGAGAGCTCCGAGGGGAATCTGGTCGAGTGGAAGACAGCTACGACCAGGTGCCAGATCAGTATGCAGACCTGGTTACCCAGTACGACGAGGACGATCTGGTCGCATACGACGACGACGATGAGGATCGACGCTAGCCCCAGCCCTCGCGAGAGCCGGTTCCATGTGGTCTGATGACCGCCTGCTGCCCGGCTATCAGGTTCGGTCCTGGCAGATCGAGGACGCGGAACTGGCCGACGGTGAACCTGACGAGCCGCTGACCGCGACCTTGGTGCGGCGGAATGAGCCGAGTCACCAGCGCGCGGTCCTCTACGTCCACGGCTGGAACGACTACTTCTTCCAGACCCACTTGGCGGATTTCTGGGACAAGCAGGGGTTCGACTTCTATGCCGTGGAGTTGAGGCGCTACGGGCGCAACCTGCGGCCGGGGCTGTTCGCCGGCTACATCACCGACCTGGACCACTACGCCGCCGAGCTCGACGAGGCATACCGGCTGATCCGCGAGGACGGACACGACCTGATCACGGCGATGGGCCACTCCACCGGTGGCCTGGTGGTCAGCGTGTGGGCCTCCCAGAGCCCGCGACTGCTCAACGGGGTAGTGCTGAACTCGCCGTGGCTGGACATGCGCGGCCCGGAGATGCTGCGGCGCGCGCTGACGCCGCTGGTGCACCGGGTGGCGAGCGTGAAGCCGACCATCGCGCTGCAGGGCAACGAGACCGGCCTCTACTTCGCCAGCGTGTCGGCGACCAGGAACGGCGAGTGGACCGTCGACACCGACTACAAGTCGAACCGTGCGTTCGTGCCGAGGTTCGGCTGGGCGCGGGCAATCCTGACCGCTCAGACCCGGGTGGCCGGTGGCCTGAAGATCGACACCCCGGTGCTGTCGATGATGAGCGCCCGCAGCGGGCTGTCGATGTCGGAGTGGGATGACTCGATCATGAGCCAGGACATCGTCCTGGACGTCGACCAGTTGGCCGCGGTGTCATGGCGGCTGGGCCGGGTGGTCACGATCGTGCGCATCAAGGGGGGCATGCACGACCTGGTGCTGTCGCCGCGTCCGGTTCGGGACGAGGTGTTCGCGGAGATCTCGCGCTGGCTCAAGGTGTACGTGCGCTGAGTGGCGGGACCCGGGTCTCCCTCGCCGATTCGCGGCTAACCGAGGTTCCTGGTGCCGAGTGCCGGCTCTTCAAAGGGGCCCGCCCAGATGAACTCACTCCCGGTCCACTGGTAGAGGCCAGCATCGTAAGCGCGGTGGTGGTTCGCGCAAAGTAGACGCCCGTTGTCACTGCTTGCTGAGCCACCGCGGGCATGTGGCACCAGGTGTGCGGCTTCAAGCACCTCAACCAGGTCGATGCCACAGATCGCGCACTCCGGCGAATCTGAGCCGAGTAGTAGTCGGCGAAATGCCTGCTGGCTCATGCGTTGCCGTACCAAGTGAGTATTCGCGGTACTGGGGGCCGGGGTTGGTGCGGCTGAGCGCCGCTGGCTTGGCCCGGGATTGGTGTAGTTGAGGGCCGGGGTTGGTGTGATTGAGCGCCACCTGCTTCTAGGCTCCTTCCCGCCTATGTGAGGGCCGCGCCCTGGCCAAACGGGCCTGCGAACACCGGATCCGCGCCCACTACATCCGCATGCCCGACCTCGAAGAAGCCTGGACCGCAGCCCAGGAACAACCCGGCGGAGCCGGCAAGTGGCTCTTCACAGAGCGCGGTGGGTTGGTGGGTGTCCAGCCGGGCGGGTCGGGGCGCCCGGCCCACCTCTGCCTGGCCGTGACCTGGTAGACCCTACCAGGACGTCATCGACGGCCTACCAACATTCCGAACCAGTCTTCGAGCACGGGGAGGAGTCGGAACCATTGCTTGGTGGTCAGCAGGGCGGCGCGGGTGTGGGCGAGTCGGCGGATGCCGAACAGTGGGTCCCCGGATCGGCCGCGACGGCCAAGTACCTGGTGTTGGAGGCGTTGGCGGCACTGGTCCATCTTGTCGCCGGTCAGCGCCACGACGTGGAACGGGTCCATCACGGTGGTGACTTCGTCGATGGCCTCGGTGGCGGCGGTCTTGTAGCCGGTGAACCCGTCCATGGCGACGACTTCGACGTTGTCCCGGAAGGTCTGGTCGCGTTCTTCGAGCCAGGTTTTGAAGGCCTTCTTCGACTGGCCGTCCAGTACCGCCAGCAGCCGGGATGGACCGGTTTGTTGTCTGGTCGGGGTGAGGTCGATGACCACAGTGACGTAGCGGTCACCGAAGCGGAGCTTGTCAAGATGTTTGTGTAACTGATTTTGGGTCACATTGGGTTTACTACAGGTAGGGGTTGATGCGGTCGGGGTAGACGAGGGCGAGCTCGCCCAGTGCGGCCTTCCAGCCGGTGACCACGCCGCCTTCGACCAGGCGCGGGACGGACTGGCGGGCCTTGCCCTTGGTGGCCTGCTTGGCGCGTTCTCGGGCTCGTTTGTCCTCGATGTTCATGATCGCCA
>NZ_JBASCI010000260.1:0-31324 GCF_049651565.1 Brooklawnia sp.
TGCCGAGCCGGTGCACGAGACCGTGTCGGTGCTGGTGAGCCGTTACCGGCAGCGTTGAGCCCCCAGCTGCTGGCAGCAGGGGGATCGGTCAGCACGCTGCCTGCGTCAGGCGTCCGCTCCCGGTGGCGTCCCGGCCGGCTGGGCGGTGGCCCGGCCCCGGTCGGGACGGCGGGTGCCGCCGCGACTGCGCAGGTCGACGCCGGCCTCCTTCAACAGCCGCTGAACAAACCCGTATGACCGTCCTGATTCGGCAGCCAACGTGCGGATTGACTCCCCTGCCTGGTATCGCTCCGCGAACTGGGCGCTGACCTGCTCACGAAGTTCACCACTGATCCGCTTGCCCTTGTTGAGTTTCATCTCGGGCCCTCCCCAAAGCGAGTGGTGGGGAAAGGATAGGCCTGATCAGGGGGCCCTGGCTATGGGCGGCATGATCAATTTACTCGGCTATCGGCCTGCGCTCAGGTGGTTCTCGCTGGACCGGCTGGGCGGGCCCACCCCATTCAGGCCAGCGCCACCAGCTCGGCGTAGTCCTTGCTCCACAGGTCCTCGACACCATCGGGTAGCACGATCACCCGATCCGGGTTGAGCGCCTGCACCGCCCCCTCGTCGTGGGTGACCAGGACGATCGCGCCGGCGTACCGCTGGATCGCACTGAGCACCTCGGCCCGAGAGGCCGGATCGAGGTTGTTGGTCGGTTCGTCCAGCAGCAGCACATTGGCTGCCGAGACCACCAGGGTGGCCAGCGTCAGGCGGGTCTTCTCGCCACCGGACAGCACGCGTGCCGGCTTGTGGTCGTCGTCGCCGGTGAACAGGAAGCCGCCCAGCACCCGGCGGGCCTCGGTCTCGCTCAGGTCGGGCGCGGCCGACATCATGTTCTCCAGCACCGTCTGGCTGGGGTCGATCATTTCGTGCTCCTGGGCGAAGTAGCCGAGCTTCAGCCCGTGCCCGGGCACCACCTCACCGGTGTCGGGCTGCTCCAGGCCCGAGAGCAACCGAAGCAGGGTGGTTTTCCCGGCACCGTTGAGACCCAGGATGACGACCCGGGAACCGCGGTCCACCGCCAGGTCGACGCCGGTGAAGACCTCCAGCGACCCGTAGCTCTTCGACAGGTCGTGCGCCATCAGCGGCGTCCGGCCGCACTGGGCCGGCTTGGGAAAGGTGATCTTCGCCACCCGGTCGACCACCCGTTCACCCTCCACCGACGCCAGCAGCCTGTCAGCGCGTCGGGCCATGTTCTGGGCGGCCACCGCCTTGGTCGCCTTGGCGCCCAGCTTCTCCGCCTGCAGCTTGAGCTGGGCGGCCTTGCGTTCGGCGTTCTGCCGTTCCCGCTTGCGGCGCTTCACGTCGGTCTCGCGCTGCAGCAGGTAGGCCTTCCAGCCCATCGAGTACTGGTCGAGCGCAGCGCGGTTGGCGTCCAGGTGAAAGACCTTGGTGACGGTCTGGTCGAGCAGCCCCACGTCGTGGCTGATCATCATCACCCCGCCCGGGTAGGTCTTGACGAACTCCCGCAGCCAGACGATCGAGTCGGCGTCCAGGTGGTTGGTCGGTTCATCGAGCAGCAGGGTGTCGGCGTCGCTGAAAAGGATCCGGGCCAGTTCGATGCGACGCCGCTGACCGCCGGACAGTTCGTGCAACGGTTGCCCAAGTACCCGGTCAGGCAGCCCGAGGTTGGCGGCGATCCGGGCGGCCTGGCTCTCGGCGGCGTACCCGCCGGCCGCGATCAACTCGGTCTCGGCCCGGGCGTACGACTTCAGCGCGCCGGCCTGCTCGTCGCCGGTGGTGGTGGCCATCGCCTGCTCGTAGCGACGCAGCCGCTCCAGGATACGGTCCAGTCCGCGCACCGACAGGATCCGGTCGCGGGCGATCATCCTCGGGTCGGCCTCGCGGGGGTCCTGCGGCAGGTAGCCGATCTGGCCGGTGCGGCTGACCTGCCCACCGGCCGGCAGCCCCTCACCAGCCAGGATTCGCAGCATGGTGGTCTTGCCGGCCCCGTTGCGTCCGACCAGACCGATCTTGTCGCCGGGGTTGATCCGGAAGGTGGTGGGTTCGAGTAGCAGCCGCGCGCCGGCGCGGACTTCGAGATCGGTGGCCTGGATCATGTCGTGGCCCATTCTCCTCCGCCCGCGATCACGGTTCAAAACCGGTTCGGTCGCGGTTGGCAGCCGTGGTCGGCCGGGTTGCCAAGCTAGGCTCGCAGACATGCCAAGCACTGCAGAGCTGAGGTAGTGGCATGGTCTCCCGCACCACGGGCACCGGCTCGCCGGTTCGCAGGATGTTCGCCGCCGTCCTGCCGCCGGCGGAACTGGTCACCTCGCTCGGGGACCGGCTCGATCCGCTGCAGGTTCGCTGGTCGCAGCTGCGCTGGACCGATGCTGCCGGTTGGCACCTGACGCTGGCCTTCATGGCCCGGGTGGATGCGGGGCAGTACGATCGGCTGGTCGAGAACCTGACCGGCGTCTCGGCCCGGACGGCCCGCTTCGACATCTCGCTGGCCGGCGCGGGCGCCTTCCCGGCGCCGCCGATCGGACGCAACCTGTGGCTGGGGGTCTACGACCCAACCGACTCCTTGACCCGGCTGGCTGCCGAGACCAGAAGGGCGGTCGCGCGGTCCGGCGTCCGGACGCCGGACCAGAAGTTCACTGCGCACCTGACGTTGGCCCGGGTCCCGCAGCCCACCGACCTGTCACCGCAGGCCGCGGTGCTGGACGAGTGGTCGTTCGGGCCGTGGCCGGTCGACGAGCTGGCGCTGGTCGAGTCCCAGCTCGGTCAGGGCCGTGAGGGCCGCCCGCGCTACCTCGTCACCGACCGCTTCCGGCTCGCCGAACACTGAACTCGCAGCTCCCGATGGACGCCTCGGGCCGGGCTCAGATCATGAAGCCGATGGCCTGCAGCTGCTCGCGGCCGTCGTCGGTGATCATGTCGATGGTCCACGGCGGCAGCCACACCCAGTTGATCGTCACCGAGCGGGCCAGCTGACCGAGGGCGGCCTGCGCCTCCCACTCGATCTGGTCGGTCAACGGGCAGGCCGGGCTGGTCAGCGTCATGTCGATGGTGACGTTCAGCTCGTCGTCGATGTCGATGTCGTAGACCAGGCCGAGATCGACGACGTTGACCATCAACTCTGGGTCGATGACCTCCTTCATCGCCTCCAGCAGGACGTACTTCTTCTGCTCCGGGGTGGCATCGGCCCAGGTGCCGCCAACAGGGGCGGTATCCGGGAACTGGTCGCGAACCAGGTCAGACGGATTGGTCATTATCACTCCTTGTTTGGCTTGCAGACAGGTCGGCTCCGGCCCTGGCCAGCGCGTCCCGCAGCGCGGACCAGCCGAGCATTGCGCACTTGACCCGGGCGGGGAACTGGGCGACCCCGGCGAAGGCGATGCCGTCCTCCAGGCGGTCCTCGTCGGGTTCCACCTGCCCCTGACCCTCCATCATGTGCCGGAACTCCTCGAACAGGGCCATCGAGTGGGCGACGTCGCGTCCGATCACCAGGTCGGTCATCACCGAGGTCGAGGCCTGCGAGATCGAGCAGCCCTCGCCTTCGTATGACACGTCGGCGATCCGGTCGCCGGTCAACTGCACCCGCAGCGTCACCTCGTCGCCGCAACTGGGGTTGACGTGGTGCACCTCGGACGCGAACGGTTCCCGCAGCCCGGCGTGGTGCTTCTCGCGGTAGTGGTCGAGGATGATCTCCTGGTAGAGCTGTTCGACGCTCATGCGCCCCTCCGCTCGGCCGTGGTGCGCGTCGTCCGGGTGTTGAAGAAGTCGTGCGCCCAGGCGACCGCCTCGACGAAGGTGTCGACCTCCTCGCCGGTGGTGTAAAGGTATCCGGACGCGCGGCTGGAGCTCTGCACCCCGAGCCGGCGGTGCAACGGCGCCGCGCAGTGGTGACCGCCGCGGACGGCGACCCCGCGGCTGTCCAGCAACTGCATCAGGTCGTGCGGATGGACACCGTCCACGGTGAACGCCACCGCACCACCGCGCTCGACGACGTCGGCCGGACCCAGAATGCGCACCCCGTCCAGCCCGCCCAGCCCGGCCAGGATCCGGGCGGTGATCTGCTCCTCGTGGGCCTGCACCTGCTCCATGCCCAGCCCGGCCAGGTAGTCGATCGCCGCACCCAACCCGACCGCCTGGGCGATCGGCTGGGTGCCGGCCTCGAACCGGTGTGGCGGCGGGGCGTAGCTGGACGCCTCCATCCGCACCACTTCGATCATCTCGCCACCGCCGAGGAACGGCGGCAGCTGCTCGAGCAGTTCATAGTGCCCCCAGAGCACCCCGATGCCGGTCGGGCCCAGCATCTTGTGGCCGGTGAAGGCCAGCAGGTCGGTGCCCAGGTCGAGCACGTTGGTGGGCCGCTGCGGCACGCCCTGCGAACCATCCACCACCATCACCGCGCCCACCGCGTGCGCCTGCTCAGCAATCTTCGCGATCGGGTTCACCGTGCCGAGCACGTTGCTGACCCAGGCCAGCGAAACCACCCGGGTCCGCTCGTTGATCAGGCCGTCCCGCTCCGCGCCGACCAGATCCAGCCGGCCCTCCTCGGTGACGTCGAACCAGCGCAGGGTCGCCCCGCTGGCCTGGCAGGCCAGCTGCCACGGCACCAGGTTGGAGTGGTGCTCCAGCACCGACACCACCACCTCGTCACCGGGGCCGAGCCGGGACGCCAGGCAGTGCGCGGCCAGGTTCAGCGCCTCGGAGGCGTTCTTGGTGAAGACCACCTCGTCGGCGCTGGCGGCCCCGATGAACGACGCCACCTTCGCCCGTCCCTGCTCGAACCCGGCAGTCGCCTCCGCGCCGAGGGTGTGCATGGCACGGGCCACGTTGGCGTTGTGCGACAGGTAGTGCGAGGTGATGGCGTCCACCACCTGCCGCGGCTTCTGCGAGGTGTTCGCCGAGTCCAGGTAGACCAGCGGGTGCTCCCCCACCTGGCGGGCCAGGATGGGGAAGTCAGCGCGTACCGCCGAGGTGTCCAGCATCAGGCCCGCACGGCCTTCAGGTAATTGTCGTAGCCCTCCACCTCGAGCTCCTCCGCCAGGTCCTTGCCGCCCTCGGCCGCGATCCGGCCGTCGACGAAGACGTGCACGTGGGTCGGGTGGATGTAGCGCAGGATCCGGGTGTAGTGCGTGATCAGCAGCACGCCCCGGTCGTTCTGCGCGGCGTAGCGGTTCACCCCATCGGCCACGATCCGGATGGCGTCGATGTCCAGGCCGGAGTCGATCTCGTCCAGGATGGCGAACCTGGGGTTCAGCACGTCGAGCTGGACGATCTCACCGCGCTTCTTCTCGCCACCTGAGAAACCCTCGTTGATCGAGCGGGACGCGAAGCTCGGGTCCATCTCCAGCCGCTCCAGCGCGGCGGCCACTTCCTTCGGCCAGGTGCGCACCTTGGGCGCCACCCCGTCCAGCGCCGTCCTGGCGGTGCGCAGGAAGTTGCTGGTGGAGACTCCGGGCACCTCGATCGGGTACTGCATGGCCAGGAAGAGCCCGGCCTTGGCCCGCTCGTCGACGGTGAGCTCGGTCAGCTCGACGCCGTCCAGCTTCACCGACCCGGAGGTGATGTGGTACTTGGGGTGGCCGGCGATGGCGTAGGCCAGGGTGGACTTGCCCGAGCCGTTGGGACCCATGATGGCGTGCACTTCACCGGTGTTGATGGTCAGGTCGACGCCGTGCAGGATCGGCTTGGGGCCGGACTCGGTTTCGACATCGACGTGCAGGTCGGTGATGACGAGGTCTGCCATGTTGGTTCAGTTCTCCTGGTTGTTGATCGGGTTGTCGATGTCGACGAGGACCTGGTCGTCCTCGATGACACAGCGGTAGACGGGGACCGGCTGGGTGGCCGGCAGGTTGATGGCGGCGCCGGTGCGCAGGTCGAACATTGATCCGTGCAGGTAGCACTCGATGGCGCACAAGCTGGCATCCACGTCGCCCTCGCTGAGCCGGACCTTGCCGTGGCTGCACTCGTCGCGGATGGCGAAGACTTCGTCGCCGATCCGGACCAGCGCCAGCTCGAGGTCGGCGTCGGGTACCTCGACTCCCAGCGGGATGTCGCCGAGTTCGTCGAGGGTGGCGACCGGGACCGGGTTCACTGCCGCTCCTCGGGATGGGCCTCGCCGAGCATCGCCTCGTGGGTGATGCCGTCGATGCTGGCCAGCTGGGCGTTGAGGGCCTCGGTCAGCCGGGACTCGATCTGCGGCACCCCGATCCGGCGGATGATGTCGAGGAAGAAGCCCTCCACGACCAGCCGGCGGGCCTGCTCCTCCGGGATGCCCCGGCTGCGCAGGTAGAACAGCTGCTCGTCGTCGAACCGGCCGGTCGAACTGGAGTGGCCCGCACCGCGGATCTCGCCGGTCTCGATCTCGAGATTCGGCACCGAGTCGGCCTGGCAGCCCTCGGTGAGCATCAGGTTCTTGTTGGATTCGTAGGTCTCGATGTCGACGGCGTTCTTGCGGATCATCACGTCACCGATCCACACCGAGTGCGCGCCCTTGCCCTGGAGGGCGCCGCGGTAGTCGACGTGGCTGACGGTGCGCGGGTGGTTGTGGTCGACCAGCAGCCGGTGCTCGACGTGCTGGCCGGACTGCACGAAGTAGATGCCCAGCTGCTCCAGCTCACCGCCCGGGCCGGCGTACTCGGCGCGCTCGACCAGCCGCACGTCGCCGTGGCCGACCGAGGCCTGGATGGTGCGCACCTTGGCGTCGCGTCCCACCAGCACCGAGAACTGGCCGCCGTGGACGGCTCCGGCGTCCCAGTCCTGCACCGAGACGATGTCGACCTGGGCGCCCTCACCGACGTGCACCTCAACCTTGGCGGCCAGCCGGGCCGAGCCGGTGTGCCGCAGCACCACGGTGACCTCGGCCTGGTGGGCGATGTCGACCAGCAGGTGGACGGCCGCGTCCCTGCCGTCGCCGTGCAGTTCGACCACCAGCGGCTCACTCGGGGTCGCCCCGGCAGGCACCTCCACCAGCACCGCACCCGCGGACGCCCCGGTGACCGCCCGAGCGGCGACGATGTCGACCGGGGCGTCGAACGACAGTTCCCGGGCCTGCTGAGGGCTGATCCGTCGGCTGGTCACACCTTCCGGCAGGCTGGTGCGAACCTCGAGCTCGCCGTCGACGCTCGCGTCGATCAGCGTCTGGAACCGCTTGACCGGCGTGAACCGCCAGGTCTCCTCGCGCCCGGTGGGCACGAAGTGGTCGGCCAGTTGCCAGGACGGCTCTGGGTGCAGGTGTGAGGTGAACTGGGTGCTGGCGATACCCGGGCGCGGGTCGCTGGTGATGGTGCTCAACTGGGCTTCTCTCTTCTGGTTCTCTGGTCGATCGGCTTCGCGGTGCCTGGTCAGCCGACCGCACCCTCCATCTGCAGCTCAATCAAACGGTTGAGCTCGAGCGCGTATTCCATCGGCAGCTCGCGGGCGATCGGCTCGACGAACCCCCGCACCACCATCGCGGCCGCCTCGTCCTCCCCGAGGCCGCGCTGCATCAGGTAGAACAGCTGGTCCTCACTGATCTTGGAGACGGTGGCCTCGTGGGCCATCGACACATCCTCCTCGCGCACGTCGACGTAAGGGTAGGTGTCGGTGCGGGAGATGTTGTCGACCAGCAGGGCGTCGCACTTGACGCTGGACGCCGAGTGCAGCGCCCCGGGCTGCACCTCCACCAGGCCCCGGTAGGACGCCCGGCCGCCGCTGCGCGAGACCGACTTCGACACGATCGTCGAGCTGGTGTGCGGGGCGGCGTGCACCATCTTGGACCCGGTGTCCTGGTGCTGGCCCTCACCGGCGAACGCCACCGACAGGGTCTCACCCTTGGCGTGCGGGCCCATCAGCCAGACCGCCGGGTACTTCATGGTGACCTTGGAGCCGATGTTGCCGTCGATCCACTCCATGGTGCCGCCCTCGGCGACCGTGGCGCGCTTGGTGACCAGGTTGTAGACGTTGTTCGACCAGTTCTGGATGGTGGTGTACCGGACCCGCGCGTCCTTCTTGACGATGATCTCCACCACGGCGGAGTGCAGCGAGTCGGTCTTGTAGATCGGCGCGGTGCAGCCCTCGACGTAGTGCACGTGCGAGCCCTCGTCGGCGATGATCAGGGTGCGCTCGAACTGGCCCATGTTCTCGGTGTTGATCCGGAAGTAGGCCTGCAGCGGGATGGTGACATGAACGCCCTTGGGCACGTAGATGAACGAGCCGCCCGACCAGACCGCCGTATTCAGCGCGGAGAACTTGTTGTCGCCAGCCGGGATGACGGTGCCGAAGTACTCCTGGAAGAGCTCGGGGTGCTCCTTCAGGCCGGTGTCGGTGTCGAGGAAGATGACGCCCTGCCGCTCCAGCTCCTCGTTGATCTTGTGGTAGACCACCTCGGACTCGTACTGGGCCGCCACACCGGCGACCAGCCGCGCCTTCTCCGCCTCGGGGATGCCCAGCCGGTCGTAGGTGTTCTTGATGTCCTCGGGCAGTTCTTCCCAACTGGTGGCCTGCCGCTCGGTGGAGCGCACGTAGTACTTGATCGAGTCGAAGTCGATGCTTGACAGGTCGGCACCCCAGTTCGGCAACGGCTTGCGGTTGAACAGCTTCAGGGCCCGCAGCCGGCGCTCCAGCATCCATTCGGGTTCGTCCTTGATCGCCGAGATCTCGCGGACGACCGCCTCGGACAGGCCGCGCCTGGCCGTGGCGCCGGCGATGTCGGAATCGTGCCAGCCGTAGCGGTACTGCGACAGGGCCTCGATGTGCTCGGCCTGGGTCGGCTGCTGCGTCGCGGTGGTTGGGATATCGACCTGAGTGGTCATGCGCTCACCTTTCGATCTGCGCTGGTTTGATTCGCGCTTTGAGTGGTCGGGTTGGGCAGCAACGTGCGGCCACCCAAGTGGGTACGGCAAGCCTCATCGCCGGAGGCGATGGTGGCCGATCGGGAGACGTCGGTGCCGAGCAGCCGGGCGAAGACACTGGCCTCCGCCTCGCACAGTTGCGGGAAGTGGACGGCCACGTGGGCCACCGGACAGTGGTGCTGGCACAACGCACCGTCGTCCTGGGTGGAGGCGAAGTAGCCGGCCGCGTTGAGGGCGTCGGCGAGCAGTTGCGTGGGGTCGGCGTCCGGCGCGACTGCCCGGCGACGCAGGTAGTCGGCCTCGATGTCGGCCAGCCGCTTCTCGGCCAGCCGGTCGATGGCGTCCGGGCCAGCTGCGTCGACCAGTTCGCGTAGTGCGCTCAGCGCCAGGTCATCGTAGGCCTGCCCGAAGACGCGCCGGCCGGTCGGGGTCAACGAGAAGACCTGGGCGGGACGACCGCGCCCGCGGGGGCCGGCCTGCTCCCGGGCGGTGATGTCGCCGGACTCCACGAGCGCGGCCAGGTGGCGACGCACTCCGGCGGTGGTCAACCCCAGCGCCCCGGCCAGCTCGGACGCCGTCATCGTCCCCCTGGCAAGCAGCAGGTCGAGAACCCGCTGCCTGGTGGAGGGATCCGGAGCGGTCGCCTGAGCCCGCACCGGGCTCTCGGGGACGAACCTGCTCATGGAATTCACAACAACCATGTTGTCTAATTCGATGCCGAAAACCAAACGCGTCCCGGGATGCGACCATGCCACCCAGTCGGGTGACGGTCACCGCCGCGCCAACGGGACGCCGCGAAGGTTACAGTTTGGTCTCGACATGGTGGGCCGCGCACCCGAGGCACCCAGACCTGGGCTGGAATCGAAGTATCAGGTGCGCTCACCCCGTGCCACCTGCACGCTACATGAAAGGCTCAAAGATGAGGAAGCTCCTCACCCTCGGTGCGGCACTCGCCGTCGCGGGCACCCTGTCGCTGAGCGCCTGCGGAGGCGGCGGCTCAGGAACCACCGAGACCACCCCATCCCCGACGGCGGCCACCTCCGCCCCGGCATCGGCCGGCGGCATCTCGATCTGGATCGACTCCAACCGCGAACCCGTCCTCACCCCACTGGCCGAGCAGTTCGAGGCCGACACCGGCGTGTCGGTGCAGTTGATCGTCAAGGATAGCTCGGCGATCGTGGACGACTTCACCACCCAGGCCCCCAGCGGTCAGGGCCCCGACGCCATCATCACCGCGCACGACAACATCGGCCGCATGGTGCAGAACGGCGTCATCGCCCCGATCGAGCTGGGCGGCGCGGCGGAGGACTTCCAGCCGGTCACGGTGCAGGCATTCACCTACGAGGGACAGGTCTACGGCGTGCCGTACTCGATCGAGAACCTGGCCCTGATCCGTAACACCGAACTGGCGCCCGACGCCCCGGCCACCTGGGACGATGCGGTCGCCGCCGGGCAGGCCGCCGGCACCTCCTTCCCCATCCTGGTCGGCGGCGACGACGCCACCACGGCGTCCGCCTACAACCTGTACCCCTTCCAGCAGTCCTTCGGGGCTCCGGTCTTCGAGCTGACCGCCGACGGCTCCTACGACGCCAGCCAGGTCGCCATGGGCGGCGAGGCGGGCGCCGCCTTCGCCCAGTGGCTGGACGAGCAGGCCAAGGCCGGCATCCTGCGGCTGAGCATCACCAACGACATCGCGATCACCGAGTTCACCGCCGGCAACAGCCCGTTCATCGTCACCGGCCCGTGGAACCTGGACCAGGTCAAGGCCGCCGGGTTCGACTACTCGATCGACCCGATCCCGTCGGCCGGCCCCGAACCGGCCGCACCGTTCGTCGGGGCCTGGGGCTTCGCGATGAGCGCCTACACCCAGAACGAACTGTCGGTGCAGCGGTTCCTGACCGAGTACGTGGCCACCGAGGAGACCCAGACCGCGCTGTTCGAGGCCGGCAACCGGGCTCCGGCGAACAAGGCCGCCTTCGAGGCCGCCAGCTCCGATCCCGACGTGGCCGCCTTCGGTGCAGTCGGCGCCGCCGGCGTCCCGATGCCCAACGTGCCCGCCATGGCCGGGGTGTGGACCGACTGGGGCAACGCGCTGACCGAGATCGTCGACCAGCGCACCGACGACCCGGCCGGCACCTGGCAGTCCATGGTCGATACCCTGCAGGGCAAGATCGGCTGAACCAGTCAACAGGACGCCTGTCGGGCTCCGGGTGGTCGCCACCTGGGGCCCGATCGGGCGCCACCGTCCCGCCCGCCACCAGCCGCGCAGCGGCGTCCAACCCCAGGACGGCAACCCATGACAGCCCAACCCACCCAGACTCCGGACTCACCCCGGATCGCAGAACGGGAGGCGCGGGTCAACCGCGCCCAGGCCGCGCACTCCCTGTCACTGTCGGCACAGCTGGTCAAGATCATCCTGCTGGGCCTGTTCGACGCGGTGATGGTCTTCACCGCCATCACCGCCGCCATCGAGGAGGCCTGGCTGGTATTCGCCGGCGTCGCGGCCATCACCATCGTCATCAACGTCATCTACCTGCCACCCAACCGGCTGCTGCCGGGCAAGTACCTGGCACCCGGGGTGGCCTTCATGCTGATCTTCTCGGTGAGCGTGGCGCTGTACACGGTCTACGCGTCCTTCACCAACTACGGCGACGGCCACAACGGCTCCAAGAATGACGCGATCGTCGCCATCCAGAAGGCCAACCAGGTGCGGGTGCCGGACTCGCCGGAGTACCCGGCCGCGGTCGCCGAACGCAACGACGACCTTTGGCTGCTGGTGGTCGATCCGGCGTCCGGGGACGTGCTGGCCGGCAGCAACGACACACCGCTGGCGCAGGTGAGCGGGGTCCAGTTCGACTCGCGGGGCCGTCCGATCGCCGCCGACGACTTCCGCGTCCTCGACTTCGCCGAACTCAGCCAGCGGCAGGCCGAGGTAGCCGCGATGCAGGTGCCGATCTCCGATGACTCCACCGACGGCTTCATCCGCACCACCACCGGATCGGTCGCCTACGTCTACACCTCCACGATGGTCTACGACCCGGCCACCGACACCTTCACCGACCCGAGCGGCAGGGTCTACCGCGACGGCGGCGAAGGCCTGTTCGTCGACGAGGCGGGCAATTCGATCCTGCCCGGCTGGAAGATCAACGTCGGCCTCGACAACTACGTCAGCGCGGTCACCGACCCCGACATCCGGGCACCCTTCCTGCGGGTGCTGGTATGGACCTTCGTCTTCTCGATCGTCTCGGTGGCCACCACGTTCGCCCTCGGCCTGGCGCTGGCCATGGTCTTCAACGTGCGGCTGCGCGGCCAACGGATCTACCGCGGGCTGATGATCCTGCCCTACGCCTTCCCGGCCGCCATGATGATCATGGTCTGGAGCGGCCTGCTGAACCGTGACTTCGGGTTCATCAACCAGGTCATCCTCGGCGGCGCGGACGTGGCCTGGCTGACCAGTCCCACGCTGGCCAAGGTCTCGCTGCTGATCGTCAACCTCTGGCTCGGCTTCCCCTACCAGTTCCTGGTCTGCACCGGTGCCCTGCAGTCGCTGCCGGACGAGGTGCTGGAAGCCGCCCAGGTGGACGGCGCCAGCCCGTTGCAGACCTTCTTCAGCATCAAGCTGCCGCTGCTGATGGTGTCGCTGGCGCCGCTGCTGATCAGCTCGTTCGCGTTCAACTTCAACAACTTCAACCTCGTCTACCTGCTCACCAGGGGCGGCCCCCGGTTCGGCGACACCAGCCTGGACGTGGGGGCCAGCGACATCCTGATCTCGATGGTCTACAAGGTGGCCTTCGGCGACATGGACCGGCTGTACGGCCTGGGCAGCGCCTTCGCCTTCCTGATCTTCGTGATCGTGGGATTCGTTTCTTGGCTGGGCTTCCGGCAGACCCGGGCACTGGAGGACATCAACTGACATGGCTGCTTCCAAGACCGCTGAAACCGTGACCCTGCGCGACGGCGAGGTCATCGAGGTACCCGAGAACCGGATGACCTTCGGCAAGTGGGCCCGCCGACTGGGCTGGCGTCACCTGGTCGCCGTGGTGGCGATCGTCTGGGCGATCTTCCCGATCCTGTACGTGCTGTCGGCCTCCCTCGACCCGGCCGGCACGATGACCGGCTCGAACCGGTTGTTCACCCGGATCTCGGGGATCAACTACCAGCAACTTTTCAACCAGCCGAACCGGCCCTACGGCCGCTGGTACCTGAACACGGTCGGCCTGGCCACCGTCACCGCCGTGCTCACCGTGCTGTTCTCGGCGTTGGCCGCGTTCGCGTTCAGCCGGTTACGGTTCGCCGGACGCCGCGGCGGGCTGCTCAGCCTGATGCTGATCCAGATGTTCCCCCAGGTGCTCAACCTGGTCGCGATCTTCCTGCTGCTCACCCAGTTGGGACGCGTCATCCCCGCCCTCGGGCTGGGTTCGCTGCTGGCCCTGATGTTCATCTACCTGGGCGGCGCGCTGGGCGCCAACACGTACCTGATGTACGGCTTCTTCAACTCGGTGCCCAAGTCGCTGGACGAGGCGGCCCGGATCGACGGTGCCGGGCATGCGCGGATCTTCTTCACCATCCTGTTGCCGCTGGTGGTGCCCACCCTGGCGGTGGTTGGCCTGCTGAGCTTCATCACCACGTTCAACGAGTTCGCGATCGCCTCGATCGTGGTGGGCATGGACCCGAACGCGCAGACCCTGGCCCTGGGCCTGTACCAGTACGTGTCGGAGCAGACCAACTCGAACTGGCCGGTCTTCTCGGCCGGCGCGGTGCTGGCCTGCCTGCCGCCACTGATCGTCTTCTTCTGGCTGCAGAAGTTCCTCACCTCGGGCCTGACCTCAGGGGCGGTGAAGTAGTAGCCGATCCTCGGCCGCGCCACACCCCAGGGTCAGCATCCGACCCCGGTGTCCACCCGCCTGCCGCCGCGACGTAGCGTTTGGTTCGTTGGGCTCTTTTCCCGACACACCTATCAGGATCAAGCAGAGGTTCAGTGATGAACATCGATTTCCAGGGGTCCGGCCGCAATGCTGCCCGCACCCGAGGTTCCGCAGGCGCGAGACTCGCCCGTCCGCTCGGTCTGTTCGCCGCACTGGCGATCATTGCGAGCCTGACCAGCTGTGGCGGTGGCGGTGGCGCCCCCACCCAGCATGCCGGTGGCGGCGAAGCCAACCTGCAACTACCCCCGCTGGACTCGGTCAGCTTCATCGCAGGGATGGTCGACGGCCACACCCTGCTGATGCTCGGCCTGGTCGTCTGTGTCGGCGGGCTCGTCTTCGGGCTGTGGAACTACGCCAAGCTGCGCGGTCTGCCGGTGCACCGGTCGATGCTGGGAATCTCCGAGCTGATCTACCGCACCTGCCAGGCCTACCTCGCCAAGCAGCTCCGCTTCCTGGCGGTGCTGTGGGCGTTCATCGCCGCGGTGGTCTTCATCTACTACTTCTTCCTGGTCGACTTCCCGATCGGCCGGGTGTCGATCATCCTGCTGTTCAGCCTGATCGGCATGCTGGGCAGCGCCTTCATCGCCTGGTTCGGCATCCGCGTCAACACCTTCGCCAACTCCCGCACCAGCTTCGCCGCGCTGCGCGGCAAGCCCTACCCGGCCCACGCCATCCCGATGAGCGCCGGGATGAGCGTCGGCATGGTGCTGATCAGCGTCGAGCTGTTCATGATGCTGTTCATCATGCTCTTCCTGCCCGGTGAGCTGGCCGGGGTGTGCTTCATCGGCTTCGCGATCGGCGAATCGCTGGGTGCCTCGGCGCTGCGCATCGCCGGCGGCATCTTCACCAAGATCGCCGACATCGGCTCCGACCTGATGAAGATCGTCTTCAAGATCAAGGAGGACGATGCCCGCAACCCGGGCGTCATCGCCGACTGCGTTGGCGACAACGCCGGCGACTCGGTCGGCCCATCCGCCGACGGCTTCGAGACCTACGGCGTCACCGGTGTGGCCCTGGTGACCTTCATCCTGCTCGGCGTCCACGACACCCAGACCCAGGTGCAGTTGCTGGTATGGGTCTTCTTCATCCGCGCCGTCATGGTGGTCGGCTCGTTCGTGTCCTACCTGGCCAACTCGATGTACACCCGGACCCGCCACGAGCACGCCGAGGAGATGGACTTCGAGCGGCCGTTGAGCAACCTGGTCTGGCTCACCTCGCTGACCTGTATCGTGCTCACCTTCGCCACCTCCGCCGTCCTGGTCGGCGACCTGCCCGGCGGGCTGTGGTGGAAGCTGTCGGTGATCGTCAGCTGCGGCACCCTGGCCGGTGCGCTTATCCCCGAACTGGTGAAGGCGTTCACCTCCACCAAGTCCCGGCACGTCCGTGAGGTCACGGTCTCCTCACAGCAGGGCGGCCCGAGCCTGAACATCCTGTCGGGCATCACCGCCGGCAACTTCTCCGCGTTCTGGATCGGCCTGGCGATCGTCGTGCTGATGGCGGCGGGCGCCGGCATCAGCACGCTCGGCTTCGACACCCTGATGATCGCCCCGGCGATCTTCGCCTTCGGTCTGGTGGCGTTCGGCTTCCTCGGCATGGGGCCGGTCACCATCGCCGTCGACTCCTACGGCCCGGTCACCGACAACGCCCAGAGCGTCTACGAGCTGTCCACCATCGAGGAGATCCCCGGCGTCGAGGCCGAGATCGAGCGCGACTTCGGGTTCGTCCCGCAGTGGCAGCAGGCCAAGCGGCTGCTGGAGGAAAACGACGGCGCCGGCAACACCTTCAAGGCCACCGCCAAGCCGGTCCTGATCGGCACCGCCGTGGTCGGCGCCACCACGATGATCTTCTCGATCATCATGACCCTGACCGACAAGGACCCGTTCGGCCCGCTGGGCATGAACCTGTCCCTGCTGAACCCGGCGCTGCTGCTGGGGCTGATCAGCGGCGGCGCGATCATCTACTGGTTCAGCGGCGCCTCGATGCAGGCGGTCATCACCGGTTCGCACCGTGCGGTCGACTTCATCAAGGCCAACATCAAGCTGGACGGCGTCACCCGCGCCTCGGTGAAGGACTCCCGCAGCGTCGTCGAGATCTGCACCAAGTACGCCCAGGACGGCATGCTGAACATCTTCCTCGGCATCTTCTTCGCCACCCTCGGGTTCGCGTTCGTGGACGAGTGGTTCTTCATCGGCTACCTGATCTCGATCGCCATCTTCGGGCTCTTCCAGGCCATCTACATGGCCAACGCCGGCGGCGCCTGGGACAACGCGAAGAAGCTGGTCGAGGTCGACCTGGACGCCAAGGGCACCGAACTGCACGACGCCGCGGTGATCGGAGACACCGTGGGCGACCCGTTCAAGGACACCAGCTCGGTCTCGCTGAACCCGATCATCAAGTTCAGCACCCTGTTCGGGCTGCTGGCCGTCGAACTGGCGGTTTCGATCCGGGCCGGCTCACCGGTGCTGGTCGTCGCCGGCGCGGTGATCTTCCTGGCCGCCGCATTGTTCTTCGTCTACCGGTCGTTCTACGGGATGCGGATCGGCCTCGACCTCGACGACGTCCAGCAGGCGCTGCACCACGACGTGGTCCCGGCAGCTGCGGTCACTGAACAGGGCGAGCCGCTGGTCGACGGCGTCAGCGACGATCGCGACGAGGACGACGTCAGGTACCACTCGGTCGGGGTCTGACCAAGCCATCATTGCGGCAGCGTCACCGCCGACACCCCTGCAGCCGATACGCTCGGGCGTATGGTGAGCAGGACCTCCCGCCTGGGGCTGTCGAAGGTGACGCTGCCGCTGCTGCTTGCGCTCGACATCGGGTCGACGGCCAGCCGGGGTTCCCTCTATGACGTGACCGGCCGCCCCATCCGGCCCCGGGCGAAGACCCCGCACGCCTTCACCACCGCGACTGACGGCACCTCGACCATCGACCCTGACCAGGTGGTGGATGAGGTCATCGGCCTGATCAGCGAACTGGTCGACCTGGCCGACGGCCTGCCCATCGCGGGAGTGGCGCTGGACACCTTCGCGTCCTCGCTGGTGGGAGTGGATGCCAGCGGCCGCGCCATCACGCCCTGCTTCAACTACAACGACAACCGCTGCGCCGATGAGGTGGCGGGCCTGCGCGCCGAGGCCGACGAGGATGAGATCCAGGCCCGTACCGGCTGCCGGTTCCACGCCAGCTACCTGCCCGCCCGGCTGCGCTGGCTGGCCAGGAACTACCCCGACCACTGGGCAGCAGCCACCAGCTGGCTGTCCCTCGGCGAGTACATCCACCTGCGACTGCTCGGCCAGACCGCCGCCGGCACCTCCACCGCCGCCTGGTCGGGGCTGCTGAACCGGCGCACCGGGCAGTGGGACGACCGGGCTCTGGAGCTGAGCAGGTTGGACGCCGGCAGACTGTCCGAGGTCGCTGATCCTGATCACGCCCTGCGGCCGCAACCGGGCGCGATCGCCCACCGCAAGTGGCCCGACCTGCGCCAGGCGCACTGGTTCCCGGCGATCGGCGACGGCTACGCCGCCACCCGCGGTATCGGCACCGGCCTGGGCGGGCTGGTCATCTCGCTGTCCACCTCTGGTGCGATGCGGCTGCTGATCGACGACCCGGTCGGCGACCAAGGGCTGCCGCTGCCCACAGGGCTGTGGAGCTACCGGGTGGACGCCGGCCACAGCCTGGTCGGCGGGGCGGTCAATGACGTCGGACGAGCCACGGCCTGGATGTACCGGGAACTGAACCTGCCGGACGCCGAGACCCTGGCCGCCCAACTGCACGAACCGCCCAGCCGGGTCAGCCCGTTGGTGCTGCCGTTCTTCACCGGGGAAAGGTCCACCGGCTGGGTCGGCACCGCTCGCGCGACTGTGCAGGGTCTCGACTACTCCACCTCCGCCCTGGAGCTCTACCGCGGGGTGCTGGAGGGCATCGTCTGGTCGTTCCAGCGGATCACCAACCAGCTGCTTGAGCTGGCGCCCAGACTCACCAGCGCCCGGGTGGGCGGCCGGGTCGCCAGCGAGGCCCCCGGACTGCTGACCGTGCTGGCCGACGGGCTCACCCTGGAGCTGACACCGGTCACCATCAAGCGCTCCACGCTGCAGGGCAACGCCTTCATCGCCCTCGACGTACTGGCCCCCGACGTGCCCCGCGCCACGGTGGAGACCGGCGAGGCGCTGCAGCCCGATCCGGTCGCCGCCCCGTTCTACGACGCCCGGCAGCAGCAGCTCGACCAGCTGTATGCCGCAGTGGTAGCGGGGATTGGTGGACTTGACCCCACTGCCCCGGTCGGCCGATAGAGTTGCAGCGCTGGTCCAACCCATACTCGAGGGAGAATCATGAACCCCAATCTCAAGGCACTCCACGACGCAGGGGTCTCGATCTGGCTGGACGACCTGTCCCGCGACAAGATCCAATCCGGCGAACTGCAATCGCTCATCGATGAGAAGTCGGTCACCGGTGTCACCACCAACCCGACCATCTTCGCAGCCGCCTTTCAGGACCTCAGCCTGTATGGCGCCGACCTGGCCGAGCTCAAGGCACAGAGCAACGATCCGCTGCCCGCCATCCGTACCCTGATCAGCCGCGACGTCGCCGCTGCCTGCGACGTCTTCGCCGATCTCTACGCCAGCACCGACGGCTATGACGGCCGGGTCTCCATCGAGGTCGACCCGACCCTGGCGATGGAAACCGATACCACCGCTGAACACGCCGAACTCGCGTACAGCCTGGTCAGCAGGCCGAACGTGCTGGTCAAGATCCCCGCGACCAGGCCCGGCCTGCCGGCCATCCGCGCCACCATCGCCAAGGGCATCAGCGTCAACGTCACCCTGATCTTCTCGATCGAGCGCTACGAGCAGGTCATGGACGCCTACCTGTCCGGCCTCGAGGACGCCGACGCCGCCGGCAAGGACCTGTCCCAGATCCACTCGGTCGCGTCCTTCTTCGTCAGCCGCGTCGACACCGAGATTGACAAGCGACTCGAGGCCATCGACAGCGACGAGGCGCTCGCTCTGCGCGGCAAGGCTGCCATCGCCAACGCCCGGCTGGCCTTCCAGGCCTTCGAGAAGATCTTCGCCTCCGAGCGGTTCCAGGCCCTCAAGGCCAAGGGTGCCAACCTGCAGCGTCCGCTGTGGGCCAGCACCGGTGTCAAGAACCCCGACTACGACGACACCATGTACGTGTCGCAGCTGGTCGCCCGTCCGTGCGTGAACACCATGCCCGCCAAGACCATGGACGCCTTCGCCGAGCACGGCGTGGTCACCGGTGACACCATCACCGGCAACTACGAAGACGCGGCCAGGGTGATGGCCGACCTGGCGGCGGTCGGAATCGACTTCGCCGATGTCTATGACGTCCTCGAGAGCGAGGGTGTTGACAAGTTCGTGGTCTCGTGGAACGAATTGGTTGACGCCGTGACGGCCGCCTTGGCCAAGGCCTGAGCCAACCCTCGCCCGGAGGAGTTATGAACGGTTCCTGGATCAACCCGCTGCGCGACAGCGACGATCGTCGGCTCCCCCGGATCGCCGGACCGAGCGTCCTGGTGCTGTTCGGGGTGACCGGCGACCTGGCCCGCAAGAAGCTGCTCCCGGCCATCTACGAGCTGGCGAGCCACGGGGCGTTGCCGCCCGGCTTCGGGCTGGTCGGCTTCGCCCGGCGGGACTGGACCAACGAACAGTTCATCCAGCACGTGGAGGAAAGCGTCCGGGAGTATGCCCGGACGCCCTTCCGTCCCGAGGTCTGGCGACAGCTGTCCAGCGGCATCGAGTTCGTACCGGGCAGCTTCGGCGAGCCGGAGGCGTTCGTCCGTCTCCGGCAGACCCTGCAACGATTCGACCGCGAACACGGCACCGGAGGCAACCACGCCTTCTACCTGTCGATCCCGCCCAAGAACTTCGAGCAGGTCATCGGACAACTGGACGCCCACGGCCTGACCGACCAGTCGAACGGCTGGAAACGGGCGATCATCGAGAAACCGTTCGGCCACGACCTGGCCAGCTCGCAGGACCTCAACCGGGTGGTCTCCGCGGCCTTCCCGCCCGAGCGGGTCTTCCGGATCGACCACTACCTCGGCAAGGAGACCGTCCAGAACCTGTTGGCGTTCCGGTTCGCCAACATGATGTACGAGCCGGTGTGGAACCGGAACTTCGTGAGCCACGTGCAGATCACCATGGCCGAGGACATCGGCATCGGCGGCCGCGCCGGCTACTACGATGGCGTGGGCGCAGCCCGAGACGTGATCCAGAACCACCTCTTCCAGCTCATGGCATTGACCGCAATGGAGGAACCCAACACCTTCGATCACAACGCGCTGCGCCGCGAGAAGGAGAAGGTGCTGGAGGCCTCCAGGGTGCCCGGCGACATGAGGCTGCACAGCGCCAACGGTCAGTACACCAGCGGGTGGCAGGGCGGCAGACTGGTCAGAGGTTTCCTCGAGGAGGACGGCATCGACCCGGCGTCCACCACCGAGACGTACGCTGCGATCAGGGTCGACATCGATTCTCGGCGATGGGCTGGAGTGCCGTTCTACCTGCGCACCGCCAAGCGGGCGCCGCGCCGGATCACCGAGATTGCACTCAACTTCTGGCGCACTCCGCACATGCCGTTCAACCAGCCCGACATCGAAGAACTCGGGGTGAACGCGCTGGTGCTCCGCATCCAGCCGAACGAGGGAATCGAGATGAACTTCGGGGCCAAGATCCCGGGCACCCAGATGGAGATCCGGCAGGTCAGCATGGACTTCTCCTACACCGGTTCGTTCACCGAGACCAGCCCGGAAGCATACGAGCGGTTGATCCTGGACATGCTGCTCGGCGACCCCCCGCTGTTTCCGCAGCAGCGTGAAGTGGAGCTTTCCTGGCAGATCCTCGACCCGGTGCTCGATATGTGGGCCGACGGCAAGCAGCCGGAGCAGTACCACGCCGGCACGTGGGGGCCGCGGTGCGCCGATGAGATGCTGGCCCGCGATGGCTTCGCGTGGCGACGTCCGTAGGAGGGCAGATGACAATCAGGCTCGAGAACACCGACGCCCGGCAGATCAACGAGACCCTGTTCCGGCTTCGGAAGGAGGGCCAGGCGTCGTCGGGTCAGGTGCTCACCCTGGTGGTCAACACTCCGGCCGAGGGCGCCCTGGACGCGACAGCCGAGGCCCGGCAGGCAGCCTCGCTGCACCCGTCACGAATGCTGATCGCGATCCGGGGACTGGCCAACGAAGCGGGACTGAACGCTGAAGTTGCGTCCTTCAGCTCGGCAACCGAGATCATCACGCTGGAGTTCTCCGGCGAAGTCGACGAACACGCCGAATCGGTGCTTCTGCCGCTGCTGCTGCCGGAGCTGCCGGTGGTGATCTGGTGGCCGTCGAAGGCCCCCAAGAGTCTGCCGAACCGCGACCTGCGCGGGTTGACGAACCGCTTGATAGTCGATTCCAGCACCGCTGACGATCCGGTAGCAGCCGTGCGCCGGATGGCCAAAGAGCACAGCCCCGGCACCACCGACCTGGCCTGGACCCGGCTCACCCGCTGGCGGGCCATGCTGGTGGCGGCGCTGGACCAGGTCACGTCGCCGGTGACCGCGGCTGCGGTGATCGGTCCGCCTGACTCCTCGCCGAGCGAGCTGCTGGCAGCCTGGCTCGAACTGCGGCTGCAGATCCAGGTGAGCCGTCCTGAGCCGGTCAGCGACTACCCCGGCCTGCACGCCGTCCTGCTCGACACCGAACGTGGTCAGGTAGCGCTGCGCCGGGTGTCCCCCACCGATGCCGTCCTGACGCTGCCCGGTCAGCCCGACCGGCCGGTGGCGTTGGCCCGGCGGTCCATGCAGGAGTTGCTGACCGAGGAACTGGCCCGGCTCAACGGCGATGCCGCCTTCGACGAACTCATGGGTCACATCGCTCGCCGGGACCACGCGTGAGCCTGGAACGGGTCTTCCGCTACCGCAGCCTGGACGAGCTGGCCACCAGCATGGCCGGCCGGTTGGCGTCCCGGCTGGCTCAGCTGCAGGCGAGCCAGGACGTGGTGCACCTGGCGCTGACCGGCGGCGCCACCGTCCAGCCGGTCTACGCGGCGTTCGGCAACCTCGCCCAGGCCACCAGCCTCGACCCGGCGCGGCTGGAGCTGTGGTGGAGCAGCGAACGCTACGTCCCCACCACCGACCTGCAGCGCAACTCGACCCGGGCGCTGACCCAGCTGGCCCGGACGCTGCCCATCGTCTCGTCCCGGGTGCACCCGATGCCCTCCAGCACCGGCACCTCCGACCCGGACGAGGCCGCCTTCGTCTACGCCGAGGAGTTGGGCGACGTCACCTTCGACATCTGCCTGCTGGGGATCGGCACTGATGGCCACGTGGCATCCATCTACCCCGACCACCAGAGCCTGCGGATGCAGTCGGACACCACGCTGAGCGCGATCGGGGTGACCGATGCCCCGGTCGAGCCCCCGGAACGCGTCACGCTCACCCTCAACGCGATCAACCGGTCGAGCGAGGTCTGGCTGCTGGCGGCCGGCAGCGACAAGGCGGACGCCATCGGCCGGGCACTGCGCCATGACCAGGGCACGCCAGCCGGTCTGGTGCACGGTGCAGAAGCCACCTACTGGTTCCTCGATCGGGACGCGGCGGCGCAGCTGCCCTACTACCGCTGCCGGTTCTAGTAGATGACCTCGCCGTTGGCGCGGCGGGTGCGCAGCAGCTCCAGCGCCTCGGTCAGGATCGCGACCGCCTCCTCATCGGTGCGGCGCTCCTTGACGTAGGCCAGGTGCGTCTTGTAGGGCAGCGTCTTCGGTGGCGGTGGCGGGTTCAGCTGGTCCAGGCTGGCCGGCAGGCCGCAGCGGGTGCACTCCCACTCCTCCGGCAGCTCGGCCTCCATCGCGAATGCCGGCCGGGTCTCGTGCCCATTGGCGCAGTAGAAACTGATCCGGGTGCGGGGGGCGGCGTCGCCCCGTTCCGCCTCGCCCATCGGACCGGCGCCGACCCGGCTGCCCTTAATGGCATTGCCACCAACCACAGTTACTTCTTTCCTCGAATCGAAAACCAGACCATTTGCCCGCGCCTAGAGCGCGAAGCGGTAGAGCACCAGCAGGCCGGCGATGCACAGCACCCACAGCAGGGCGACAATCACCGTCAGCCTGTCGAGGTTGCGTTCGGCCACCGATGTGCCACTCATTCCCGTTGTCATGCCGCCACCGAACAGGTCGGACAGTCCGCCACCACGCCCCTTGTGCAACAGGATGAACCCGGTGAGGATCACGCTCAGTACGATCAGCAGGATCGACAGGGCCGTGATCGGCCACGTGATCAACGGTACGAAAGTCACGCGAGCGATCATATCCCACCCCTCGCAGGGGCCCGAATCGCACTGCCGGTGCGCGAAGCAGGGACGCCCCGGCGTGCCGGACGCGTCCCTGCTGGTGTGGCGTCTGCCCCGCAATCACCGCTGGTAGAACAGCACGATCCTGGCGAACTCCTCCGCCTTCAGGCTGGCACCGCCGACCAGGCAGCCATCGACATCCGGCTGGGCCATGATGTCGACGACGTTGCTGGCCTTGACCGAGCCGCCGTACTGGATCCGCACGGCGTCGGCCACCCGGTCGTCGTAGAGGTCGCGGACCGCCTGCCGGATCGCGCCGCAGACCTCCTGGGCGTCCTCGGGCAGTGCCACCTCACCGGTGCCGATCGCCCAGATCGGTTCGTAGGCGATCACCAGCGACGCGACGTCGTTGGCCGAGATGCCGGCCAGCGCACCGGTGACCTGGTCGACGGTGTACTCGACCTGCCGGCCCTGCTTGCGCAGCTCCAGCCCCTCACCCACGCAGATGATCGGGGTGATGCCCTTCTCCAGCGCCTTGATCGCCTTGGCGTTCACCACCTCGTCGGTCTCGCCGTGATACTGGCGGCGTTCGCTGTGGCCGACCACGACGTAGCTGCAGTCGAGCTTGGCCAGCATGCCGGCCGAGATATCCCCGGTGTACGCGCCGTCGTCGTGCTGCGACACGTCCTGCGCACCATGCTTCAACGGCAACCTGTCGCCATCGATGAGGGTCTGCACGCTGCGGATGTTGGTGAACGGCGGGATGACCACCGCTTCACAACGGTCACGGTCGTAGCGTTCGTCGGCGAGCGTCCACGCCAGCTTCTGGACCAGCCCCACGGCCTCGATGTGGTTCAGGTTCATCTTCCAGTTGCCGGCCATGATCGGCGTGCGGGTCATAGGTTGTCCTCCACTCCGGGAACCGGCTGTTCGTCCAGCACGACGAGGCCGGGCAGCGTCTTGCCCTCCAGGTACTCTAGGGACGCGCCGCCGCCGGTGGAGATCCAGCCGAACTGGTCGTCGGCGTAGCCCAGGTCGCGCACGATGGCTGCGGAGTCGCCGCCGCCGACCACCGTCAGGCCGTCCACCTCGGTGAGTGCCTTCGCGACGGCGGCGGTGCCCCCGGCGAAGGCCGGGATCTCGGCCACACCCATCGGGCCGTTCCAGAAGACGGTCCTGGCGCGGCGGATGGTGTCGGCGAACAGCTGTTCGCTCTTCGGGCCGATGTCCAGGCCCTGCTGCCCGGCCGGGATCTGGTCGGCGGCCACCACCGACACCTCCCCGACTACTTCCCGGGCCTCGAAGTTCATACCGGGAGCGACCCGGACGTCGACCGGCAGCACGATCTGCTTGCCGGCGGCCTCGGCCTGCTTGAGGTACTCGGCGCACTCGGCGACCTTGGAGTCGTCCAGGATCGAGTCGCCGACCTCGTAGCCCTTCGACTTGAGGAAGGTGTAGGCCATGCCGCCGCCGATCACCAGCGCGTCGGCCACCTTGAGCAGGTTGTCGATGACGGCCAGCTTGTCGGCCACCTTGGCGCCACCGAGGACGACCACGTAGGGCCGTTCGGGTTCGGTGGTGAGCTTGCTCAGCACCTCGACCTCCTTGGCGACCAGGTCGCCGGCGGCGGCGGGCACCAGCTTGGCGATGTCGTAGACGGACGCCTGCCTGCGGTGCACCACACCGAAGCCGTCCGAGACGTACCACTCGCCGAGCTTGGCGTACTGGGCGGCCAGCGCGGCGCGCTCGGACTCGTCCTTGGACTCCTCGGCGGGTTCGAAGCGGACGTTCTCGACCAGCAGCACCTCGCCGTCGGCCAGGCCGGACGACAGCTCCTGCGCCGACGACCCGACCACGTCGGTGGCCAGCTTGACCTCGGTGCCCAGCAGCTCACCCAGCCGCCTGGCGACCGGGGCGAGTGAGTACCTGGGGTTGACCTGTCCCTTGGGACGCCCCAGGTGGGCCAGCACGGTCGTGCGGGCGCCGGCCTCGCGCAGCTTGGTCAGGGTGGGTAACGCCGACTTGATGCGGCCATCGTCGGTGATGACCTCGCCGTCCAGCGGCACGTTGAAGTCGCAGCGGATGACGACGCGCTGGCCGCGCAGGCCGGTCAGCCATTCGTTCACTGATCGCACAGTGTTTCCCTTCTGGTGGTTGGTTGGTTCGTGAAGAGAACGGGGGCGTGCCAGGCCGAAGCCGACACGCCCCCGGGTTACATCTACCGGTGTTCGTCAGAGGTTCTTGGCGACCAGCCTGGCCACATCGACCAGCCGCTTGGAGTAACCCCACTCGTTGTCGTACCAGGACAGGATCTTCACCAGGTTGCCGATCACCTTGGTGTAGGAGGCATCGAAGATGCTGGAGTGCGGATCACCCTGGATGTCGGTGACCACGATCGGGTCCTCGGTGTAGGCCAGGATGCCCTTGAGCGGGCCTTCGGCGGCGGCCTTCACCGCGGCGTTGACCTCTTCGACCGAGGTCTCCTTGGCCGACACGAAGCTCAGGTCGGTCACCGAGCCGGTCGACACCGGGACGCGCAGCGCGAAGCCGTCGAACTTGCCCTTCAGTTCGGGCAGCACCAGGGCGACGGCCTGGGCGGCACCGGTCTTGGTGGGGATGATGTTCAGGGCGGCAGCGCGAGCGCGGCGCAGGTCCTTGTGCGGGCCGTCCATCAGGTTCTGGTCGGCGGTGTAGGCATGGATGGTGGTCATCAGGCCACGCTCGATGCCGAAGGTGTCGTTCAGCACCTTGGCGACCGGGGCCAGGCAGTTGGTGGTGCAAGACGCGTTCGAGATGATGTTGTGCTTGCCGGGGTCGTAGTCGCCGTCGTTCACGCCCATCACGATCGTGATGTCCTCGTTCTTGGCAGGAGCCGAGATGATGACCTTCTTCGCTCCGGCCTGGATGTGGGCGCCGGCGGCCTCGGCGGTGGTGAACCGGCCGGTCGACTCGATGACGACGTCGACACCCAGATCGCCCCACGGCAGGGCGGCGGGATCACGCTCGGCCAGCACCTTCATCTTGTGACCGTCGGCGGTGATGGACTCTTCGTCAAAGGTGACCTCGCCCGGGAACCGACCCAGCGTGGAGTCGTACTTCAGCAGGGTCGCGAGGGTCTTGTTGTCGGTGAGGTCGTTGGCTGCGACGATCTCGATGTCCGCACCCTGATCCTTGGCGGCGCGGTAGAAGTTGCGGCCAATTCGGCCGAAGCCATTGATGCCAACCTTCACGGTCATGTAGTGATCTCCTTCAGAGATGCTCTGTGCCTTCGCCTGGGCACGGGTGCCAGACTTTTCGGTCGTCTCTCACTCTAGCCAAACCGGCCGGATATCGCGGATTCGCTCCAAACGATATGGACATTCACGCCCACCGCGAAACGCCGATCAGAGCGCCTCGTCGGTCAGTTCGGAGGTCAATGCGGCCTCGGTGGACGGGATGCCCCGTTCGGCGGCAACCTTGTCGGCCATCGCCAGCAGCCGCCGGATCCGGCCAGCGATGGCGTCCTTGGTCAATGCCGGGTCGTGCAATTGCCCCAGTTCCTCAAGGCTCGCCTGCTTGTGCTCGATGCGCAGCAGCCCCGCTTTCCTCAGGTGATCGGGGACGTCATCGCCGAGGATCTCCAGCGCCCGTTCGACCCGCGCCCCGGCAGCAACGGCCGCCCGCGCCGAGCGGCGCAGATTCGCGTCGTCGAAGTTCGCCAGCCGGTTCGCCGATGCCCGGACCTCACGGCGGATCCGGCGTTCCTCCCACAGCAGCACCGACTCGTGCGCCCCCATCCGGGTGAGCATGGCCGAGATCGCGTCACCGTCGCGAATGACGACCCGGTCCACCTGACGGACCTCCCGGGCCTTGGCGGGGATGTCGAGCCGGCGGGCCGAGCCGACCAGCGCCAACGCCGCCTCCGAACTGGGGCAGGTGATCTCCAGGGCCATCGACCGGCCGGGCTCGGTCAGTGAGCCACGGGCCAGGAAGGCGCCGCGCCAGACCGCGTCCTGTTCGTTCATGCCGGCGCCGACGACGTGTGGCGGCAGGCCCCGGACCGGGCGTCCGTGGGAGTCGATCAGACCGGTCTGCCTGGCTAGCGCCTCACCGTCGCGCACCAGCCGCAGGACGTAGCGGGTGCCCCGCCGGATGCCGGACCCGTTGATGATGACGAACTCGGATTCGTACCCGTACAGGTCGGAGATCGCCTTGCGCAGTCGGCGCGCCGCAGCACCGGTGTCGAACTCGGACTCGATCACGATGCGTCCGCTGACAATGTGCAGGCCACCCGAGAACCGGAGCATGGCCACCAGTTCGGCGACGCGGGTCTCCGGTTTCAGCACCCGCACCGTCGCGAGTTCCGTCTTCACCTGCTGAGTCAACGCCACGCGGCAATCATCCCACAACCTCGTGGCGGGTTCGGATCGAGTCGCGTAACCCCTTGTCAAGAGACCATCAGTTGGCGGAGCACGGCGGCCAGTCGCTGCGGGTCGTGGCGGGCGCTGCCGTCGTGGTGCCGCACGTCGGCGACCACCAGCCGGGCGCCGAGACTTTCGGCATAGGTGCGCAACGTGTGGTCATCGGCGCCGAACGTGGCGTCCGCGATGATGGTGTCGAAGCGCAGTGAGGGGGCGTGCTCGGCCAGGATCTCCAGGTGCCGGGCGGCGCTGATCCCGGCGGTCTCGGCGGCCGGGGCCACGTTCAGGTTCAGCACCCGGTGGGCGTGCGACTCCACGATGGCGGCCGCCAGCTCCGGCACCAGCAGGTGCGGCAGCACCGAGGTGAACCAGGAACCGGGACCGAGGACGACGAAGTCGGCGTCCCGGACGGCCTCGACGGCCTCTGGGCAGGCCGGCGGTTCGTCGGGCACCAGTCGGATGGCGATCACCTGGCCCCTGGTCACCGCGACCTCGTGCTGGCCCCGGACCACGGTCACCTCGTCGGGCTGGTCGGGGTCGATGCCGAGCACGTCGGCCTCGATGTTCAGCGGCACCAGCGACATCGGCAGGACGCGGCCCCGCACGTGCAGCAGCTGGCCGACCATGTCGAGCCCGTTGACGGCGCCGAGCTGCTGCCAGAGCCCCTCGATGAGTAGGTTTCCGATCGCATGGCCGTTGAGCGGCCCGGCGCTGTGGAATCGGGACTGCAGCACGGTGGCCCACTGCCGCCCGATCTCGTCGTCGCCGCACAGCGCAGCAAGCGCCATCCGCAGGTCACCCGGCGGCAGACCACCCAGTTCGCGGCGCAGGCGTCCCGACGAGCCACCGTTGTCGGCGACGGTGACCACCGCAGTCAGCCGGTCGGTCACCTGGCGCAGCGCCTGCAGACTGGCGGACAACCCGTGTCCGCCCCCCAGAGCGGTCACGCAGGGCGACGAGGAACCGCTCATTCCCGCCCCAGGTCGCGGTGCATGACACTCGCCTGCACTCCCCCGGCCCGCAACCGCGCGGCGAACTCCTCGCTCAGCGCGGTCGAGCGGTGCTTGCCGCCGGTGCAGCCGATGGCGATGGTCGCCTGCATCTTGCCCTCCCGCTTGTACCCCGGGCCGACGGTGGCGATCAGTTTCTGCAGCAGGTCGAGGAACTCCGACGCGCCGGGTTGGCCGAGCACGTAATCGCTGACCTCACTGGCCAGCCCGGTCTGGGGTCGCAGGTGCGGCACCCAGTGCGGGTTGGGCAGGAACCGCACGTCGAAGACCATGTCGGCATCGACCGGGACGCCGTTCTTGAACCCGAAGCTCATGATCAGGAAGCGGGTGTTCTGGTCGTCCCCAGAACCATAGATGTGGCCGATCCGGTAGCTGAGCTGGTGCACATTGGTGTTCGAGGTGTCGATGACGACGTCGGCATCGGCCCGCAGACCGCTCATCATGCGGCGCTCCTTGGCCACCGCCTGGGTGATGCTGCCACCGCCCTGCAGCGGCAACGGCCGGCGCACCGACTCCTGCCGGCGCACGATCGCCTCGTCGCTGGCCTCCAGGAAGCAGATCTCCTTGCGGATGCCCTGCGCCTCGAGTTGGGCCAGCACCCGTGGGAGCTGGTCGAACATCTCCCGCGACCGGACGTCCAGCCCGACCGCGAGCCGGTCCTGCCCGCCGCGGCGCACAGTCTCGATGAGCTGGGGCAGCAGGCTGGGCGGGAGGTTGTCGACGACGAACCAGCCGAGGTCCTCCATGGCGTGCGCGGCGGTGCGGCGGCCCGCGCCGGACATCCCGGTGATGATCACAACCCGGGGCGGGGCAGGCAGGTCCTGGGTTGAGGTCAGTTGCGGCTGGGTCACACCCCCATTATGCCGATATCCCGGCGCGCTACTGGTCGATCACTTCGCCAGTAGCGGTGTTGATGGCCTGCCCGGCGTCCTCGGCGGCCAGCGCATCGAGCACTGCCTGGGCGGTCGCCGGCCCGAAGCCCGGCAGCAGCCGCAGCTCATCCAGGGTGGCCGAGCGCAGCTTCCTGAGGCTGCCGAAGTGCGCCAGCAGGGTGGCTCGACGCACCTCCCCCAGGCCCGGCACGCCGTCGAGGACCGATTCGACCATCGCCTTGGAGCGGCGTCCCCGGTGGTGGGTGATGGCGAACCGGTGGGACTCGTCACGGACCCGCTGCAGCAGGTACAGCGCCTCGGAGGCCCGCGGCAGGATCAGCGGGTACTCCTCGCCGGGCAGCCACACCTCTTCCAGCCGCTTGGCCAGCCCGACCAGCATCACCTCGTCGGCCAGCCCCAGGTCGTCCAGCACCTGCTGGGCGGCATTGACCTGCGCCAGGCCGCCGTCGACCACCACCATCGAAGGTGCGTACGCGAACTTCCGCGGCACACCGGTCACCGGGTCGACCAGCACCGGGCCGTCGTCGTCGGCGCCAGTGGCAGCCATCGCCTCGCGGTCGGCCAGCAGTCGCTTGAACCGTCGACGCAACACCTCGTCCATGGCGGCGATGTCGTTGGAGCCCTCGAACGACTTGATCACGAAGCGGCGGTACTCCGACTTGCGGGGCAGCGCGTCCTCGAATACCACCATCGAGCCGACCACCTCGGTGCCCTGCAGGTGGCTGATGTCGAATCCCTCGATGCGCAGCGGCGCGGACGCCATCCCGAGCGCCTCCTGCAGCTCTTCAAGGGCCTGGCTGCGGGTGTTGAGGTCGGACGCGCGCCTGGTCTTGTGGATCGCCAGCGCCTCCGCCGCGTTGCGTGCCACCGTGTCGAGCAGGGCCCGCTTCGGTCCGCGCTGCGGCACCTGGACGCGGACCCGCGCCCCGCGCTGCTCGCTGAGCAGTTCCTCCAGCACCGCGCCCGAGGGCAACTCGGTCTCGACGATGACCTGGGACGGGATGGTGCTGCCGTTGTTGGTCTGGAAACCCTGTTCGTCGGCGTAGAGGCTGACCAGGAAGCCCTCGATCAGCTCGCCGACCTCACGGTCGTCGGTGCGGTCGGCCACCCAGCCACGCTCGCCGCGCACCCGGCCGGAGCGGACGTGGAAGACCTGCACCGCTACCTCGAGCGGATCGGCGGCCACCGCGAGCACGTCGGCGTCGGTGCCCTCGGGCAGCACGATGGCGTTCTTCTCGGTGGCCTGGCGCAGCGCGTCCAGTGAGTCGCGCAGCACCGCGGCACGTTCGTACTCCTGCTGCTCGGCAGCCTGCCGCATCCGGCTGGTGAGCTTTCGTTCCAGCCCTCTGGTCTGGCCGGCCCAGAAGGCGCAGAAGTCGTCGGCGATCTCCCGGTGCTCCTCGGCGCTTACCCGGCCGACGCAGGGGGCGGCGCACTTGCCGATGTAGCCGAGCAGGCAGGGCCGGTTCGCCGCGACGGCGTTCCGGAAGACCCCGTTGCTGCACGAGCGCATCGGGAAGACCCGGAGCAGCAGGTCGACCGATTCCCGTACCGCCCAGGCCTGGGCGAACGGGCCGTAGTAGCGCCAGCCCTTCCGCTTGGCGCCGCGGCCGACGAAGACCCGGGGGTACTCCTCGCTCCAGGTCACGCACAGCCACGGATAGGACTTGTCGTCGCGGTACTTGATGTTGAACCGGGGGTCGAACTGCTTGATCCAGGTGTACTCCAGTTGCAGCGCCTCAAGCTCGTTGTGCACCACCGTCCAGTTCACGCTGGCGGCGGTGCGCAGCATCGTCTGGGTGCGGGGGTGCAGGCTGCCGGGGTCGGCGAAGTACGAGTTCAGCCGGTTCCGCAGGTTCTTCGCCTTGCCGACGTAGATCACCTGGCCGTGCGGGTCGCAGAAGCGGTAGACGCCCGGCTCGGTGGGGATCGAGCCGGGCGCTGGGCGGAAGCTGACGGGGGTGGTCATCCTCACGCTGCTGGGG